>DIEZ01000068.1:258-4963 GCA_002418885.1 Syntrophaceae bacterium UBA5761
CGCCCGGTTCGTTGCCTTCCCACTGGATGGCGACCTTGTCGGGCCTCGTCTTCAGGTGTCTGTCCAGGCAGTTGTAAGAGACGTTCAGCTTGCCGCCCTCGAAATACTTCAGGTAGATGGGACCCTTGCGAACATCGAAGTTATACTCTTCGGCCTTTTCCCACTTCTTGAACCATTCTACGTACTCTCCCGCGATCTCGGACCAAAAATTTTGGGGGTCTTCGATCGACCTCTTGTAGATCTTGTTGTACATCTCCATGCTGTTGACGTAAGCCGTCTTCGCGACTCTCTCCGGTACCGGATAGACCTTCTTTTCTTCTGCCATACTTCTTGACCTCCTCCATCGTTCGTTCTTTTGATATTTTAGGGGAGGGCATTCCCGTCTCAACCCGACGAAAGCCAAGAATACCTTTAACCCGTAATAATCCCCTTCCAAATCCCGCGAAATATAATTTAGCGCTCCCTTCCCTGTCAAGGAAAATTTAGATAAAAAATTACTTGACAGCTTTTTTCCTTGGTGTTAGGTTTTGCCGAACTCGGATGGACATTCGGGGTTATATGCCTGTATGGCAGGGGTTGAGAGAGGAGGTGGTGCCGGACAGAGCGGTGATTTGATTGAGTCAAGATGGATGGAGGCGTTTTAGGAAAGTAGAGCTGGTCAGAGGCTTCCGAAACGTGCAAGGGAGGCGGACCAAAACCACAACTAAAACAGGAGGAAGACATGAAGAGAATTTCGATTATTTTGCTTGCCGTCGGCCTTGTGGCGGCCCTCAGCATGCCTGTTTTCGCCTTGGACGTGAAAGTCACGGGCCGGGCGGAAATGACGGGCTACTGGGAGAGCAACAGAGCGATGGTCGACAACAATGAGGCATCCCAGAGGTACTTCACCACCTTCATCCGGCTGGAGCCGGTATTCAAGGTGGCCGAAGGCCTCCAACTGGTGACCCGGTTCGAAGGTTTGGAGAGGGTCGCCGGTCTGGATAGGATGGGCTATGAGCGATGGCATGCGACGACCCCTGCTGGTGCCAATCCTGGTTTCGCTACGGGCGCGGGTTTGAGCGGGGCATCGATGATGGACAGAAACTCCGAGAACGAGCAGAACTTCGCCATGAAGCGCGCTTACATCGACGCCAACATCCTCGGCGGCCGGTGGTGGGTCGGTTACCAGCAAGGCGGCAACTTCGGGACGGACTTCATGGATTACTACGAAGACGTCTTGCGAGTGAAGGCACACTACTTTGTCGGGCCCTTCACGTTCATCGCCCTCTGGGAAAAGGCGGGTGAGAACAGCCTGAATAGTACCGGTTACAACGACTCGGAATACGACAAGTACGCCCTCGCGTTCATCTACAAGTTCTCCGGCAAGTTGAGCGGCCAGTTCGGCTACCTCCAGTACTACCTGCCGAACTACACCTTTGAGCAGACTGCTGCCGATTACAAGAGGACCTCCTGGCTGGGCGTCCCCTACTTCATGGTCAGCTACGGCCCCTTCTACCTGGAAGGTGAAGTCGACTACACCTGGGGGAAGATGTTCGACTACGGCGATAACATCACACGCGCCATGGGGATCCAGGACATCGACCATGACAGCTTCAGTTGGTACCTGAAGGGCAAGTACACCTTCGGGCCGGCCTACGTCGGAATCCAGCTTGCCACCGTGGCGGGCGACGACCCCACCACGACTGACAAGAACGAAGCAGCCCTCCAGAGTACGGCGGCAACGGGCTACAGCCCCTGGCAGCCCGTCTTGATCCTGTGGAACGACTGGACGAGCCGCTACACCGGCCAGGGCTGGGGCGGATATGCTTACACGGGCGCCCGTGACATCTTCAGCGGTAACGGCGCCATCGGAAACGGCGGTATCCCGCAGAACGTGTTCCTGTACCAGTTCTTCGGCGGCTACAAGCCCATCGAAAAACTCGAACTCCAGGCCGCTATAACGGTCATGGAGGCCGACCAGGCTCCTACGGGTTACCTCGACAAGGACTACGGAACGGAGATCGACCTGTACGCGACGTACAAGTTCTACGACAACCTCTCCTACACGGTCGCCTTCGGTTACCTCTGGGCAGGCGATTACTGGAAGGGAACGAACGCGAACGCCCAGGTCGGGGACGACTGGCTGCTCATGCACAAGTTGACCCTGACCTTCTAAGGTCGGTTCTTAACTGATTTACCGCAACCCCGGGGGGACAATCCCCGGGGTTGTTTTTTTACGGCGGCCTGAAATAACCAGGGTGATGCGCGAGTACACCGTTGACCCTATTCCCTATTGACCGGAATGGCCGCACATGGTAAAAAAATCGACAAGTTAAAATGATTTTTCTTGGAGTATCCTATGCCGCTGTATGATTACGAATGCCGTAAGTGCTCCCATGTTTTCGAGGTCTTCCTCAAGACGAGCGAGGAAGACGAGACCCTCACCTGCCCCGAGTGCCAAGCGGAAAAACCCAAAAGGCTGGTTTCGGGATTCAGGACCAATGCATGGTCTCAGTTTCTCGACACCATGGAAAAGAGAGTCAATCCCCAGAAATTCAAGTAAGAAAGCCGAGGAGCCTCGTCCATCGAAAAGGCCTATGGAAACCTGACCGGCCTTAAACCGGCGCAGGTTAAGAGAATCGAACAACTCTACCGCCGAAAGATACCGCCTGCAAGGGTCCTTACCCATGAAGTGGCGAGAAACCTGACCGAGATCTCCCGGGAGGTCAATAGGCAGGTCGGACTGCTGGTCAGCCGGAAGGGGGACGTTCTCTTCGTCATCGTCGGCGACCACAGGGGTATCGTCATCCCCGACCTGGCGCGACACCGTTTTGCCTCAACACGCCTCAAGGGACTGCGCCTGATCCACACCCACCTGAACAGTGAGCCTCTCAGCCGGGACGACCTCACCGACCTCGCCCTGCTCCGCCTCGACCTCGTATGCGCGGTGGAAACCGATGCGAAGGGACTGCCGGGAAAGGTACACGCGGCCCACCTGATCCCGGAAAACCCAGAGGGTCGGTACTGGCTGCTCCTTGAACCGCGGTCCGCGGCGGAGCTGGAACTGAACTTTCTCGATTTCATCCAGGCCCTCGAAGAAGAACTGGCAGGAAAACAGAAGACGAGGAAAGTGGACGCGACGGAGCGGGCCATCCTTGTCAGAGTGGAGACGAGTGCGCTTCACGACAGCCGGGCATCCCTGGACGAGTTGGAGGAACTGGCCGCATCGGCCGGCGTCCAGGTCTTCGACAGGGTCGTCCAGCGCAGAGACAGGGAAGACCCGAGATTTCTCATGGGCCGGGGGAGGCTCTCCGACCTCGTCATCAAGGCCCTTCAGATGGGAGCGAACCTCCTCATATTCGACCACGAACTCTCCGCCGCCCAGGTCCGGTCGATCACCGATTTCACGGAAATCAGGGTCATCGACCGGACCCAACTCATCCTGGACATCTTCGCCCAGAGGGCGCACAGCCGGGAGGGAAAGATCCAGGTTGAGCTCGCCCAGTTGAAATACCTGCTGCCGCGGCTGATGACGAAGAACACCGCCATGTCGAGACTGACAGGGGGGATAGGGGGGCGCGGCCCCGGCGAGACCAAGTTGGAGATAAACAGACGGCGGGTGAGGGACCGCATCCTGCACTTGGAAAGGCAGTTGGAGGGCATCCGGAAAGGCAGGAACCAGCGCCGCGTCGGCAGGGAAAGGACGGGCCTTCCCGTCGTATCCATCGTGGGTTATACCAACGCCGGCAAGTCCACGCTCTTGAACGCCCTCACGAAAAGCAACGTCTTCACGGAGGACAGGCTTTTCGCTACGCTCGACCCGAAGAGCTCCCGGTTGAGATTTCCCAGGGACCGGGAGGCCGTAATCACCGACACCGTCGGGTTCATCCGTGACCTCCCCCGCGACCTCTTCGCAGCCTTCCGTGCGACCCTCGAAGAGCTCCATGAGGCCGACATGCTCCTCCACGTCATCGACATCGGCAACCCGGACTTTGAGAATCACATCGCCGCCGTCGAGAAGATACTCGCGGAACTGCAGATTCACGACAAACCCACACTACGTGTCTTCAACAAGGAGGACTTGTTCGCCGACAAGGAGCTGCTCGCGAGACTCTGCGCCCGGTTCCAGGCAGTCGCCATTTCCGCCTTGCGGCCCGAAACCCTGTTTCCGCTGTTGGAGAAGATGGAGGCCCTGATATCCGAGAGGCGGCGTTGGAATCACCACCCAGGGCCGCACCCCTCTCACGTCGATTCCCGCCTTTCTTCCTGATGCCCCCCGAAAATCGACGGACTTTACCCGTTTTTTGACTCCTTGACTCACCCCCGTTCTTTGGATAAGGTGGGCGACGTTGCCGGTCTCGAACGGGGACAAGAGAACTTACAACGGGGAAGAAGCTCATCCCGGGTACAGACGACTGATGTACAAGAACAAGAAGGTGGTCGTAGTCATGCCCGCTTACAATGCGGCGAGGACACTGCAGAGAACCTACGAGGAGGTGATGGAGCAGGACGTCGTCGATTCCGTCGTCATCGTGGACGACGCGAGCCGCGACGAAACGACGGCGATCGCGCGGGCGTTGCCGAACACGAAGGTCCACGTCCACCCGAGCAACCGGGGCTACGGGGCCAATCAAAAGACCTGCTATCGGTTGGCGCTCGAAGAAGGCGGCGACGTCGTCGTCATGGTCCATCCCGACTACCAGTACACGCCGAAACTGATCCCGGC
>DIEZ01000068.1:5008-46782 GCA_002418885.1 Syntrophaceae bacterium UBA5761
GCATTGAAGGGCGGGATGCCCCTGTGGAAATACGCCGCCAATCGCTTCCTCACGTTCATGGAGAACATCCTCATTGGAGCCAAGCTGTCCGAATACCACACGGGTTACAGGGCCTTCTCCCGGCAGCTCCTGGAACGACTGCCCCTGGAGAACAACTCCGACGACTTCGTCTTCGACAACCAGATGTTGGCCCAGATCCTCTGGTACGGGTACACGGTCGCGGAGGTCAGTTGCCCCACTGCCTACGCCGCCGACTCGTCGTCCATCGATTTCGCCCGGAGCGTCAAATACGGCTTCGGGTGCCTTTCGACGGCGCTTACCTTCCGCCTGGCCAAGACGAAGGTTGTTAAGTCACGGTTGTTTCCGACGGTATCATGAAAAGTCCTGCTTCGTCATCGCTACCCTCTATTCCGGCGTCTTCATCTAACGACAGGAGGTTAAGCGCCTTTCACGCCAAGCTGATCGTCTGCCTCTTCTTGATCGTCTCGACGGCGGCAGTCTACTGGCAGGTCCAGGGACACGAGTTTATCATCTTCGACGACCCTTCCTACATAACAGAGAATCCCCACGTGAACACCGGGCTCACGCTCGAGAACCTGCGCTGGGCCTTCACGTCCACCCATGCCCACAACTGGCATCCCCTGACCTGGGTTTCCCACATGTTGGACTGCCAACTCTTCGGCCTGAACGCCGGCGCTCATCACCTGGTGAACGTCTTCATCCACATCCTGAACGCCGTCCTGCTTTTCCTGATCCTCAACCGGACGACGAAAGCCCTCTGGCAGAGCGCCTTCGTGGCCGCCCTCTTCGCCCTCCATCCCCTCCACGTGGAATCCGCGGCCTGGGCGTCGGAGCGCAAGGACGTCCTTAGCACCCTTTTCTGGATGCTCACTATGGGGGCCTACGCCTTCTACGCGGAAAAACCGGGGACGAAAAGATACCTCCTCACCCTGGGTTTGTACGCCCTGGGGCTCATGGCCAAACCCATGCTGGTCACCCTGCCCTTTGTGTTATTGCTCCTTGACTACTGGCCGCTCCGAAGATTCACGCTCCCGGCCGAGACGGGGAAAAAACCGGCTGCCCTGAGCGCGGAGGTTTCTAAGAAGCAAAAAGACAGGTCCCGGAAAGCCCGTCGCGAGAAGACCTTGAAGCCGGAAAAATCGGCGGGCGAAAGCCCTTTCCTCCCGGCACTCCGCAAGTTGCTATGGGAAAAAGCCCCTTTCTTCCTGCTATCCGCCATTTCCTGCATCATAACGGTGCAGGCGCAACAGCAGATCGTGAAGACGCTGGAGCACTATCCCTTCCCGACCCGCGTGGCAAACGCCATCGTGTCCTACGTCGGCTATCTCCTGAAGGCGTTCTACCCGGCCGGGCTTGCCGTCTTCTACCCTTACACAGGCTACAAACTCGCCTTCTGGCAGGTGGGAGGGGCGGCGCTACTCCTCGCCCTGGTCACGGTTTTCGTGATTTGGGTATGGAGGCGGCCCTATTTAATCATGGGGTGGCTCTGGTTCCTGGGGACGCTCGTCCCGGTCATCGGACTCGTCCAGGTCGGACTGCAGGCGATGGCCGACCGCTACACCTACGTCCCCTTGACCGGAATATTCGTGATGGTTGCCTGGGGGATACCGGAGCTGCTGCAAAGAGTAGCCCACCGGGAGAAGGTCATGGCCGCTGCGGGGGCGGCGATTGTGGCAGTGCTGAGTACCCTGACGTACATGCAGACGGCGCAATGGAAAGACGACACGACCCTCTTCCGACATGCCGTAGAGGTCACGACAGACAACTACTGGGCGCATTACAACCTGGGTCTGACCCTCGCCAAACGGGGGGAGCTCGACAGCGCCTTAGACCACTTCAGGGAAACCGTTCGCGCCAAGCCGGACGAACCCGACGCCTACAACAACATCGGTATCATCCTCGCAAAAAAGGGACAACTGAAAGAAGCCGTCGATTATTTCTCCGAGGCCTTGAGGAAGGACCCTGCCGATGAAGGCGCCCGGAAGAACCTCACCGTCGCCCTTTCCCAGATGGCGAGGAAAGGCGAAAAACTCCCCGCCTTCGAACACCCGCCGTCCGGTCCCGGCGACGCCGAATCCTACTATCGATTGGCGGTCGAGAATGCGCAGAAAGGCAATATCAAAGAAGCCCTTTCCTGTTTTTCCGAGGTCCTGAAAATCAGGCCCGACCACTTTCGGGCCCATAACGACATGGGCGTCATCCTGGCGCGAACGGGGAGACTAGATGAGGCCGTAGCCCACTTCAGAGAAGCCCTCCGGGTCAAGCCCGATTTCAAGGAAGCCGAGTATAACTTGAAGGTCGCCACGGCCCAAAAGGCCTCATCACGCTCATCACACTGAGATGAGGCGAGATTCCCGTATTCCTGATGCCCGGCGCCTAATCTTTACATAACCCCCTTATACCATCCGCCGTCGACCTGGACGGCGGCGCCCGTTATGTAGCCCGCTCCTTCCGAGGCCAGGTAGGCAACGAGGGTGGCGAATTCCTCCGCCCTCCCCAAGCGGCCCATGGGGATTTCCGATTCCCACTTCTTGATCACCGCCTCGGGTGTCGTCTTCTGTTTTTCCGCCAGTACCTTCGAGAGGTTCCGGACGCGGTCCGTGAGGGTATACCCGGGACAGACACTGTTGACGGTTATGTTGAAAGGCGCCAGTTCGTTGGACAGGGACTTGGCGAAACCGATCACCCCCGAACGAACTGTGTTGGAAAGGATCAGGCCGTCGATCGGCTGCTTCACGGCGATAGAGGTCATATTGATTATGCGCCCCCAGCGCTTCGCCTTCATGACGTGGACGGCCTCCCGGGTCATGACTATCGTGCTCATCAGGTTGAGTCGGAAACCCAGGTGCCACAGGTCGTCGTCGATCTCTTCGAAGCTGACCGACGGCGGCCCGCCGGCGTTGTTGACCAAGATGTCGACCGTCCCATAGTGGTCGACGGATTTCCTCACGAAGCCCCTGGCCTGCTCCGCGTCCGTCAGATCGGCCGGGACGGCCAACACCTCCCGCCCCGTCTCTTTCTCGATGAGCTCTGCCGCCTCGGACAGGTTCGGGCCGCCTCGGGAGCAGATAGCTACCTTCGCACCTTCTTTCGCAAGTTGCAGCGCCGCCGCCCTGCCGAGCCCCTGACTTGCTCCGGCTACAAGCGCCACTCGGTCCTTCAATTTCAGGTCCATAGTCCCCTCCTCGTCTCTTTCCGTCCTCCATCCCGGATCACGGCCGCCACCGTCAACGGCCCTGCCCCTCCGCCTTACTTATTCCTTTACGGCCATCTTAAACCTCTGATGGACCCACCACCAGAGGGTCGGGTGCTTCCTTATGTAATCCTCCGTGACCTTGTTCAAGGCCTCGAGGTTTTCTCTTATATGACGGCTGCCGTTGCCCTCAAGCTTCAAGGCGACGGGTTCTTCTACGATTACCCGGTGATGATTGTTTTTATCCCGCACGATGAAAACAGGGATGATTTTCGCGGCCGTCCTCGTCGCCAGGCTGACAGGTCCTCGGGATGTCGGCACCTTGAACCCGAAAAAGTCGACGGTGACCCCCGCCTCTACCAGTGGGTTTTGGTCGACCTGGATGAACAACATCCCCTTGTTCCTCAGCCAGGACAAGGACCTGCCGACACAGGCGTGGCGCGGCCTGTCGAAGATTGGCTCGATGCCCGTGCTTCTCATCATGTGGGGAATGACGGGGTTGAAGAACCGATTGTGAATTTCGCCGTAGACGACCGCGATCGGGTACCCCTCCATGCCCAGCTTCATGCAAAGGAGCGGAAAATTCCCGAGATGGGCGCTGAGAACAACGATCCCCGTCTTTTGGGCCATGAGGGCGTCGAGACGCTCCCTACCGACAAGGGTGACCAGCCTCCCCTTGATCGCCGCCGGGTAGGCATAAAACTTGACCGTCTCCAGCATGTCCTTGCAGAAGTTCCGCCAGAACGCCTTCAATATCTCGCTCCTCTCCCCCTCGGTCTTGTCCGGGAATGCCAGCGACAGGTTGGCAAGGCCGATGGCGCTTCTCTTCTTCAAGAGGCGATACAGGATAAAGCCGACCCCGTCCCCAACTCGCCAAATCACGGGAAAGGGGATCAGCCTGAAGAACAACAGGACCGCCCTTAAAACGATTTCACCCTTCATGATCTTTCTGCCCGGCGTAAGGCGCTTCGGGATATTTTACCTGTCGACGTCATCGGCAGTTCCTCCCTAAATTCGATTGTCCTGGGACACTTGAAGCCCGGCAGGTTGGCCCTACAATATTTTAATATCTCTTCCTTCGTGGTTTCGGAAGAAGGTACTACGAATGCCTTGACGATCGCCCCACGCCTGGGGTCGGGTATCCCGACCACGGCCACGTCCTTCACCTTCGGGTGCCTCCGGATCACGTCCTCCACTTCGCAGGGAAAGACATTCAGTCCGCCTGTGATGATCATATCGTCCGTCCGCCCCAGCAGGTAGAGATAACCATCTTCGTCGAAGTAACCGAAGTCTCCCGTATAGAGCCAACCGTCTTTTATCCGTTCCCTTGTCGCCGCCCCGTCCCGGTAGTACCCTTTCATTACCGCCGGCCCCCTCATGACGACCTCCCCGTGCCGCTTCGGCGGGAGATGCCTCCCTTCCGGGCCTATAACCCGGACCTCCATGAAACCTGCGGGGCGACCGATGCTGTCCATCTTCCGGCGAAAATCCGCGGGCGGCGTCCCTATCACCAGCCCGGTGGTTTCCGTCAACCCGTACCCCTGGACGACGGCGGTGTGGGGAAAGGCCTGGGATAACTCGCGTAAAAAGCTCACCGGGGTCTCCATGCCCATGACGATGAGGAGTCGTAAGCCGCGAGCGTCGAACTCCCTGGCCTTCGCCTCATGGATGAGAAGCTGGTAGATGGGCATTACCCCCCAGATGAAGGAGACCCCGTTTTCCTGGAGGGACTGCAAAATGCCCCTCCTCTCCGTCATCAGGTCGAATATGACCATCGTCGTCCCGTTTTCGACCGATTCTTGGATCGCGATCGGCCCCGACACATGGGACATCGGCAACAGCATCCCGCACACCCCTTCGGGGGTGGTCGCGTAGATGTCACGCAATGCCCGCGGGAAGCAACTCAGGTTCTCGAAGGTAAGGACGGCGAGCTTTGGCCGTCCGGTGCTTCCCGACGTGTAGAGACAGGCCGCTTCATCCTCGGGCGGGCGTTCCAACCGCAGGTCGGAATCCGGCGGGTCTAGAACCTCCCCCTTAAACCGGACCTGCTCCTTTTCCACTGTGACGACCGGACGCCTCACGGATGCCGACACCTCTCCCGACGGAGAGGTGATCAGAAGGGGTGAGTCCGCAAAATTGAGTATCTCATCGCAATCCCGCTGCAAGAACTTCATGTCGAGCGGCATGGCGGCCCCTCCCGCTCTTTGAACGGCCAGGCAGGCGACCACAAATTCAGGGGCGTTGGGAAGAAGGATTCCCACTTTGTCGTTGCGCTTTATTCCGGCCTCGCAGAGGACATGGGCCAGACGGTTTACCCTACGGCTCAGGGTAAGGAAGTCCACCCTTTCATTTTTGGCTATCAGGGCGACCTTATGCGGATGTTCTTTCACCCGTTCATTCAACAATCGTCCAGGGTCCAAGGTCAAACACCTCTCTTTCCATTCTCCCGTTCAACAAAGGCGTCCTCTTTTAACAGAAATGGTTTGGGGTTTTCAAGTTGTTTGGGAAAAAAATATTGTTGACAAACACCGGAACATCGCCTATACAAAACAAAACATCAAAGCAAGAAGACGAAACCAAGAATGACGGACTTGAGAAGAACCATGCAGAATTTTAATCTCCTGTTGTGCCTTTTGAGCCTGGCTCTTCTCCTGGGCGTGTGCCCGCCGCCCGTCGTTTTTGGGAAATAGCGCATTAGAAACAAATTTCCTGAAGGCCATGGGTGAGAATCCATGGCCTTTTTTATTTAGGCATTGGGCATAAAGAAGGCCGAAGGGCAAAAAGAAGAACGAGTCTTACCTTATTATTTAGGGGGTTGCAAATGAAGGAGATCTTGTGGCATGGAAGGGGCGGCCAGGGAGTCGTGGTGGCAGCGCAGATACTGGCGGAAGCCGCTTATCTTGCGGGGTTCAAGGGTGTCACGTCCGCTCCCGCCTTCGGGCCGGAGAGGAGGGGGTCGCCCGTGACGGCCTCGTCCCGGATAGCCGGTGAACCTGTCCGAACCTTCTCCCAGATCGAGCAGGCCGATGTCGCCATTGTCCTCGACGATTCCCTGTTCAAGGTTGTGGATATCCTCAACCGACTCAAGAAAGAGGGCATAATCATAATCAACACGGCTGCCCAGCCCGACCAGGTCGGCATCGAAGGATGCTTCGAAGTCGCCACAGTCGACGCCGTCGGGATAGCCCTTAAACACCACCTCATAAGAGAAGGTGCGCCTGTTTTCAACACGACGATCCTCGGCGCCTTCGCCCGTGCAACAGGCCTGGTTTCACTCGAGCACATCGAACGCGCACTCGAGGGCAAAATTTCAAGGGACGCGGTGGCAAGGAATTTTTCGACCGTCAAGGATGCTTACGAGCACACGGTTTTAAGGCAGAAGGCGCAAAGCTGAAAACGAAAGGCATCAGGTGCCGGACATCTGGGAATACGAGGAATCAGACATGAGTAAAAGAGACGACAGCATATCCGCCATGTGCACGCCGGCAATAGGCGAGGCCGGAAAGACGGGAGACTGGCGGAGTTCAAGACCGGTCATCGACCACAGCAAGTGTATCCCGTCTTTGAAGAAAAAACCGGCCTGCTTTCTCTGCTGGCTCTACTGCCCGGAAGGGGTGGTGAGGGCAAATATTCCCGTGGAGATCGACATGGATTATTGCAAGGGATGCGGGGTCTGCGCCGAGGAATGTCCGTCCAAGGCGATCACGATGGTAAGGGAGGGAGCGACCGATGAGTAAGGTCCGGATAATGACGGGCAACCAGGCGGCAGCCGTCGGGGCGACGCTCAGCGGCGTCCAGGTCGTCGCCGCCTACCCGATAACTCCTCAGTCACAGCTTGCGGAGATCATGTCCCAGCAGATCGAAGGGGGAAAACTGAAAGCGGAGTACGTGCGCGTGGAAAGCGAACACTCGGCGATGACCGTCTGCATATCGGCCTCTACCGTCGGCGCAAGGGTGTTTACCGCCACGAGCGCCAACGGCCTACTGTATATGCACGAGCAGCTCCACTGGGCGGCGGGGGCGAGGCTACCCATCGTCATGTGTTGCGTGAACCGCGGCGTTGGGGCACCCTGGACGATCTTCAACGACCAGCAGGATTCCCTTTCCCAACGGGACACGGGTTGGCTCCAGATATACTGCAGGAACAACCAGGAGATCCTCGACACGGTCATCCAGGCGTACCGGATCGCCGAAAAGGTCTATGTACCGGTGATGGTCTGCTTCGACGGTTTTGTCCTGTCCCATACGATGATGCCGGTATATATCCCCGACGCAGGGGCCGTGAGGAAATTCCTACCCCCTTACAAACCCCACACGATCCTCTCTCCGGAAGACCCGAGGAACATCAACCCCGTCCTGTTCCCCGGGAGAAGGGAAAACACGGAAGGGGTCCTCTGCGACGGCTACATGGAGATGCGCTACAAACTCTTCGCGGCGCTCGACGGGGCGAGGGACGTAATCATAGAGACCGACGAGGCCTTCGCGGAGGCCTTCGGCAGGAGGCACGGCGGCATGCTCTGGGAATACCTGACCGAAGACGCAGATGTCATCCTGACTGGAATCGGCTCGATAGCGAGCGAGGCGACTGTCGCCGCCGACCTGCTCAGAGAAGAAGGGGTGAAGGCGGGGGTGGTCGGTATCAGGGTATTCCGGCCCTTCCCGAAGGAAGATGTCCGGAGGGCGTTAAGAAAAGCCCGGGCCGTCGTTACCTTCGAAAAAGCCGTTAGCTACGGCTACGAAGGCGGCCTCTGCTCCGACCTGAAGGCGGCGCTTTACGGGACGGAGGTAAAGGCAGCGGTCCACGGATGTATCGCCGGCCTGGGCGGCCGGGATGTCAAGGCGAGAGAACTGGCAGAGGCGGTGAAGGCTTCGCTCGCCGACATCGATGACGGACGGACGGAGAAAACACTTTGGCTCAACTGTTTTACGGGGTGAAAAATTATGCCGGCGAATCTGTTCAAAGTCAATGAAAAGGAATACATACTGCCCGGAAGTCGGGCTTGCCAGGGATGCGGCCTGTCCCTCGCTTACCGTTACATGCTGAAAGCGCTGCGGGAAAATACCATCGTGACCCTTCCGGCCTGTTGCCTCTGCGTCCTCCAGGGAATGTACCCGAGCACGCCGGTGTTGGTGCCGGCCCTCAACAATTCCTTTGCCAGCACGGCGGCCTCTGCGTCGGGCCTGGTGGCGGGTCTCCAGGCCCTGGACCGGAGCGACATAACGGTTGTGGCGATGGCAGGGGACGGGGGGACCTTCGACATGGGAATACAGGCACTTAGCGGCGCGGCGGAGAGGGAGACCGATTTCATCTATGTCTGTTACGACAACGAAGGTTACATGAATACGGGGACGCAGCGTTCCAGCGCCACTCCGCTGGGCGCACTGACGACCACGACGCCTATCCTCACGAAGCAACAGCACAAAAAAGACTTCATCAAGATCGTGGAGGCCCACGACATCCCCTATCTCGCCACCGTTTCTCCCGCTTATCCCATCGACCTGTACGACAAATTCGTCAAGGCCAAGAAAATCAAGGGGACGAGATACATCCACATCTACGCGCCCTGCCCGCCAGGATGGACGTACCCCCCAAAGGACACGGTGAAGATGGGAAGGCTGGCGGTGGAGACGGGCGTCGCCGTGCTCTTCGAGGTCGAAGACGGCAAATTCCGCCTTACCGGCAGGAGCAAGACCCTCGCCGAAAGGGGAAACCGCCTACCTGTGATCAACTACGTAGAAAAACAGGGACGGTTCAGGAGGATGAACATCGAGCAGTTGAACCAGTTGCAGGCCTGGGTCGACCGCAAGTGGGACGAATACATAAAAAGGGCGGACCAGGGTTGAATCAACCTCGCCGCAACGTCCGGTTTGCGAGCACGTCCTTGATCATATCGGCGTAGCGTTTCGACGCGCCCTTATTGGCGGCAACGGCCCGCCGTCCCGCCTTGCCCGATTCCGTCAACTTTTCCGGCGAGGTTAACATCAAAACGATTCCGGCGTAAAGCTCCTCTTCGTCCTTCACTGTAATACCGGCGCCGACACCTTCCAGCAGGGCCGTCTCATCCCTGAAATCGTCCATGGATGGACCGTAGAAAACCACCTTGCCCCAGGCGGCGGCCTCGAGGATATTCTGCCCGCCCCTGGGAACGAGGCTCCCCCCGCAGAAGACGACGGTGGCGAGACTGTAGACCTTGAATAGTTCGCCGATGACATCCACGACGGTCACCCTCTCACCGTGGGGCCTCTGTCCCTTTTTGATGTCACTCATGGACACAACGTCTTCAAAACCGTATTTCCGGACAAGGTTCAGCACTTCCCCGCCCCGCTCCACATGCCGCGGAACGATGACGAGCTTAAAGTCGGGATGACGTTCCAGTAGCCTCTTGTACACACGGAGCACGGCATCCTCTTCCCCTTCATGGGTGCTGCCGGCGACGAAAACCCTCTCATCTCCCCGGAGGCCGAGTTCCTCCGAAATCTCCTCCTTCAGTCTCTCATCCACCCGTGCCGCGAGGCCGTCGAACTTGGCGTTCCCGAGGACCTGAATCCTCGAACGATGAACCCCGACGGCGTGAAGCCTCTGCGCATCCGTTTCGGAGATGACGCCTATTCCGTCGACCATAGCCAGGACCTTCTTCCAGAAAAACCTCGTGCCCCGGTACCTCTTGAAGGAACGCGGCGACATCCGCCCATTGACCATAACGATTTTAGCGCCGGCATCCTTGCAAAGACGGATAAAGTTGGGCCATAGCTCCGTTTCAACAAGGACGAACACGTCCGGCTTGACCCTTCCGACGACCTTCCTGACGACAAAAGGGATGTCGAGGGGATAGTAGATATATGACGTCGCCTCCGGGATGATCCTCCGGGCCATTTCCTGCCCCGTTTCGGTGCTCGTGGAAACCACGAGACAGGCCTCGGGTAAAAGGTCTCGGAGGGAAGCGACGACCGGTGCCGCCGCAGTCACTTCGCCCACGGAGACGGCGTGTATCCACACACGGGGATTTCCCTTCATTTCCCCGTATACGGTCTCTGGAACGAACCCCAATTTTGGGCCGATGCTCTTCCTATACTTCCCTGTAGAAAGGATCCTCAAGGTGTAATAAGGAACCAGGACGACGGCTCCCAGCAGCAATAGAACGTTGTAGACGGCATACATGGCATACATAACAAACCGGGTGAAATTCGGGGTTGATGAGCTCCTCAGCTATCAACTGCCGTCGGGCCTGTCAAGCCCTTTTCTACGTTGACAACGCCCCCGCCTTTCTATAGATTGGTGCCCCGGTGGGGCCTCATCGTTTGTCCGCGCCGGTTGAAGGATTAACGGTCCCCTTCGGCACGTCGCGGACGGCGTGACAGCCTCTTCGGCGGGTAGATTTGCTTGGCCGAAAACAGATAAACGTACGCAGGAGGGAACGGTCTTCTTGAAGAAAATCGCACCATCCATCCTCTCGGCCGACTTCAGCATCTTAGGTGATGAAATCAGGGCCGTGGAAAAAGCCGGGGCGGACCTGATTCACATCGACGTTATGGACGGACGTTTCGTTCCCAACATCACGATAGGTCCCTCGGTCGTACAGGCGGTCAGAAAAGTAACGACCCTGCCGTTCGACGTCCATCTGATGGTCGAAAGTCCCGAGGACTACATCGCCGCGTTCGCGGCAGCGGGCAGCAACATCATCACCGTCCACGCTGAGGCCGCCCGTCACTTACACCGCACCGTCGAAATGATCAAAGAAAAAGGAGTAAAGGCCGGAGTCTCGCTGAACCCGGCGACATCTCTTGTTCAGGTGGAAGAGATACTGCCCTACGTCGACCTGTTGCTCGTGATGACCGTCAACCCCGGTTTCGGCGGCCAAAAATTCATCACGGGGATGCTGAAGAAGATAAGAGAGGCGAAGCACCTCGTGGAGAGTCTCTCGGTGGAGACATCGGTCGAAGTCGACGGCGGCATCACTGTCCAGAACATCGGGGCCGTTTCGGAGGCCGGCGCCGACATCTTCGTTGCGGGGGCCTCGGTGTTCACGAGCGGGGACTACGCGGGAACGATCGGCAGGATGAAAGGCATCTTGAACGGACGGGCCTCATGCTGAAGTTTCCCGGCCGAGCAGCCTCTCTCCTTTGAAATCCCTCTTCTTTATCTCCCGGAGAAATCTCGTGATAAGGAGGTCGGCGATCATCTTATAACGCTCGATTTCTTCGGTATCGTTACCGGCCTTTCCCCCTGCCGTCGTGTCGTGGCCGCCCCCGTATCCGATGTCCTGGACCATCTTCCGGACTGCGAGGCCTACATTCGCATGCCGTCTGGTCGTGCGCAAAGAAAAGTAGATGCTCCCCCGGAATCCGCCGAGACAGAGCACCCATCTGACACCCTCGACGCGGAGCAAAAAATCCGCCATCTCGCCGAGACTCGCGGGGTTGTCGATGAAGCCCATGTCGGAAACGATGACGTCGTCCTCGATCAAGGCATTGTTCAGGGCCTTTGCGAAAGCCCTCACGTAATCTACCGACACCCTGGGATGCGATATCTTCGACAGGACCCGGAAAAGAACGTGAGGATGGAGAAAGAGGTGCGCCGCCATATCCTTCGGGCCGGCTTCTCTCCCGAGGTCGCTCGTGTCCGATTTTATCCCGTAGAAAAGGGCTGTCGCCACCTTCCGGTCCGGGTTTTCGATCCCCGATTCCATCAGGTATTCCGTCAATATGGACGACGTGCTCCCGTAGTCCGTCCGGATGTCGTGGAACTTCGCCCTGAGTGTCCGGGAATAGATCGGGACATGATGATCGATGACAATCTCCGGTTCGACCGCGCGCGACAGGGGGTTATTCCCCGTGCCGGGCTGTGTGTCGACAAGGGCGACCACGCTGAAATCCCGTACGTTCACCCCGCTTATATGACGCGCCTCGATCTTGAGGTGCTTGATCAGGGCGGCGTTTTCGGCCCGGCCGATCAAACCTCCGTACGCGATCAGGCTTCCAACCCTCCATTTTGCGTAGAGGAGGTACTTGAGCGCATAGGCGGACGCCAGCCCGTCGGGGTCGGGGTTATCGTGGGTGATGATCAGTACTTTGCGCTTCCTCTTCACGATCGGGGCAAGCCTCTCCAGAAGGCCCTCACCGCCGCCGTTACTGCCGTTCTTGCCGTTCATAGCCATTCCTCGTCCTTTAGCCTCACACCGCGCAGGGAACCGCCCTCCCCCGCAGAAGTTCCATCCGGAATCTTCTCACCGGCAGCGTCTCCAGGTCAAGACGCTCTCTTATCCCCCCGAGGGTCAGGACCTCAAAATCGAGAAGCCGGACGCCCTTCAGCAATTCGATGAAACGCCCGTTCCAGATGCCGCCCTCCACCTCGGCATGGGCCGGCAGGACATGGGTCCCACCGGCCTCGAGAATCTCGATCATCTCGGCCACCCCCCGCTCCACTCCTATTTCTTCGAGGCAGGGAAGGTCGGACGGTATCTCCGGAAAGCGGGAGATGTCGTGGATGAAGGGTTTCTGCGCCCTCGTGCAACTCAGATAACGGAAGGGATACCTTCCTGCGACGCGGAGGACCCTTTCGTCGATGAGCCAGGCGGGGGCGCCGAAGGCCGAAGGCTCCCGTCCCGTCGATTTCCTGTAAGCCGCCAGGCCTTTCTCGAACCAATCCTCTATCCAGGGGTAACTGCGGTTAGTGAGCTCATCCTGCCATATCCTATGGTCCCAGGCGTGGAACTCCACCTCGTGGCCTTCCGAGATGATCTCGCCGACAAGGCCGGGAAAGGAAAGGGCCGTCATCGGGGAAGGAAGAACGGTCCCGTACAAGGCGGTTTTCCACCCGTAGAGGCGTCCCGCCCCCGTCCTCAACATCTTCTTCAGAAAAAGGGGGTTCTTGACCAACTGAACGACCGCCCGCCCCGACGAGTCGGGGCCGAAACTCAAGAAGAAGGTCGCCTTCACTCCGAAATCCTTCAGGGTCCGCAGAAGGCGGGGTACCCCCTTCTTCATGCCGACGTAGGTGTCGACATCGACCTTCAGCCCAAGAATCCTCTCGTTTCCCGTACCCATGCCGATACTTTTCGGCCTTAAGCCTCGTTTTCTTCCAGGAAGGCATAGAGCGTCATCTTCAGGGAATCTTCAAGCCCTACTTTCGGCGACCACCCGAGCAGACCCTGCGCCTTAGCGATGCTCGGTTTGCGCGTGTAGATGTCCTGGTAGCCCTTGCCGTAGTATTCCTCCGCCGTCCTTTCGACGACCGGAGAAAATTCGCCGTCATCGCGGTGGCGGGGGTGCTCCATGAATATCTTCTTCAGAAGATGCGCCAGGTCCTTTATAGAGCATTCATTCCAAGGGTTGCCGATGTTTATTACCTGGTTCTTGCAACAATCGTCTCGATTTTCGAGGATTGACATCAGGGCGTCGACCCCGTCGTCCACATAGGTAAAGCACCGTTTCTGACGGCCACCGTCCACGAGCGATATGGGCCTCTTCATCATCAAATCGGCGATGAATTGGGTGACGACCCGGGAGCTGCCTTCCTTCGCCGTATCCAGGGAGTCCAGGCGGGGTCCGATCCAGTTGAAGGGCCGGAAAAGGGTGAACTCAAGATGGCCCCGCGTCCCGTAGGCATAGATGACGCGGTCGAGGAGCTGCTTGCAGCAGGAATAGATCCAGCGCTCTCTCTGAATGGGGCCGACGACGAGGAACGTCTCGTCTTCCTTGAATTCGGGGTCCCGGGAATCGCCGTACACCTCGGAAGTGGAAGGAAAGACGATGCGCTTTTTATACTTGACGCACTGCTTGACGATGTTGAGGTTCATCTCGAAGTCGAGGTTGAAGACGCCTATCGGGTCCTCGACGTAAAGTTTGGGGGTCGCGATCGCAACGAGGGGGATGATGACGTCGCACTTCTTGATGTGGTACTCTATCCATTCCCTGTTGATGCCGATATCCCCCTCGAGAAAATTGAACCGGGGGTTGTTGAGGACCCTGTCGAGCCGGTCGAAAGCCAGGTCCATACCATAAACCGTCCAGTCGGTTTGACTCAGGATGCGGTTCGTCAGATGGTGGCCGATAAAGCCGTTCACTCCCAGAATCAGGATTTTCATCTCAAGACAACTCCCCTCTTTTCCTTGAAGTAGTCATAAACAGCCCGCCCTCTCAGCCTTCGGCCCTCGACCTCGACGTCAACCAGCTTAAGCCGCCCTTCCTTCGCCTCGACGAAGACATCCTGTCCCTCGGTCATGATCCGTCCGGGCGTCCCGTCATTCTGATAACCTCCCGCTTCAGGCCTCGCCCACCATATCAGCAGCCTTCCCTCGTCAAGGAAGGTAAAGGCCCCGGGATAGGGTTCCGTGACGGCGCGGATAAGGTCGTATACCTGCATCACGGGCCGGTTCCAATCGATCCTGCCGTCCTCCGGCCTCCGGCCGCCGAAATATGTCGCCTTCTCCGGGTCCTGAGGGATGCGCGGAGCCCGCCCTTCCTTGATCAAGGGAAGAAGGCCGTCCAGTAGTTCCCCGGCGGCGACGCAGAGCTTGTTGAAGAGGGAAAAGGCGCTGTCCTCCGGGTCGATCGATACCTCCTTCTGTCCTACGATATCGCCGGCGTCCGCCTTCTCGACCATGCGGTGCAGGGTAACCCCGGTCTTTTTTTCCCCTCGCACAAGGACCCAGTTCACCGGGCACCTCCCCCGGTAGGCGGGAAGCAAGGACCCGTGGAGATTGAAAGCCCCGGCGGGGGGAATCCTTAATATCTCCTCCTTCAGGAGGTTTCTGTAATAGAATGAAAAGATGACGTCGGGCGCCATCTTCCTGACCCTGTCCACCCATTCCGGTACGTTGACGGAATCGGGGCGGTGACAGGGTATCACGTTTTTCGCCGCCCAGTCCGAAACTGAGGCAAACCAGACCCTCTCCTGAGGGTCGTCACGATGAGAAAACACGGCCTCTACCGTGAATCCATGTCTCTTCAACGCCTCGAGGCCCACTATACCCATGTTATGGTAGGCAAACACCACGGTTTTCATGACGGGCTTTTCTCCGCCCGGTAGACCTTTTCTATCACGAACTCCGGCCTCCTTCGGACCTCGCGGTAGATACGGCCGATGTACTCGCCCATGACGCCGAGGGCAAAGAACTGGAACCCCACGAAGGCAAAGAGGACGGCGAAGAGCGTGAAAACCCCTTCCGCAGCCCACTTCGCCCCGTAAACCAACCGAGCAACACCCAGGACGCCGCCGAAGGAGACCCCCAGTACAGCCATGACGATCCCGGCGTACATGATCAGTTTGAGCGGAAAGTCGGAAAAGGAGGAAACGAGGTCGAACTGGAGGTCGATGAGTTTTCTCAACGAGTAATGGGAAACCCCCGCCCGCCGCTCCTCATGGGCGACCTCTATCTCCGTCACGCGCTTGGCGAAGTAGGCGGCCAGGGCAGGGATGAAAGTGGACTGCTCGTGGCAGGCCGACATCCTCTCCACTACGTCACGCCGGTAGGCCCTCAGCATACAGCCCCAGTCTTTCATGTCGACCTTGATCATCTTCCTCACGATCATATTGACGACCCTGGAGGGAAGCGTCCTGAACAGGGAGTCCCGCCTGTCTCTGCGGACCGTGCCCACCACATCGTAGTCGCCCTCTTCCATCGCCCGAAGGAGTTTCGGGATTTCCTCCGGGGGGTTCTGGAGGTCGGCGTCCATGGTCACGACTATCGCGCCTTCGGAAACGGAAAACCCCGAGAACACGGCGGCGTGCTGTCCGTAATTCCTCGTCAATTCCACCACCTTGACCTGGGACCATTCGTCGACCGTTTTCTTCAGGAGCTCCAGGCTCCTGTCGCGGCTCCCGTCGTCGACGAACACTACTTCATACGGCCTCTTTAGGCCTTCCATGACGGGCCGGAGTCTGTCGATAAGCCGCGGAAGACTTTCCTCCTCGTTGTAGACCGGAATGACCACGGAGACCATCTTATCTTCAACCATTTCCGAGGATCTCCTTGACGGCGTCGCACACATAGTGGACGTCCTTATCGCCCATGTCCGGATAAAGGGGCAGGGACAAGATTCTTCCTGCGCACCTTTCGGTCTCTTTCAACCGCGGCCGCCGCGCTCCCCGCATTTTCTTGACATAGGTCAGGCGGTGACCGGGGGGAAAATGGAGCCCATAGCCGATGTTGTATTCCGAAAGCTTCTGCATAAACCTCTCCCTCTCCAGCGAAAGCACCTTCACGACGAAGAGGTGCCAGGAATGGGTGTGCGGGTAGTCCGGGACGCCCGGCAGTTCAAGGCCGGGAATACCGGAAAGACCTTCCATGTAAAACGCCGCCAGCCTCTCCCGACGGTGGTTCATCTCTTCCAACCTCGCCAGCTGAACAAGGCCGACCGACGCCTGGATATCGGTAAGATTGTACTTGAACCCCGGCGACTGGATATCATACTCTGGGTTTCCCTCTTTTCCGTACCTCCTCCAGGCATCGCGTTCGATCCCGTGAAACCGGAGAAGCCGTATCTTTCTGTCGAATTCTTCGTCGTTGTGGACGACCATGCCGCCCTCGCCCGTCGTTATGTTTTTGATCGGATGGAAAGAAAAAACGGCGGTGTGACCGAACCCTCCCGCGTGGGTTCCCCTGTAGTAAGTACCAACGGCATGGGCGGCGTCCTCGATTACCTTCAACCGACAGTTTTTTGCCATGGCAAGGATTCTCTCCATGTCCGCCGGCGCCCCGGCAAAATGGACGGGGATGATCACCTTCGTCCTCTTCGATATGAGCGCCTCGGCGTGGGCGGCGTCGAGGATCAGGGTGTCGTAGTCGATGTCCGCAAAGACGGGCCTTGCTCCGGTCATCGTGATCATGTTCAATGTCGAGGCAAACGTAATGGAAGGGGTGATGACTTCATCGCCCTTCCCGACCCCCAGGGCGAGCAGCGTCAAGTGCATCCCCGCCGTCGCCGAGGAAAGAGAGACGGAATGGGAAGCGCCCGTCAGCCTGCAGAATCCATCCTCGAAGGCCTTGCACTTGGGGCCGGTCGTAATCCATCCGGACCTCAGGCAATCGACGACGGCCTTGATCTCGGCCCGACCGATCGACGGCCTGCTGAAAGGAAGAAAATCTCTCCGTATCTTCACAAAACTGCTCCTTTCCCCTCCGTTTCAGGCTCCCGATTTATTCACGATGAGCAGATAATAGGCACCGTTATCCCACAACACCTCGACATCGGGGACTTTATTCCTCAATTCCTTCAGCCTCTCTTTATATTTCGTTACGGTATAAATGTCACCTTTTTCTTCACACAGCCTGTAAAAGGCGTCCGAAGAAAGGAAATAACGGGCCTTTTCCTCGGGGGGCAACCGTCCGATCCCGAAGCCCAGCTCCCCGAAGTCATCCACTACGGGTGTGCGGATGTGGTCGTAAAAGTCGATGCCGTAGAGAGAAATCTTGTACTGGTAGACTTCCCTGCCCGGTGGCACAAGTTTCTTCACCGCCTGAGCGACCGGGTACGCCGATTTGTAAGGAGAGAGGAATTCAGAAGCGGGAAAAACGAGCGACCCCAAAAAGAATACCCAGAGAAGATAGGCCGTCGCAAACCATCCTTTTCCCTGCCGTCGCTGCACCAGGCCGGGCAGGAACAGGACGGCGACCTGGAGTGCTATCGGGAGGGCGACGAGGAGCCACCACCTTCCCGGGTCTATGACCGAAAAAGGACCGCCGAGTTGCAAACCTTTCAAAAAAGGCGGCGCCATGAGCGCGGCGATGAATGCGGAGGACTGGAGAAACACAGGCGACTCGTAAAGAAGCCGCCTCCAACGGGCGGCATGGTCACGTTTGCGCCCTTCATAGAGTTGAAAAAGGCGGCCGAAGGCGACGGCGAGGGGCGGAAAAACCGGAGCGATGTATGGGATCAGTTTCGATGACGAGAAGGAGTAAAAGATGAAGATGAAGAGTGCCCAAACGAGGAGAAAACGGCTATCCCCGACCTCAAAGAAGGGTGATCGTCTCACGTCCTTTTCTTTGAGGACCTTCCATAAGTAGGCCGTCCAGGGCAGGGTTCCCAGTAACAGAACCGGTACATAGCAAAGGAACATCCCTTCCTTGCCCTGCAACGTCGTCGCATACCGGAGGAAATGTTCCTGAACGAAGAAAAACCAGATGAAGTCCTTGTTGGCCCTGTGGGCGAGCACGACCCAGGGGAGACAGACACCGAGAAGGATGGCGACACCAACCGGCGAAAGCACCCGCGGGACATCCCGCCACCGCCGGGATAGGGCAAGCCAGAGGACAACGACGGCAAAGGGGAAGACGATGCCGATCAACCCCTTGGCGAGGAAGGCAAGGCCGCTCGCAAGGTATAAGAGGTAAAGCCGTGTTCTCCTCTCTTCCGCCGCGGAGAAGAACCTGTAACCGGACCATATCGCCAGGGAAACGAAAAAGGCGAGGGGCATGTCGAGGATGTTCACCCTGCCCAGGATCGCATGGTAGAGAAAGGTCGTCAAGACGGCTGCCGAATAGAGCCCCGCTTCCTCGTCCTGGAAAGACCTACCCATCCGATACGCCAAGAGTATACACCCCCAGGCGCAAAGGGCGACAAAAAGACGGGATGAGAATTCATTCTCACCGAAGACCTTGAAGGCGAGGGCCGTGGCCCAGTAGCAGAGCGGGGGCTTCTCGAGATAGACTACGTAGTTCAGGCGGGGGGTGACGTAGTCGCCCGTCCGGTTCATGAGGGACGGGATGTCACTGTACCGGGCCTCATCCGGTTCCATGAGCGGCATCGCGGGCAACAGAGCAACGTACAGGATGAACGGCATGAGAAACAGAACGAAGAGCTTTTTACTTGAAGAACTCACGACTTTCACCTTAAATCACAGCATCTCGTCCCAAGGATGGGTGTCACTGTATACCAAAAAAGACACCCCGAAAGGAAGCGACATCTCGCCTCGGGTGAGACGGAATCTTTGGTGGTGGATTTGGGGAAACTTGAATGTTTTTTATCAATGCGGTATCGTTGGGTGCGGGAGATGCAAAAGCTTTATTGAAATCTATTTGTCCGATCAAGTATCCAAAAAAACCCTTGACTGATGCATGAACGGCGATAGAGACTGTGTGAAGGGAGAAAAAAATCATGGAACATCTTGTAGGGGGTTATCCGGTAGTCATCAAGTTCCCCGTACAATGGGGAGATATGGATGCATTCCAGCATGTCAACAACGTCTCGTATTTCAGGTACCTGGAAAACGCCCGGCTCGCATATTTCGAGAACTTCGACATCATTGGATTCATGGCAAAGAGCGGGGTCGGACCGATTCTTGCTGCGACATCTTGCAGGTTCAAGGCGCCGTTGACATACCCAGACACAGTTCTCGCGGCGGCGAAAGTGACGGCTATCGAGAAAGACCGTTTCATGATGGACTACCGGATTGTCAGCACGAAGCAGCAAAAGGTGGCGGCTGAGGCTGACAGCGTAATCGTTACATTCGACTACCGTGCAAACAAAAAAGTCCCTGTGCCCGAAGAGTTCAGAAGACTCATCATGGCGGTTGAAGATTCAGCTTCTCATGTCTGCTGCAATGAAGAGAAGTAACGGCAGATTGCATCCTTGAGGGCTTCATGGCTCGTCAGCCCGAGAACCTGCTTCCGTAAAGAGGCGCAATCCCGCAGCCCTTTCGTGTACCACCCAAGGTGGCGGTAGAAATCCTTCACCCCTTCTCTTTCTCCGAAAAAAGCGACGTTGCGCTCCAGATGGAGGCAGACGACCCGCTTTCTTTCGTCGAGCGACGGCGACACCCCGCAAGCTTTCCCTCTCAAGAAGTTTTGAACCGTCCTGAGGAACCACGGATTCCCCAGGACGCCCCTGCCGATCATCACGCCGTCGCATCCCGTCTCACCGACCATCCTGACGGCGTCTTCTGCGGTTCTGACATCCCCGTTACCGATGACGGGGACACGAACCGCCTCCTTTACCCGGGCAAGAACCGTCCAGTCAGCACTTCCTGAGAACCCTTGAACGGCGGTGCGGGCGTGAACAAAGACAGCGTCTGCCCCCATGTCCTCTGCCGCTTGCGCGACCGCGGGGGCGGTTATGTCGTGCCAGCCGGACCGAATCTTGAGCGTCAGAGGCACCGGGACGGCGTCTCTAATCCTCCGTAGAATCAGGGCCAGTCTGCCGGGCTCTTTCATCAGCGCCGCGCCCGCCCCTGCCTTGACCACTTTTCTGACCGGACAGCCTGCGTTCAGGTCGATGATGTCCGCCCCATGACCGACTGCTATCCGGGCGGCTTCCGCGATGGCTTCCGGGTTCGCACCGAAGAGCTGGACGGTGAAGGGCTTTTCACCTGGAAAAGGCAGGAGGTACTTCCTGGCCCTCTCCGCGTTCCTCACCAACCCTTCGGCACTCACCATTTCGGTCGGTCCCGGCGCTCCGCCGACATCACGGACCATCCACCTGAAAACCGGGTGGGTGATTCCCGCCATCGGCGCGAGGAAGACATCGCTTTCCAGCGTCAGATTCCCTATCTTCATGCACGACCTTTTGTTTTGGCCTTTTTCAGTCCTCTTTATATTCCGCTTCCCGGCCGCTCTCAATGGTGGTACGCTATACCCCCAATGAAAGAGGAACCCCCGGAGGGCACACCCGAATTCTTGACATTGCCCCAGGCTTGTAATAGGTCAGGACGTAATCCGTTTTTCTGAGCCTGCCAGGAAGCGGTTTTCGAGTCAAAGGAGGAGAAAGAGATGGCCCACCGATTCGTCAAAGTGAAGGTCGAAGACTACATCGCAACCCTGTCCCTCGCCCGGACGGAAAGCCTCAACGCCCTCAACCTCGATTTTGCAACGGAAATAGTGGACTCGGTCAGAGAGGTCGGCAGTCGCGACGACGTCAGAGTCGTCATCCTCGAGAGCTCCGCCCGTATCTTCTGTGCCGGCCTCGACCTCAAGGACTTCATGGCCCTGGGCCTTCTCGACGCCGGGGCAAAGGCCGCTTTCTTTTTCAAGGAAAGGGTTCGGGTCCTTTTCGACTCCTGTACGGTGCTGGAGGAGTGCAGGAAGCCGGTCATCGCCGCCGTGCACGGGCAGTGCGTGGGCGGCGGTCTCGACATCATCTGCGCTTGCGACATCCGGCTCTGCACGGAAGACGCGTCCTTTTCCCTAAGAGAGGTCGCCGTCGGGTTCGTCGCCGACATGGGCGTCCTCCAGAGACTGCCGCACATCATCGGACAGGGCTTCACCCGTGAGATGGCCTACACGGCACGCTTTTACTCCGCGAAGGAAGCTGAAAGGATGGGCCTCGTGAACGCCGTTTACCCCGACCGGGAGGCTCTCCTCGCGCGCGCAAAAGAACTGGCCGCTCAAATCGCCGCCAACGCCCCCCTTGCCGTCATGGCGACCAAGGAGGTACTCAACTACAGCCGCACGGCGACCATCGAGGAGGGAATGGACAGGGCAATCCAGAAAAATGCCGTCTTCCTCGCATCGAAGGACATCCGCGAAGCCGCCGTGGCCTTCGCGGAAAAGAGGAAGCCTGAATTCAAGGGTGAATAGCAAAACGGGTACCGGTAATTGAGATCTACAGGTGATTATTTTTTCCGATGCCGCATGCCCTTCAGTCGTTTGCGGTATTTATGTTTACCGATTTTCTTTCTGCGTTTTTTTACGACGCTCCCCATGATGAACACTCCGAAACATACGGTATATCGCAAAACCTTTCAGTCGATGCCTTCACCCGGTCTCTCTTCTTCGACGAAGGCGAGGTCGATGGGTATTCGCATCTATCCTGCCGTGTTCAACGGAGCAGCCCCGCCTTAACCTCCCCTTCCTTACAACGAGCAGGGCGTGTGAGTATAGGTTCAGGCGACAGCCGCTGTCAAGCATGGAAATTTCTCCGCCGTGAGCCTGTTCAGCCCTTTCTATCGGACGGCTTTTCATGTCTCTTCGGATCTGCTCAGTCCGTTACGGCGGCTATTTTATCTCATACTGAGGCCGCAGAGTGCAGACGAGGCAGGCTTGAAACGCCGGCATACCCCGGGCCTTGTTTCGTAAATCGTGCAGGTGCTGTGGTCCCCTTCCCAAACCAGGAATGGGCATCCCAGGACGTCCTTCCCGCTCTCCGACAACACGAGGCGGTCGCCCGCCCAGACGGCATGTTCCCGCTCGACCATCCCGAGTATGTCCTCTCTACCCTCACGGCGCCAGCGTGCCAGGTCTTCCGCCGTCACGTAGGCGATGAAGTCCGTCAGACAGCATTTGCCGCAACGCCGGCATTCCACTTCTGCCTCGTTCTCAGCCTTTTCATCCCTGATGAGCAACAGGTATTCATACTGGTAGAGGTCTTCGACGAAGTGGCGGATGATCTCATGTTCGTCTTTATACGCAAAGGGCGACTTCAGGATGACTCTCATCCGTTCATCGAAATCGAACGGTATGAAGTCGGCGATCGGACCGCGCACCGACGTGTATCCCAGGCTACGGCAGACGGACTCGATGTGGGAGAACTTGACCGTGTACTCGTCGTGGCCGTGAAGCCTTATCCTTTCAGGCACTCCCGGCGCTGAAACGCGGACGAAGGGACGTAGCGGCTCCGGTACCGAGGCCTCGCAGCTGTGCTCGGACAGGAAGATGTATGGCGTTTTCGCCAGGCAGAGTTTTTCAACGGCCTTGAGCGCGCCTATGTTCAGGTTGAAGGGAAAAGTGCCGGGCGGCTGTATGGCATACCGCCTGAGTAATTCGCGCACCTCCAGCAGAGGTTCGTCCAGCGACTCTTCCGTCGAGAAAAACTCCCGGCCGACCCCGGTGAGCACGGGAAAGTCTCCGAGATTCTCGTTCAGGACGGCAAGGTCCATTCCCTCCAAGACGGCCGGGTCCGTCTCCAGAAAATCTTCCCGCCGGAATTCTACGCAGGTGTGCCGAAGCAACTCTCGTTGCTTTTGCAGGAGGTAAGGGGAGACGTCGAGCATGATGACCCTCGCGAAACGGTTCTCCTCCAGAAGGTCCTTCATGAGAAACCCATATCCGGCGCCTATTTCGATGACTCGTTTCACCTTATCCGTAGGGATGAAACGGCGAAGGTAGGAGGAGAGCAGCCGTCCGTACGTGGCGTTTTTCTTCAGTATTCTCCTAAGAGGGCTTCCTTCCGGGTAGAGGGCATTGCATACTGTGAGTTCCCACCCGAGCGTTTCCACCGAATTCTCATGGTAGTCCTTTGTCGTGTAGAATTTGCACGCCATCGATTGCCCCCGCTTCCCGCCGATATCTATAGCTGAAACCGGGTCCCGCCGTCCATCTGATTCCCTCCAAAGATGCCTGAGCGCAGGCCTAAAAAAAATATGCAAATAAACCTTGACATAGCAGCGGTAGGTGCATTATAAGAACTACGTTCTTTTAGAAAATATTCCGCGACCGACAGCTTGCGAACGCGGGAACAGTAAAAGTTGGGTACAGGTAGTAGAAGTGCAGAGGGTAACCGCCATGCTCTTTTGAGTACCGGCGGTTTTTTCTTCCTGTCACAGCTGCAAACCGACTTTACAGAAATTTGAGAAAGGAGGATGTGGGTGATGCCAGAAGGAAAAGTGAAGTGGTTCAATGAACAAAAAGGCTTCGGGTTCATCGAGAAAGATGAAGGCGGCGACGTATTTGTTCATTTCAGCGCCATTCAAGCCCCCGGCTTCAAGACCCTGTATGAAGGTCAGCGCGTGAGTTTCGATATCACCGAAGGCAAAAAAGGTCCGGCTGCCGATAACGTAAAACCGGTATAGACCTCATCGGTTAGAGAGCAACGAGGGCGCCCTCCGTCTTCTGACGGAGGGCGCCCTTTCCGTTTCCTCGCCTTCAATCTTATTTCTGTTTCAGGACGTCATAAATCACCGAGAAATCAAGACCCTCTTTTCCCTCCCGGAACGTCAGGGCGAACAGCTCCTTTGCGATGCTGCCCATGAAAAGGGGCCTGCGGATCTCCCTCGCGAAATCCTGGAGGTAGTGGAGGTCCTTGTAGATAAGGGCCGAGGAGAAGTGCGCGGAAAAGTCTTCTTTCGCGATCTTTGCCCGCTTCGTGTTGAGCACCATTGAATTTCCCCCTCCTGCGGCAAAGATGTCGAGGACCTTTTCCCTGTCGACGCCGGCCGCCTCGCCCAATATCACAGCTTCGGCGATACCGGTCATGAAGACACCCAAGAGGAGGTTGTTCGCCAGTTTCATCTTTGTGGCCACAGAAGGCCCTCCCAGGTAGAAGATAGCCTTTCCAAGTTTTTCGAGCGTCCCCTTCACTTTTTCTAACGCCCCTTCATCGCCGCTCACCAGAATCGTCAAATTCCCCTGCGACGCGGGGATCACACTGCCCAGGACGGGCGACTCCAGGTACCAGCCGCCCTGGTCGGCAACGGACTTGTGAAAATGAGGGACCCAGTCGAAATGGTTGGTCGTGGTGTCTACGACGATTTTTCCTTTGAGGCCCCCTGCGAGCAGACCTTCGGGCCCGGAAAGGACTGACTGGACCGCCTTGCTGTCGAAGAGGTTCAGGAAAATGACTTCCGCCGTCCTTGCCGTTGCCGCCGGGGAGTCGGCGACGGTACAACCGAGGTCACGTGTCTTCTCGATCGTCCTGTTCCAGACGACGAGGTCCACGCCTTCGGAGAGTAGGCGTTTCGCCATGGTTTTCCCAAGATGGCCGAGGCCGATGAAACCGGTCTTCATGTTGAGACTCCTTCAGTGAATGGTGAATTGTACGTCGAAAGGGCCGTATTTTCGTTCATTGCTTCCCTAACAATGCCTCCAGCCTGTCGCGGGTGGCGGATGATTTCATCTTCTCCGGGGCTGTCGCCGAAATCCTTAAACGGAAGTAGTCGCAGAAATTGCCCTTCTCTTTTTCGAGCACCCGCTCGGCCTGGGGTTCCCTGCACTGATTGTAGGCGCCGGCGTCGTAAAAATCACAGTTCATACAGCATCGCAGATCTGCGCTACAGAAGGGACATGTGTCGTTACGACCCGGCGGGCTGTCCAGTTTCAATTCCTTGCGGCAGTTAAAGCATGTTTTCATGTCTGCCCTTCTTGGCTCCGCACCTCAACAACCGAGTCTTTGGCTGAAGGCCATTTTCGACTAAAGAGGCCGGGAAGTCAAGGAAAGTTGTGGTTTACTGCTGGCGCCGCGGCGCAAGATAGGGTATAAGAGGGTCGATTTTCGGCAGCAAGGAGCACGAGAGCTATGGCGCAAACACAGACCGCTCCCCCGACTGATTTCATCAGCGAAATCATCGAAGAGGACTTGAAGATGAACAGATGCGGGGGCCGCGTCGCTACCCGCTTCCCGCCGGAGCCGAACGGCTACCTGCATATCGGCCATGCCAAATCGATCTGCCTGAACTTCGGTCTGGNNCCAAATCGGTCTGCCTCAATTTCGGGCTGGCCGCCCGGTACGGGGGGACCTGCAACCTACGGATGGACGACACCGACCCGGCAGGAGAGTCGGAAGAATACGTAAAAACCATCATCAACGACGTCCGCTGGCTGGGCTTCGACTGGGGCGACCGCCTGTACTTCGCCTCCGATTATTTCGAGCGCCTGTACGATTTCGCCGTTCACTTGATAAAGAAGGGAAAGGCCTACGTCTGCAGCCTGAGCCCCGACGAAATCAGGGAGTACCGGGGGAGTTTCAGCGAGCCGGGCAGGGAAAGCCCGTACAGGAACCGCTCCGTGGAGGAGAACCTGGATCTGTTCACAAGGATGCGGGCAGGAGAGTTCGAGGACGGCGCCCATGTCCTTCGCGCGAAGATCGACATGGCTTCACCGAACATCGTGATGAGGGACCCGATCATGTATCGGATAAAGCGCGAGCCCCATTACCGGACGGGGAGCGAATGGGTCATCTACCCCATGTACGACTTCGCTCACTGCCTCTCCGACGCCCTCGAGAATATCACCCATTCGATCTGCACGCTGGAATTCGAGAACAACCGCCCCCTGTACGACTGGTTCCTGGAGCAGCTGATCGAGGGAGAGCGCCCGAAACAGGTCGAGTTCGCCCGTCTAAACGTAAGCTATACCGTCCTGAGTAAACGAAGGCTGATCGAACTCGTGGAAGGTGAGTACGTAACCGGTTGGGACGACCCCCGGATGCCGACGGTAGCGGGCTTGCGGCGTAGGGGCTGTACACCGGAAGCCATCCATAATTTCTGCAACGCAATCGGGGTGGCGAAGAACGACAACATTGTCGATATAGCGCTGCTTGAACACTGTGTCCGGGAGGCTCTGAATGAGAAGGCGCCGCGGGCGATGGGCGTGCTCCGCCCGCTCAAGGTCGTCCTCGACAATTACCCCGAAGACAGGACGGAAGAATTCGACGTCGCCAACCATCCCCAGAATCCGGGGATGGGAACAAGAAAGGTTCCCTTTTCGCGGGTGCTGTACATCGAGCGGGACGATTTCGACGAGAACCCGCCGAAAAAATACAAACGCCTCAGTCCCGGACGGGAAGTCCGTCTCCGGAACGCTTACGTCATCAGGTATCAGAACCTGGTGAAGGACGAGCGCACCGGGGAGATCACTGAACTTCACTGCACTTTCGACCCGGAGACGCGGAGCGGACCGCCTCCCGACGGTCGCAAGGTGGAGGGTGTCATCCACTGGGTGTCGGCGAAACATTCGGTGTCCGCCGAGGTCCGACTCTATGACCGTCTCTTCCGCGTCCCCGACCCCGGGAGCATTTCAGACGATTACCTTGACTACCTGAACCCGGACTCCATCAAGGTACTGCCGAACTGCTGCGTCGAGGCAAGCCTGAAATATGCCGCGCCGGGCAACCGTTACCAGTTCGAGAGGATCGGCTACTTCTGCCTGGATACGAAGGATTCGGCTCCGGGGAAGCCCGTGTTCAACCGCATCGTATCCCTGCGTAACACCTGGAGCAAGATTGCAGGCCCGAAACAGGGTCCGCAGTGATCGCTTTAAGGCGGAGGGACTCACAGGGAACTCGCGGATGGGTGCAGGATACGCGCGCTCCCTTACTCCGGTGTAAAGACGGATTTCTCGGACCCGCAGACCGGGCACACCCACCCATCCGGCAACTCCTCTAAGGGGACACCGGCTGCGACCCCGCCTTCGGCATCGCCCTTTTCCGGGTCGTACACGTAACCGCAGACTGAGCAGACATAGCGCTTCTTCGCCGTCGCGGGCTCTTTCGGCTGGTCCTGCTGATGAGTGGGGGCTGCTTTGGGCGACTTGCCCCCTTTCACGCTGTGGTAGTACTCGTACGTCATACACGGCCCGTCGGCGATGATGTCGCAGTCCACTACCTCGCCGACGAAGATCGTGTGCGTCCCGCAGTCGAGCTGCTTCTTCACCGCGGCCTCGATTACGGCGATCGTGTAGTCGAGCAGGATGGGTACGCCCGTCGCTGCCCGACGGTAAGACACGTCCGCGAATTTCTTTGTCTCACGGCCGCTCTTGAAACCGAAGCGGCCGATCAGCTCCATCGGGGCCGACTGAGCGAGGACCGAGACAGAGAATTTGCCGCCGTCGCTGATGAACGCGTGTGTCAGGTTATCCTTGTTAATGCTGACGGCGATCGTCGCCGGCTCGGAGGTTACCTGGAAGACCGTGTTGGCGATCTGCCCGTTGATCTCGCCCTCGCGAGTCGCACCGATCACGTACATACCGTAGCTGATCTTGTGCAAGGCGGACCTGTCCATAGTGCGTCTCCTTTTGAGGTTTTCTTACTGCGGAATTCGTTCCGGGGTGGCGTATGCCCGGCAGGGTGTCGGCGTGCTTCATATGTGTTTTTATAATCTCAGGCTGAGGTCGAACGCTTCATGAATAGCGTCGAGGGCCTTAGCCGATCTGCTGGCGTCACCGATGACGTGAACGTCGGGATAGCCGGATAAAGACTCAACGAGTGAATTCTCCGGGCGGGTCCCCACCGCCAAGATTATTCCGTCCAGCTGATCGTACACGATTTGCCGACCCTCTCTCGTTAAGTGTATGACGTTGTTCTCGACGCTCCTGACTTCTGCGTTGAGAAGGACTTCGACCCCTTCCTGCGAGAGCATGCGCCTCAGGTAGGACGACACGATCGGCCCCAGGTCGCGACCGACCCGGCTCATCGCCTCAAGGACCTTCACCTTCTTGCCCTGTACGGCGAGGCAGTGGGCCGTCTCGAGCCCCACGCCCCCGCCGCCGATGACGATAAACTGTTCGCCCGCGACGTCCTTCCCCTTCAGTATCTCCCAGGCCGTAAAAAGCCTGGTGTTGCCGCCTTTGATGAACGGCGGGGTGATGGGTAATGCACCCGTCGCGACAACGACCGCTTCGGAGGAAAAACCAGACACGAGTGCGGCGGTCGCCGTTCGATTGTACGAAATAGCGACCCCGGCCTTCCCGGCCTGTCTTTCCAGGTAAGCGACGAAATCGGCAAACGCCTCTTGGCCCGGGACACGTCCGGCAAGGGACAATTGCCCGCCGGGGCGGGAATCTTTCTCCCATACTTCAACCCGATGACCGCGCCTCGCCGCGACGATCGCCGTCTCCAGACCGCCCGGGCCGGCGCCAACGACCAGAATCTTTTTCGGGCGGTCGGCCTTCCGTAATTCGCATTCCCTTTCCCTGCCGACGCAGGGGTTGACAAGACAGGTGATGCCCTTCGTTTCACCGAACATCATGCTCATGTTTATCCTGTCTATGCAGCCCTGGTTGCAGCCCGTGCAGTATGCGATGTCCTCGACAAGACCGCTTTGGGCCTTGTGCGGCAGATCCGGGTCGGCGATGAGTGCGCGCCCCATAGCCACTAAGTCGGCCTGGCCCGTCTCCAGGATGCGCTCGGCCATCGACGGGTCGATGATCCGGCCGGCGGCGATGACGGGGACATTCACAACCCCCTTGATGCCGGCGGCAAGATGGGCGAAGCAACCTTGCCTTTCATACATCGGCGCCACCGTCGCAACGTAAGAGCCGTAAACACCTGCGGAAATGCTCAACGCATCGGCCCCCGCACGGACAAGAAAAGGGGCGATCTCTTTCATGGCTTCGAGTGTCGCCCCTCCGTCGATGTAATCGTGGCCGTTCATGCGGACGATGACGGGAAAGTCCTTCCCTAATCGCGCCTTGACCCCCTCGACGATTTCCGCACAGAAGCGGGCCCGGTTTTCGGCGGTGCCGCCGTAAGCGTCGGTCCGCTGGTTTGAGCGGAGAGAAAAAAATTCGCTGATGAGATACCCATGACAGGCGTGAAGCTCCACCATATCGAAGCCAGCATCGCGGGCGCGCCTGGCCCCTTCAACGAAATCGCTGATGATCGATTTGATCTCATCGATAGTGAGTTCACGAGGAATTTCCTTATACACGGGGCAGGGTATCGGAGAGGGCGCCACCGGTTGGGCGCCGATGAAGCTCGAGTGTATCTGCCTGCCCATATGGCTCAGCTGAAGGGCAACCTTTGCTCCGGCACGGTGGATGGCGTCGGCCAGGTCCTTCAGTCCCGGAATAAAGCGATCCTTCGAGATATTCAGATGATAGCGGCTCAACTTCTGCCCGGAATAGTCCACGACCATGGCCGCCTCCGTGATGATCAGGCCCGCCCCTCCCTCTGCCCTCCGGGCGAGATAATCGGTCAGACGCCGGGAGGCCATGCCGTCTTCCGCGAAATTCGTCCCCATGGCCGGCATCACGATGCGGTTTCCGAGTATGACCTTCCCGACCTTGATTTCTGAAAAAAGCTTTGGAAACATGTTCATAAACGAGCCCATTGATTTACTAAACGCACATATAATACCACAATTCTATTCGCTTTTCTTTGGTTGATGAATCAGGATTTTGTACTTCTCGGTTCAGGCGAGCGTATTGGTTCTCATTGCTGAGAGCATGCAGGCTTCTTGCTTGCACAAGGGGTTTTTCGGTTAACACTGCCCATCATCAGAAAAGTAAAAGCAAGGAGGAATGACGGCTTGTGAGGTCCTTTTACCTTGCCCTATCGCACTAATCGACTCAGTTTCCGATAGTGACATCAATCCCTGCCGCCACAATCAGATTCTTCAACCTTTGCAGGTGTTCATCGTCGGGGGTCTTCGCCTCGGGGCAGCCATACTTTCGTCCCAGTTGAATGCATTTTGATTTCCCTCCTTCGTGATAGGGCAATAAAGAAACTTTTTCGGCGCCAATCCTTTTCCCAAGGTCGGCAACTCGCAGAATGTGTTCGTCCGCGTCATTGAATCCCTGGATAACCGGCATCCGGAGCCATATGCGTTTCTGCTGCGCCGTTCTTGTGAGGTTCTCGAGGATCAGGCTGTTGCCTACGCCCGTGATTTCCCTGTGCTTCTTCAAGTCGAGGTGCTTAATGTCGAAAAGCACCAGATCCGTGTGCTTCAACACATGAAACATCTTTTCCCACGATGAATAGCCAGAGGTGTCGAGCGCAGTGTGTAGTCCCATCTGCTTGCAGGCTTCCAGGAGGTCTGCCACAAAGCGGTACTGCCATAGAGCCTCACCTCCCGAAACAGTCATTCCACCTCCGGAATTCCTATAAAAATCTTCATCTTTCAGTATCTCTTCTACGACTTCCATCACCGTCATGTAGCGGCCGCAGGCATTCAATGAATGATAAATGCAGCTGTCAACACACCTCAAGCAATGGTTGCACTTGCTCCAGTCCAATCTTCTTCCCCCTTCCCGGTCAAAGGCGATCGCCCCTTCCGGACAGGACACGACGCAGGCACCGCATCCCCTACAATTGATGTCGCGCACCATAAGATTTGGAAAAAAATCCTGAGACTCCGGGTTCGAGCACCAGAGACATTTCAGCGGACATCCTTTCATGAAAACGGTCGTCCGGATGCCTGGTCCGTCGTGGATGCTGAATCTCTGAATGTTAAAAATCATTCCTTTGTCTTTTTCCTCTGTCGCCCTCATCGGGCCACCACCATTCTTCATCGTTTTGTACTATTATCAGATGGGAGACCGCTCTGAAGCAGCCTCCCTGACCAGCCATGCTGCACTACTACAACTTCTGTTCCGTTCTCGCGATTATATGGTCTTGAAGTCCCTTCGACAGGTCTGCAAAGTAAGCGCTGAATCCCGCAACTCTGACAATGAGATCCCGATATTTTTCAGGATATTGCTGGGCATCGATCAGCGTTTTTTTGTCTACCACGTTAAACTGGACATGAGAAATCTTCTTATCTCTCCATGTCTTGAGATAACTCAGGAAGACGGGCTTCATGTCGCCTTCGAGATATTGGGGAAGGAATTTCTGGTTCAAAAGATGATTGTACGTCTGCATAGTGTCGATCTTCGCGCAGGAATTTAAAACGGCCGTTGGACCTTTTTTGTCCACACCCGGCTGAGGCGCCAAGGTCGAATCAGCAAAAGGAGCTCCGTCCACTCTCCCGTCCGGGGTCGCCGGGGTATCCACGGCGAGGCCATAAGTCGCGGAAACGGCACTGCCGTCTCCCCTGATGGAATATCCGAAGCGATCTTGCACAGTTTCCATCGCCGCTTCCGTGCGGTGGTGTACTTCCCGAGCGATCAGATCTGCGTAATCGTCGTCATTCCCATACTTCGGTGCATTAAGGCATGCCTGCCGAATATCTTCGCGACCCTCCCAGTTCCTATCAATGATCTGAATAAGTTCTGGAAGCGTCACCAACTTGTCTTCAAAAACAACTTTTCTGATGGCCGTTATCGAATCAGCTACATTAGTCCCCCCGATAACCATGGCAAAATCGTGAACCATGGAAGGGTAAATCCATTGTTTGCATTCCTTGCCCTTCTCGATGCAGCCGTCGACAATAGCGGAGTAGAAAGGTTTCGGACAGTACTTGGCGTAGAGATCCCGACAGGTATTCTCCACCTGCGCCATCTTCGTGGTGAAGAATTTGACTTGCTCGACGTATGCTTCAAGGACGTCTTGCCACGACTTGAATGTGGCTGGGTCGGGCGTTCTCGCGCCCAATTGCTCACCCGTTTTTGGGTTGACTCCCTGATGGAGCGCCCACCACAAACATTTGGGAAGAACGAAATAGCCCAGCACACGCCGCGTGATATTTTTACCCGGTATTTCCATGTAAACGCAGCCCGATACCGCATATGTATTGGCATCTTCTTTTGGGACGCCCCATTTCTCCAAAAGTGGTACGAGCGCCTCATCGTTGAAAAAGGAAGGGTAACCTATACCCGTCCGGATCACATCGGTTGCCGCTGATAACAGCTTATCGGGGGTGTTTTTATGCACTCTCATGGCAATGCTCGGCTCTATCGTCCTCATCGTTTTCGCCGCTTCGAGGACCAGATATGTCAGGTCATTCGTAACGTCGTTCCCGTTGCGGTCCATGCCGCCTATGGTGACTGCCTGTAAAGAGGCAACGCCGCCATATACAGAAGTAACTAAGGGTGAATAGACAAGCCCTAACTCGAGAAACTTTACCCACAGCAACTGCAACACTTCCAGGGCCTCTTCCCTTGTTATACGCCCTTCCTTTAAGTCCTTTTCATAATAAGGACCGAGAATGTAATCGACGCGCAGCCCGATGCCCAGAGTTGAATATTCGAGGTAACGAATAAGATGGATAAAATAGAAGAACTGCACGGCCTCGATGAATGTGCGAGGCGGGTTGGCCGGAATCCATTCACAGGTACGGGCGATTCCCTCAAGCCTCTTTTTACGTTCTTGATCCTTTTCCTTTTTTGCCATTTCGGTGGCAAGGCGGGCGTATCGCCGGGAAAAATCTATCACAGCTTGAAGGACAATGATGACGGCCTGTAAAAATTCCTTCTGCTCGATGTAATCAGGTGGGATTGTTCGGTCTATTTCCTCCAGCCTGAGCTGCACCCTTTTGATTCTTGCGGCAAGCCCTTCTCGGAGTAGTCCTTCATAGTCGGGAACGCCGAGCTCTGACCAATGTGTCCAAAGAAATGTCCCTTCATACTGCCAGTATTTTCCGAGATCACCCGTGAACATCTCCTGCTGGCGGTCGCTCATGCATTTCCCTTTCCAGTATTCGCAAATCTCTTCGAGCTCTTTTCTTCCAGCGTCGCTGAGGAGAGTTTTCCCGGCTTCGCTGTTTACCAGTCGCTTCACCGATTTCCAATTCATGTCGATCGGATGATAGATGCCCTCAGGCTCTGAGGTTTGGTAGCCGACGATGCGCTCCCAGTCCCTGATAAAAATACCCATGTTGTTGAGCACATGAGCAAGGGCCTTCGCCCGTCGCAAGACCATGGCCTGTCCGTCAGTCTGTTTGAACGACTCCGTCATCAGTCGTGAGCGCTGTATATCGAGCTTAACTTCAGGCCGGAAAAGACCTCGCGATTTGTCGTCATCCATATATCCCCGCTGTACATTGCGAACCGCCTTACTGACAAACTTACTTCTTAGGTCTCTTGCTGCTTCCATGGCTTTTCCTCCTTCTTTTATTGATTTCGCCCGACCCGACTTTTTGAATTCAGCAGTCAAAGGCGGACGCCGTTTACCAAGAAATCAAGAACAATACGTAATGCTTGCGTATAACATAATGTAATATTTTGCAAGACTTTTTTGGTAGCCGGTTTTTCGGGAAATGGGAGCAAAAATGCGGAGCTCCGTTGCAATCAGATTGATGGGAATAAAAGCGATTAAAGCTGGCTTGCTATGATCATTTTCTGGATCTGGCTTGTACCTTCGAGGATCCTGAGACCCTGGGCATCTCTCTGATACTTGGCCATCAGATGGGGACGAAGGTAACCACTCTGGCCCATGATCAGCATCCCTTCACTCGTTGTCCTCGCCGCCGCTTCGGAGGCGAAGAGCTTGGCCATGGAGGATTCGCGGGTGTAATCCATATTTATGTCCATCAATCGGCAGGCCCTCCACACGAGCAAGCGGGCCGCATCTATTTCGGTGGCGAGTTCTGCGAGGATAAAACTGATTCCCTGGTTCTTGATGATGGGTCGGTTCGTGACGATCCGCTTCTTGGCAAAAGAGATAATCTCTTCGAGTGCAGCCCGGGCGAGTCCCACGCAAATGGCACCGAAGAAGGCGCGACCCCAATCAAGCGTCTGCATCAGAAGGAGATAACCGCTCCCAGGAAGTCCGACAAGATTAGATTTAGGAACAGCCACATCGTGGAAGGCGACGGTTGCCGTAGGCGCGCAGCGCAGCCCCGGTTTGTCGTGATAAGGACCTACGATCACACCCCTGGTTTCCTTCGGGATTATGAACGCATTGATTCCAGCGCGACCTCGTCCCGTACCGCTACTTGCCCAGACGACATAAAACGCTGCGCTCCCTGCATTGATGATGGGAATCTTTTTGCCGTTTATGATGTAATTCTCTCCCTCTTGTCTTGCCGTAGTGTCAAAAGAGGCCGTATCAGAACCTCCTTTCTCTTCCGTTATACAACAACTGGCCACCGCACCACCGGGTTTGAGGAGCAGGGGTAAAAAATCATTTTTCTGTCGCGGGGAACCTCCGATCAACAAGGCGGAAACGGCGTGTACAGTGGCAGCGTAAATGCTTGCCAGTCCGGCACATCCGTAACCGATCTCTTCAGTGATCAGAGAAAGCGTCAGCTGATCTAACGGTTGACCTTCGTAATCTTCCGGAATGATAAAAGAATTGAGGTTTTCTTCTGCGATGATTTTTAAGTACTGTCTGTTGATAGACCCCGGTTTGGCTGCATCAATTTTTAGCGACAGCGAATGCAGCTTAGCGGCCCAACTGTGAATTTTCTGCTGGAGCTCTTTCTGCTCCGTTGACAGCTCAAAGGAAATCATCCTTTCCCTCCACTTTTCTGCCACAGAATGTAATCCAGGACGGATTTCCTTTGGACGGGTTTCAATTCACGAAGCGCTAAAATAATCTCCTTCATGTACTGATCTTTAAAAATCCGGTCTAAGTCGTTGTACAAAGGCCCATCATCCTCGGAGTCCTCCAGGAAATAGGTGATAGGCTTGCCCAGGAGTTGCCCAATCCGCTGCAAGTCTGCAAGATACAGGCGCCTTTTCCCCAGCTCGTAATTTGAAAGAGAAGCCTGAGTACAGCCCAGTTTTTTTGCCAGATCCCCCTGGCTTAACCCTGCTTCTTCTCTTGCTTTCTGAATCTTTCGACCTATTTCTTCATAAGCCTTCATTCGGCAGACGGTGTATCCCTTTGGATATTTTAAAAAATATCATATTTTCCATAAATATGCGATACATGTAAGTGATTATCACATAAATCTGCGAGATGTGGTAAGTAATTTCGGTCATCATCTTTTATGATCGTCTTTGGAAGTAGCGGAAGGTCTCATCTGAGGGTAAAATTCAAAGAGTGCGGTTGATTATCTTAAAGAATCGGGTGTTCGGTAAGGCGAAGTTGCATATGAAAAGATGTTCAGATAATGAAAAAGGGCATGAGACCGATTTGAGAAGCCTGCAAGCTAAAATGACAAGGTTGGAGGAAGCAGGACGGGAAAGAAGACGGATCGAGGAGCTCATACGCGAGAGCGAGGCCAAACTGCGGGCCTTATACCGTCACTCTCCGATTCCCACGATCACCTGGCAGAAGAAGGGTAAGGACTTTGAGCTTATCGGCTACAACATCGCCATGGAAGAGTTCACCGACGGGTTGATCGCGAACTTTATCGGCAAGGAAGCCCGTTCCATCTATCACGACCGCCCCGACCTCATCAGGAGCATGGTGCAATGCTTTCGCGGGAAGGGTGTCGTCAAGAAAGAAACCCCTTATAGGATGTTCACAAAAGGAATCGAGAGGGTCGTCGCCTTCACCTTCGCCTTCGTACCGCCGGACTTTGTGCTCAGCTACATGGAAGACATCACCCGGCGAAAGGCGATCGAAGAGATGTTGACGAGGTCGGAGAAAGAACTACGGGCCCTTTCCGCACGGTTGATGGCGACGGAGGAGCAGGAAAGAAAACGAGTCTCGCGGGAACTGCACGACAGTATAGGTCAGTATCTCACCGCCATCAAGTTCAACACCGAAAGCGCACTCCACCAGATTAAGCAAAGGGAGTACCAGAAGGCGGCCGGCTCGCTTCGGACAGGTATCCCCCTGATCAAGCAAACCATCGCGGAAATCAGGCGGATCATGATGGACCTGCGCCCGTCCGTCCTCGACGACCTGGGCATCCGCGCGACCATCTCTTGGTTCTGCAGGGAATTCCAGGGCGTGTACACCCATATCTCCGTCGAGACTGACATTTCCATTGAAGAAAGCCGGGTCCCGGATGAGCTGAAGGCCGTCATATACAGGATATTGCAAGAGGCCATGAGTAACGCCGCAAAACACAGCGGGGCTGACCGTATCCGCGTCAGCCTGGCGGGGAGAAGGAAAAGGGTCGTCCTGTCCGTTGAGGATAACGGCGGGGGCTTCCCCGTCAGTCGAGCGCACGATAAGAAGGAAATGCCGACAGGTCTGGGTCTGGTAAGCATGCGTGAACGCGCCGAATTATCTGGAGGGATATTAAACATCCGGTCACGCAAGGGGCGGGGCACCGTTGTCACAGCCTCGTGGCCGCTCTAAGGTCCTTCGGTAACCACGATACCTCTTTCTATCGCGAAGGCAGTGAGCTCCGAAGCGCTGTGGAGGTTTAATTTTTTCATTACGTTGTCTCTATGCTTTTCGACAGTCTTCGGACTGATGCAAAGACAATCGGCAATTTCCTTGTTCTTGTACCCTTCTGCGACGAGCTTGAGAATTTCCCTTTCTCTCAGTGTCAGGGTCTCGAGCGGCGTCTTCTTTTTTAGGACTTTTTTCCCTTCGAGATACCCTTCTATCACTTTCTCGGACACATCCGGGCTAAGATAACGCTTCCCCGCCAGGACGTTTCTGATGGCTGCCAGCAGCTCCGCGTGGGTCGCCTCTTTCAGGAGGTAGCCGTCTGCTCCCGCATCAAGGCTTGCCAGGACGTACTCCTCCGTCTTGTGAACCGTCAGGACTATTATCTTCGTCGAGGGCGACTGCTTCTTGATCTCTCTTATCGCCTCCATACCGTTCATCCTCGGCATAGAAAGGTCCATCAGCAGAAGGTCCGGCTTCAGCTCGTTGACTCCGCGGATTGCCTCGCGGCCGTCGGCGGCTTCTCCCACGACCTGGAGGTCGGCAGATGAGGAAAGCAGCGACTTCAGGCCCTCTCGCAGGATCGTGTGGTCTTCGGCGATGACCAAACGTTTTTTCTCACCCATACTATTTACTTGCCCAAAGGATTTTTGAGTGCCCCGTCCCCCTGGAATAGAAATAAGGTCGGCCCACTCCTGAAATAGGGTTTTTGTCTTATTTAACACAGGGTCGTCTTTTAGTAAAGAAACGGGCAGGAGAGAGACAGAAGCGGGCATGGGGAGAGCGTTACATCATGTTACGAGTCCTGACCGTCGACGACAACCGGAATTTCAAAAAAATGCTTGCGGAGTTCCTTCGTTCGCGCTTTTCGGCAACCGTGGAAGATGCGGCGCCGGCGCATGATGAGGTCATCAGGAAGGTCGAGACGTTTTCACCGCTGATGATCTTTGCGGATATGCAGACGCTCGGGGCCGCCTATTTCGACCTGACCGTGGAAATCAAAAGGTTGCATCCAGGCATCAGGATAGTTCTTCTCAGCAGTTTCGACATAAAGGAGTACATGGACGCGGCCCATGCCTGCGGGGCGGATCGTTGCCTCTTGAAGAATTGCTCGACTCCGGACGACATCATCGAGCTTGTCGAATCGATGATGTCTCATCCAAGAGAAGGGGGATAGGCTGTATTCTTCGGGAAACTACTGATTTAAACCCGAAGAAATACGGTCTCGACCCGATGTACGGCTCAAGAGCTGAAACTTATACTAAAACTGAAAAAAGGCTTCGTCTAATATCAAGACGAAACCGGCAAAGGGTAGGTAGGAAGAAACAAGAGAGTAAAGGGCCCAGAAATGAAAGGAGAAGCGACATGAGAGGGGATAAAGAGGTCATCAAAAAAGTAACGCCTATGGAGATTGCGACCTATGCCGCATCACGCTACTGCACGAACGGGATGACGGTGTTCGTAGGCGTCGGTTTGAGCCTTCTGCCAGCACAGCTCGCGCAGAAGACAATGTCCCCCGACATCACCATCGTCTATGAAGGCGGCTCCATCGGGGCGACTCCTATTGGTCGTGTTCCATGGGGGATCGACGATACCGTCATCCAGGCCAATGCCGAGTGTGAGACGGACGTCGTGACGACCCTGGGATGCATGGCCCAGGGCGGGCGCGTGGACCTGACTTACCTGGGCGCAGCGCAGTGCGACCGGTACGGCAATCTAAACACCACAGTACGCGGCCATGACTTCATGCGGCCGGCTGTCCGGTTGCCGGGAAGCGGCGGCGCACACGACCTCGCCGTCGGGTCGAAAAATTTCCTGGTCATCATGAACCATCGGGCCGACCGTATAGTCGATCGCGTAGACTATCGAACCAGCCCGGGATTCTGCGAGGGAGGAAGGTCCCGCTGGAAAGTCTGGCATATGACCGGCGGCGGGCCGGCTGCCGTCATCACGGACCTTGCGGTCCTCAAGCCCAATCCGGTTAACTTCGAACTGGAGATCGCGGAGGTTCACCCCTTTACGACCACAGAAGAGGTAAAGAAGAACACCGGATACGACATCAAGGTCCGGCCTGACGTCAGAGAGACCGACCTTCCCGGGGCGGAGGAAATCGGGATCATCCGGGAGGAGCTCGACATCACGGGAGACTTCACCGGATGGAAAAAACTCTTCAAGAAATAGGAAAGGGGCATAAACCATGACGACGAAAATAATATCTTTAAGCGACGCTGTGAAAAGATACGTAAAAGACCGGATGATGATCGCCGGAGGAGGATTCCCCATGGCGAGACAGATCACCGTTTTTTGCAAGGAAATACTGCGGCAGAAAAAGGCAGGCACGATCCAGGTCAACGACCTCTTCTGGGTGGAGCCGGGGGTCGGCTTCGGCGGCAGTTTGCTCGTCGCCGAGGGGTTGATCGACTCGATCATCTCCACCTTTGCAAGCCACGAACGGTCCGGCTTGAGCAAGATCACGCGGGATTCGTTGGAAAAAGGCATGCCGCGAAAGATAAAGTGGGAGGACGAGACGAACCTCACACTCAACATGAAGATCATGGCGGGCGCCCTGAACGTCCCGTTCATCCCGGCCAACTCCGGTGTCTGGGGCGACATCAGAACGACGCAGCTCTGGGACGGAAAGTTACCCTACAGAAAGAACATCCTCATGGAAGACCCCTACGGCTCGGGGAAGAAGGTTGCACTGCTCCAGGCGCTTTGTCCCGACCTGACGGTAGTCCACGTGCAGATGGCCGATGCGCACGGAAACGGGATCATCCTCGGCTCCATCTACTATGACTACTGGTTCGGCCGCTGCGGCAGGGACATCCTGCTCATCGCCGACCACATCGTCGATACAAACATCTGCCGGAGGTTCCCGAACCTCGTCGCCATTCCCGGCCCCATGGTCAGCGGCGTGATTCCCTGGTACCTGGGCGCCTGGCCGACGAACTCGCCGGGCATCTACGGGCAGGACCTGGAACACATGGGATTTTTCATCAAGGCGTGTAACGATCGGAACAACTTGCGGGAGTACCTGGACCGGTACGTCTATTCCTGGGAGGGTTATGACGACTACGTGCGGCTCATCGGGCCCGACAAAGTCAAAATCCTCGAGGCCGACCCCGCCAGGGTGCTGGCCGACCCGCTTCGTGAAGGCATCCTCCCCGACGGAAAGGTCCGCGAACTCCTGGCCGAAGCAAAGACAGAAAAGACAGAGGAGAGGTAATGACATGAGAGAGAAAAAGGCATCATTGGACAAGAAAAACGGCGTCGCGACGGTCACCCTGAACAACCCGGCGAGCTACAATTCGATGACGGCGGAGCTGCTCGCCGACACCTTCCAGGCGTTTATGGAGGCCGAGGCGGACCCCGATATTCGCGCCGTCGTGTTGACGGGCGCAGGAAAGGCCTTTTGCGCCGGCGGCGACCTGCCGTACATAGCCACGTTCACCAACAACAAGATTTCAAGAAAATACATCGAGGACATAGCAAGGGTCACCAAGGCTATCGTGAACATGCCGAAGCCGGTGATCGCGATGGTCAACGGCGTGGCGGCCGGGGCGGGCTTCAACTGGGTCCTCGCCTGCGACCTAATTTTTTGCGCGAAGTCGGCGCGCTTCGCCCAGAGCTTCGTGAAGGTCGGCCTGATCCCCGACGGCGGGGGCACGTACTTTCTCCCCCGGGCTATCGGCCTGCATAAGGCCAAAGAGCTGATGTTCACTGCCGACGTGATCGACGCGGAGACGGCGGATCGCATGGGGCTCGTGAACCGCGTAGTCGAAGACGAGAAACTGAAGGAGGTCACCTGTCGGTTTGCGGAAAAACTGGCCGGAGGGGCACCGATCGCCCTGTCCCTCCTGAAAAAGATACTGAATCAGAGCGACAGGCTGGACCTCCAGGCAAGTATGGAGGTCGAGACGGGCGTCCAGATCCTCTGCCTGGATACGGAGGACAACAAAGAAGGTATCGCCGCCTTCAAGGAAAAAAGGCAACCTGTTTTCAAGGGTCAATGATCGGTTTCGTAAACACCCGGCACGGTTTGACCCGTGCCGGGTGTGGATTTCCTAAGAGCCGGCCTCGCTCCTCTGTACGTATATGTCCATGAATTGCCGGGTGACACGCCCCAGCTCATCGTCGAGGACCTGATAGACCTTCCGGCTGATGAAATCCGGGACGCCGCCGTAGAAGGCTTGGGCGACGCCGCCGGTTATGCACGCCAGGGTATCGCTGTCCCCGCCCAGGGAGACTGCGTTCCGGACGGCGTCTTCAAAATCCGTCGATTCGAGGAAGGCCGTCAATGCCTCCGGCACCGTCTTCTGGCAGGATTCGTCGAATCGATAACCCGGCCTGATTTCGTCGAGAGTCCTTGAGAGGTCGTACTTAAAAGCAGTCTCGACGTATTCCCTGATTTCCTTTTTGGAACAACCCGTTCGCGCGAGGAATATCGCGGCAGCCGCGGCCTGTGCTCCTTTGATGCCCTCGGCGTGGTTGTGCGTTATTTCAGTGTACAGTTTTGCCTTCTCCAGGACGTCCCCCAGGCTGTCGAAGGCGAAACCGACGGGACTGATCCTCATGGCGGCGCCGTTTCCCCAGCTGTTGTAAGGGCGGCTCTCCCGGTTCCTCGCCCATTGATGGAAGAGGCCGCCGTAACCTGCGTTGGGATACCGTCGGTAGTATTCTTTCATCTTCTCCCCGTAGTCCGCGCCGCTCAGGATGGCGTCCGCCAGGGCGACCGTCAGGACGCTGTCGTCCGTGAACGTGCAACGGGGGCTGAAAAGCGGGAAGGTCTTCGTTTTGATTCGGTTCCATTCATAAACGGACCCGATGATGTCTCCCGCGATGGCTCCGATCATATCAAGTACCAGCCGCTTTCCGTGGTTGTAAAATCCCCCTCACTTATAGAACTCCTGCCGTCTGTCGCGAAGTATATGGTTGTAAGGGTTCAGGTTTTTGTTCCGGGAGAGGGCGAGGTCGATCTCGGCGACGCCGACCTCCTCCGTGCCCGCGCCCGCCCGGCAAAGAACTCCTGCATCCGGTGCCGTGATCTGGCTGGCGCCCGTGTACCGAAACGTCTTGCCGTCCC
>DIEZ01000068.1:46830-58620 GCA_002418885.1 Syntrophaceae bacterium UBA5761
GTCATCGCGTCCTGGCAGTAGGGGAGTACGAGGTTCGCGGGATGGCATATCAAGTCCGCTCCGCGGAGGGTGAGAACCCTCATGGATTCGGGGAAGAACCAGTCGAAGCAAACCATGACGCCGATTTTGCAACTGCCGATATCATAGACCGAGAATCCGATGTCGCCCGGTTTGAACCAGAGCTTCTCTTCGTTGAAGAGATGGATTTTTCTGTACGTTCCAATGTACCCTGTCGGACCGACGATGACGGCCGAGTTGAAGAGGTCTTCCCCTCGCCTTTCGATCAACCCCGCGACGATATGCGAGCCCTTCTTACGCGCGGCGCTGCACAGGGCCTCGGTGGTCCTGCCGCCCGGCACGGGCTCGGAAAGGCCGAAGGCCTCTTCCTGGGAAACGATCAGGTAGCCCGTGTTGAAGAGTTCCGGCAGGACGATCACGTCGGCCTCGGTCTTTTCGACCATCGCCACCGCCTTCGCGGTGTTGCCTTCCACATCGCCGAAGAGGGGGTTGAACTGGATAAACGCCGCTTTCATGCCCGCTTCGGCCTCCTTAGAAAGATTCTTTTTATCTCGACCCTGATTCCGCCTACCCGTCATTTTCCACAGATGACGGAAATTTCGACCGATGCGTTGCCGGGGAGTTGCGCAGCCTGGACGGTCTCACGAGCCGGGAAGATATTACCGAAGTACTTCCCGTAGATTTCGTTGAATTTGGCGAAATTGCCCAGATCCTCGAGAAACACCGTCACTTTCAAGACGTTTTCGAGGGTCATACCGCCGGCCGCGACCACGGCCTTGATGTTTTCGAGGACGCGGGCAACCTCGGCCTCGAAGTCTCCCGTCAAGAGTATCCCCGTTTTCGGGTCGATGGCGATCATACCCGAAACGAAAAGCAGGTCGCCGTACCGAACGGCCTGCGCATAAGGCCCGATGGCCTTCGGGGCATCGGGCGTGCTGACGATACTTCTCTTTCCAGCCATGAGAATCCCCTTTCCTGAACCTACTATTTTTTGTGACGGCGCATGTAACGAGCACCCGTGCGTCGAAAGATATCGCTATAGCCCGTCCCGGTTGATTTTCCTCTCACGCATTCTTTTTGCCGCAAAACATAACGGTCTGGTATAGTTTTCTTGCACATTCCGGACATATGCTATGACTGAAGTCCGCTTCTGAATGGTCCCTGATGTAACTTTCGAGCTGATTCCAGTAACCCTTGTCGTCCCGTATCTTCTTACAGGACGAACAGATGGGCAAGAGCCCTCTCAGGACTTTCAAGTTGGCAAGCGCCTCGCGCAATTCTTTCAAGAGACGCTGGTTCTCCAGCTCAACTTCCTTTCTCAGGGTGATGTCTGAATGTGTTCCCACAACGCGAAGAGGCTTGCCGTCTTCCATCCAGCTCATGACCTTCCCCCGGTCGAGAACCCATTTGTAATACCCGTCTTTGCAAAGAAGCCTATGTTCATTCTCGTAGTAAGGGGTCTGCCCATTCAGATGGGCGTTGAGGTCTGCGTATACCGAATCCTTGTCATCGGGATGAACCCGTTTCTCCCATTCCGAAAAGTGGTTCGATATTTCTTCCTCGGCGAAACCAAGCATCTCTTTCCACCTCTTCGAAAAGAAGACCTCATTAGTCACGGCATTCCAGTCCCATACACCGTCACGATTCCCTTCCAATGCATAACTCCAGCTTAATTCCTTATCCCGGGACAGCGTGGCCGCCTCAGTAAGATTGGTCACCAAACGCTTCAATTCCTCAATACGGTCTCGAAGGTTCCTGACTAATTGCTCATTGGCGTCACTTTGATTTCCCATACGCATCCTCTCCAGTAAACTCGCTCAGCACAATCGCGCTACTCGATTTCGCGGGCGGGCAATAACTCTTGTGAAACAAAGCGTTCCGCACGACCAACCGGCAAAGGAATGCAGCGGAAGAAAACCCACGGCTGCCCCCGACAAGCCCTTTCATATTGTAAGCAGTTTTTCTCCCTTTGCTATGATCTCCGTGAGAGGGGCTCCCCAATACTTGACTTCGATCTTGAGATCTTCCAAGGTCTGCGTCACCCCCAACTGGTCCGAACAGGCCTTGCAGGCCGTTACGTGGACACCGGCATCCATAGCCTCCATGACCTTTTTCTGGATGTCTGCGTTCTCACCCACCAATTTTGCAGTCGCGCCCCAGATGATAAGGGTTACTTTCTCCCACCAACCACGGACAAGAGAATTTACAGTGTACATAAACACCATTTTTTCTGCTGTAATCAGGTTGTCATTGGTCCATAGCACGTAAAGGTGTTTTTTCTCGCTCACCGATAGACTCCTTTCTCAACTTTGGTTCAGCTTTAGTTTTCCATAACTTGCCCCACGTAGCCATTGTAACACTACGTCGTGCCCTCAACCAGTTTGTCCTTCTTCGTATAAAGATGTGAATACCGGCGCTGTTGCACTTGGAGTTGCCCCTATTTTTCCGGACACGGTTCAAGCGTAAGTTGATTTCTCCTATACTCTCCGGGCGGCATCGTTTTCAACCCCTTATGGGGATGATGTTCATTGTAATCGTTAAACCGGTGGGGAAACTGTTCAAGCACCGTTTTTGCGTCAGGCATAGGATTCACATGGACATAGTCTCGCTTAAACGTCTTCACGAAGGATTCCGCCATCCCATTGGATTCCGGGCTGTAGCAGGGCGTCGTACAGACATCCAGACCTCGCATTCCGGCAAAACGCCGGGTTTCCCTGGCGATGAAGGCGGGGCCGTTGTCACTGAGCCGTTGGATTCCGGTCGGCACGCGATCCACGGAACCGAACCGATATTCTATCGCTTCGGTTATGATATCCCGTACCAGGCTCCCGCAGATGCCTCCCGTGGTGCCCACACAGCTCATGATCTCGCGATCGCAGCAGTCACGGCTGAAGGCGACACGAACCCGCTCCCCGTTCCAGCAGACAATCTCAAAAGCGTCGGACACGACCTTCACCGGCCGGCCTGTATGCCGCTGCAGCAGGAGCCCGTTCATGATCCGATAGACCCGCTTGTGGTTAACCGGTTCTTCGCAACGACGGCTCAACAGTGCCGTTACCCGGCGATATCCATGGGCGGGGCGTGCATCCACGATCTCCCGGATCAGGGACGGATACCGTCGCCTGCCGCCCTGGACGACGCTCCGGCGCGTTTGATACTGATAGGAGCGATGCACCCCCATTGTATCGGCAATCGCCTTCATCGGATGTCGTCCTTCTTCCGCAAGGGCACGCGCGAGATCAGTTTTTTTCACGGGCAAGGCGAACGGCATCTTTCAATATCTCCACTTCCATGGTCTTGCGGCCTAACGGACGCTCCGGTTCACGAATGCGATTCCGAAGCTCCTTTGCCTCCGACGCAGGAACAACTCCTTCACTGGCCTGCACCGCCGAAAGAGCACCTTCATTGAATGTGACGATCTCAACAGAATCCAGGGTCACCTTCTTCCTCGCTCCAGCTGTATTACTATGCCTACAACTACAACGTATTTCCAGGTTCAAGGTGTCCGGTAGAAACGGGGGCTGGTCCACCCTTATGCTATGCGGTATTATTCTTTAATTTGGCTGTTAATTCCTTTATATTGCAGTATGTGTCGTTATTTATTTTGACGTGTAACGTGCGGATCAGTGGCGGCGCGTCCTTTTGCGCCCTACACTGCAGCAGCAATATTGCCCTCTTTATGCTTCAGGTTCGTCAGGCAACTGAGCACCGTGCCACACGGCGACAATCCACACTGTCTTCTCCTTCACCCTGTAGAAAAAACGGTATGGGGTCACGATCACTTCACGAAAGGGCAGATCTGGAAATTCTGGAAGAAATCTTCCGGAATCAGAAAATTCCTTGAGACGAGAGAGTTTCTTTTCTGATTTCCGACGAAAGGCTGTAGCGGCCGAACGATTGTCCCGGTGAATGTAGGCAATCGCCTCGAGAAACTGGCGACGGGCCGTTGGGGTGAAGAGAATTTTCAAGGTTTCGCAGCCTCAAGAAAACGGTCTGCTTCCTTCAATACGTCGCCAAGTTCATGGCCTATACCTGCATCGATTTCTTTCTCCCCTCGCGCCAGCAATCGCAAGACCTCGAGTTCACGCTGCGAGTCCTCGTAAGCCTCCATGCTTACCAAGACTGCTGCCGCTCGTCCCCGTTGGGTAATAAAAACTGGTTCTCTGGACGAGGACACGCCTTTGACGACGTCGCTGGCGTTTTGTCTGAGATCAGAAATGGGGATGATCTTTGGAGTCCTTGACATTGTTTGTACCTCCCGTAGGTATATTATACGTACTGCCAACGATCCACTTTGTCAAGGGCTGACCACTTTGGGTAACGAAGAGTTCACCGGGAGCTTAAGCGATCCGGTGGAACGACTGGTTGGGCCGAATCACGCGATCTTTCCGAACTTGATCCGCTTCCACGGCGCGGACCCAAGTTGTGTCTTTAAGTGCACTGTCGCCGTATTGTGTGTTCGAACTGCCAGGCAGTAAACAAGTTTCCTCGCCTCTCTAACATCTGCGAGTTCCACCTTCTTGGCCGATTGCACGCGGTGCGCGATGCCCCCCCTTAAAGTAATGAGGTCGTCCAGGGCCGTGGTTGCTTTTTCAACGGTGAAACCGTCCCAGGTCCAGTTGCTTGAGAGCTTCTCCAGACCGATGGTTTTGTAAAATAACTCATCCACCTGTGCCGTTCGGGGTGTGTTCATGACGCCGACTGTCTTTGCAAGTACCGACTTGAGATTATCCTTTAAGACGCTTCGCCAGCCTTCACCCGCCAACTCCCACATTTTCATTCCTGTGTGCGTTGAAGTGATCCGCTCCAGAACATTCTTCGGCACGGTCCTGTAGTCGGCAGAGCTTGCAATTAAATGGCCCAGCGCTTCACTCACCAGATCCTCCACAAATGCTTCCCAGCATGCGACTAAAAGAACAATGCTGCTCTTGTACAGAATTTCTCGGTCGTGGGTCGCTGCTGGTTCGGTATTATTACTCGGCGACCTGAATTGATGTAGCCGTCCAACTTCTTTTACGTTCTCAATTAGCGCATTCACGTGCTTGTTATTAGGATCGACTGGCATTCATTGCTCCTTATTTTCAGCCCAACGGCTGGCATGAGGGGCTGGGAAAAGCTTACGACAATCTTAGATACTATGCAAAAATATCGCTTTTAGGCGGCCTACGCAAAAGAGAAAAAGTCGCCCGCTTTTCCCAGTCCACCTCCATGCCTTTGTTAGCCGCAATCGCAGGTTTTGTTTTTAAGAATGCTATCTGCGTCTCCAACCGCTCCAAACGGGAAAACCATTCGCGTCGCGAAGCGTCAACACCTCGTCCCCTTTCTTCACTTCTGCAGCGATCAGAGCGGGTTTGCCCTTAAATGTGACTCGTGAACCTTTAACTTCGATCTTGTCTTTGGGCAAAACTTTCACGTCCTGATTTTCAATGTACCAGTCAGGGCCAAGATGAACAGGAAGCGTTTCTTTGTCTGTCTTTACCACGATGTGGACACCGTAAGACATACCTTTCATAGGCGTAATTCTATCAATCGACACGACCTCTCCAGTGATGGTTTCAACGGTCTGAGGGTTGTACATTCTGGCGTAAGGTCTCCCTGATCCCCAGCCACCCGAACCTTTCCACATCATTCCTCGTTGCGCCAATGTTTCGGTGGCGGTAAACACTCCAAGACTAAGCGCTGTCATAACAACAATTAATGTCACGAGCTTTTTCATTTTGTTTCTCCTTCATTTTGTTTCCCTTTGGTTCCGAAAAACAAGAACCGTCAAAAACAGTTAAACCCTATTTGACAATATGCCTCATTTCGTCATGTGCACCTCCTTCAACCAGTTTTACTGGCGGCTAACGTCCGCATCACCTGCACCCAAAGCCAGCAAGGCCTTTGTAAATGCAACTTTTAATAAGGGAAACGTAAATGGTGAAAAACGCTCCGGCTTTGGGTGTCAGCGTGAATGCGGTTGTTAGGCGAAAGTTAAGAAATTTGATCATAATGTTTTACCCAATACTTCCTGAGTAAAAAAGATCCAAAAACATCTCGCCCCATTGGGGGTCGAATTGTATTCCTAAGTTTTTTTTGATCTCTTCTGCTGCTTTCTCCGCTTTCATCGGAGGACGATAAGGTCGGGCACTCGTCATTGCATCATAAGTATCCACAATGGAAATGACTCTCGAAGATTCGGGGATTTCTTCTCCCTTTAGACCATCTGGATAGCCGGTTCCGTCGAATCTTTCATGGTGATGTCGTGCCGCCTTCGCTGGAGACTTGAGTTTCTCGATAGGCATCAATATTTTTTCTCCGATAATTGGGTGCTCTTTAATATGATTAAATTCCTCATCAGTTAACTTTTCTGGTTTGTTGAGTACGATTTCACGAATACCAACTTTTCCGATATCATGAAGTTTGCTCGATAACTCAACTTCTTTTACTTTTTGGGAAACTCCGTATCTGTGCTCAGCCATTTTCATGGCCATATCGCAAACTCGTAACGAATGTCCTTTTGTGTAAGGATCTTTAGCTTCCAATGCATTGACTAAGCTGGTCATTGACGATATGAATAAATCTTGAAGTTTTCCGGTTAGTTCGGCTACCTTTTCCTCAAGATTCTGGAGGTACGCGGTCTTTTCTTCTTCGATTTTTCTCCGCTCGGTTATATCCCGGGAAATTACGACCGCACCAATATAATTATTGGTATCTCTAACCGCAGTGTAGGTGTTCTCGTAATACCTATTTTTTACTGTGTCCCTAATCATTCGGGTGAAAGTTTTTGTCTCATCTTTTTTCAAAAACTGCAAAGCCCGCTGGACTTTCTTAAAGGATTTCTCAGGATGACATAATACGACGCTACGCCCGATTGCTTGATCTGCTTGAATACGCCGGATTTCCTCAGCAGCTCTGTTTACAAAAATGATTGTGTCATTATCATCAACAATAATCATTCCCTCGGGTATTTGCTCTAGTACCGCTTTAAATATCTCGTGGTTATTTGTTGCCATAAATGATTACCCCCCTTTGCGGAATTTCGCCTAACGTTCCGCATAACCGGCTGTCAATGGAGCGCAGCGGAATTGCCAGTCCTCGTTCACCCGGATGTTATCTGGTTTTTGGGATCGTCATCTCCGCCGCTAATCCTAACTCTTCCTTCCTCGATAATCCAGAGACGACGCTCAAGAGGCTCTTTCGATAATACGTTTATTAATNNGGAGCGCAGCGGAATTGCCAGTCCGTGTTGATGCGGTTGTTAGCATTTATAGCCGTGATAGATTGGTTACCAAGTTATAGGTGAACCAACCGTCACCAGTGACGAAAATCTGCGGTTTAGCTGTCGCGGCGTCACGCATTACCCCGATACCATCGCTAAAAGGTTCGAATGAAACAATCTTCGAATAAGGAACCCTGAAGCTCTTCCGTGGGCCAGCAAAGTAGATATGTTTGTTGGTTGTGACAACCATACCGGTGTCGATGTGAACGCGCTCAGTATGCTCAACAGGGTGACCTTTAAACGCACCCACTCTATAGTAGACACCTTTCATGATGCGGAGGCTTACCCCTTGATAACCGCCGACATACTGGCGGCGGGTCTTGTCTTCTAAGTACTGTGACTTAGGAAATACCCATACGATTTGTTCGCTTTTCTGAAAATTGATTGGAAGATTACCATCGATTGACACACGTGTCGGAAGGATACCATTGAGAACATCTCTTAGCACTGCGGCTTTTGTCACTCTGGCATATGCTCCTCCCTTGTCGAGATCGTTTTGAGACAGAGCGAAACGATTCTTAAACTCAATTAGGCGCTTTTCCTCATTTTCATCAAGGATACCGTCTTCAAGGAATTGCTCGACACATGCCTCCCAGCCTTTGACAAGTAGAAATGGTCGTTCTGAAGGAGGCACAAAGGACGATTCTTCGATTTGAGAAATCTTCTTCTGGACTACATCGAAGGATTCTGGACCTTTAATCGCCAACGTTACTTCACTTGTAATCCGTTGCTTACCATCTTCTATTAGCCGTTGACGCTGTAAATATGTCTGCTCGCACTCTTCATGCCTGCCCCGAAATAGACCCGCAGGTTTACCACAATACTTACAGTTTCCCATATGTTTCTCCTTGTAATGCTAACGCCCCGCGTGAGCCGCCGAGGGGCGCGCCAGCGTCCCCGAGGTCGGCTCGACGCGGTTGTTATGCCCATTAGTAAATAGCATCTTCCAAGGACTCGTTTTCGGGACTGAACCGCTGGTAATAGATTGGAATTTTAAACCGGTCCCGCAGGTTCGATAGATAGGATTGGACCTCATTCGTAACTATGTTCGGAGATACAACAACCAATCTCCGCGCGTTGACATTGTTTGGATAGTAAGCATATTCGAGAAGCTGAGCTAATGCCTCTCTGACGCACAATCTGGCAGAGTAAGAGGTCTTGATTTCATAGAATGTAAAACTTTCGCTGTTCTCCTTTACAACAATGTCTATGCTTTGCGATCCATAGCCCGCATCCACCTCTGTGCCAACGTTATCTCTCCCGTGCTTCTTGACTAGATGACGATATATTTTTGTCTGCATCTGATTATGGACCAGATCAACAGGGACCGAATGCTTTTCGTAGGTGGATTTCGTCTGGCCTTTTTTCTCACTGTGACCGGGGACGAATGTGAACGATGTATCGCTAAGGAGCAGTTTTGGTTGTTGCTTTTGGTTTAATAGGATGTAGTAGTTGGAGCTGACGGCGGGATCCTCTCTAGAAAATTCCATAGGCGTGTCCAACAATTCCAGAGAGACAGGCCGAAATTTTACTACTGCGAAGTTTTCAGGTTTAAGTCTACGGAAATCTTGAACATCTGCACCGACATTTTGAAGTTGGTCTTCCATCTCACGGAGCCAACCGTTTTTCTTGTAGGCAATGTACGCCTTGCGCGATTCTTCTGGCGTTGTCACTGTGATGTCATTGATGCGTCCTATCCACCAACGACCCCTTGTTTCTTCATTGATCGAATAGAGGGAGATGTTAAACGTCATCCCAATATACTTTGCGCGATGCAAGCCGATCGGTTGGAGGTACGCATAGTGCCAACCGCCGATGAGTTTAGTTGTATCCAACAACCACTCTTCGTGGCCGTACCCAACACGGTATTCGTAGGTCTTTTTGTTCTTGCTTTTTCCGGCCCTGCCAGAAGGCTTACGCCATCCCTCGGTGTTCCAACAAATCCTGGCAATCTTACCTTCGGCCATATTACCTTTCCTCGCCGTTCACCTTCTATGGGCATAACGTCGCAAATCACCGGCAGCAAAAAGCAGAGCGAGGAACGAGCGGCGCTTTTTTGCTGTCCGAGTGCATTTGCTTTGTTAGCTTTTCAATTGTCGTACCATCCGCCCATCCCGTCAGATCGTTGATGACCGCCATCAGGCTTATATAACCCACCCATTCCATCATCTCGGTAATGGCCTTCATCGGTATAGTAACCACCCATGCCATCTGAACGGATGTGATCTCCTGCCATTGCGCCAACAGGAAGCAGTAAAACAATCAAGAAAACAATCAAGCATGCAACTAAATTTACAATTTTCATTTTATTCTCCTTTCTTTGTAAAGATAACGACCGAAATCAGCGGTGGCTGTGAGCCATCCGCTGGATTGATTGGTTCGGCAAACTTGGTTACGCATATAATAGGACTTCATAGAAGAGAAGCTACTATCAGATTATTTCATAGGGGTCATTAAATCCACCATAACATCCTTCACAAGCGTTCGCATTGCCCCGGTAGTCCTGTAGTAGCCGTTGATCCTATCCAAATAGTATCCAAATGTGTGGTCGTATGGATCCCACGAATAGAATTTTAGCCGTAGCATGTTTAGGTCCGAAGAACTTATGTCACTTGACGTAGCGAAACTTTCAATTATCACCCCCCCCCATAGTTTTCGTAGCATTACCGTGGCCGTCAATAAAACCCTGAACATAGCCGAGCTTCTGCGCCCAAGTTGCCGTCCCCCACCAATATCCATCAAACGTAATTCGTTCCTGGGCATTGGATTGAAGGGTACACAGAGATAAGAAGACTGCCACCAAGATTGTTAAAAAAGCCCTCATCTTTATCTCCTTTCTTCAATTAGATGAATTGCCGAACGTAGAGCTAAGCCGCCGCGCCGGTGGTTTTGATATAAACCGCCGAACGTTCCTGCGGTCGGCTTGAGTGATTGGTTAGCAAACCTATACAAATGGTGTGGAAGTAACAACAACGTGCTCCTTGCCATCTATCAATTCGATCTTTGAATCTAGGATTCGTATCATAACATGGGGGTACAACCTATCCTTCTCTTCGATTAACTGCCCCATGTCATCTTCCAGATTCTTGCACGCAACTTCTGATGCATTATTTGTCTTTCTGAACTGCTCGACATACCGACTGAGCAAGCTATGACGTTTGGGATGTTTGAAGCATGCGATGTTCCAAGCAGTGCATGCAAAACGCAACAGATTTTCCTTGTGCTCCAAATCTTTGCCCATCGCCAAGAAACCCTCAGCCATCCTGAGAATCATCTCAGAAACTGTCGGCTTCTCCCCGGTACTCGTCTTATCTCTTCTCATATCCTGTCTCCAGGCTAACGGTTGAACTGTGCCGCCCGGCTTTTTGGGTCGGCACCAGTGAATGGTTAACTCTCGTGTTTTACTTTGCCTCTAATATGTGATTGAAAAGAGTCTTATAAACAATGACTTTCTCAAATATATTTGTTTGTATTTTTTCGAAACCTTCAATTTGGATTTCCTGGTCTTGTGAGCTGTTTATGAAATCAACAACGACAAGCAACCAATATTCATCACATTCCTTATAGTTTTTAGCCCGTTTTTCCTTGTCAGTAACAATTTCGGCCAAACGATTTCTTGATAATATGGGGACATCGTAAACTTGTACCACCCTCCATTCTGGATTTTCGTACTCCTCATTGTTTAAATATACAAAAGATAGCTCTGGAATAGACTGATAAAGGTCTTTAATTATTTCACCTGTTTTGAAGCCTTCGATGTGCTTTGCAAAATCCGCTATTTTATTCACAAGGCTTGTTTTATTACGAATTGGCTGAGATTCATCGAAACCAAATGAAATCTCGAAGTTTTGTCCCTTATTTTTCAGGTAAACTTTTTGAGCCTTTGATAATACTTCTTTACGTATTTTGCTCTGAACCTGACGACTATCAATAAGCTCACCCTTCTTAAGGTAGAAATTAGTGATCTCAATTCCTATCCGACGCTCACCTTCGATAATAACATCAGGACTATCGCCATACTTAATCGTTCCAGAAGGCAAGGAATAAGCTTTACGAAATTGTTCGAAATAATATCGCTCAATATTTTGGTTTGATATCGTGCTCATTTTAGTTCTTTGGAGTTAACGGCGTAATCAGCCGCCCGGCCCCGGCTGAAACTATAACCCGCCAGCTAACACCGGGTCGGCTGGATAAGATTGTTGTGTGGCTCTTCTATTTGCGCTTCGCATACTGAAGCAGGAGGTCAACATTATGTTTGAACGTGGCCTTGTGGGTTGTTGTGGTGTCGTGATGGGTTGTCTTGCCATTTTCCACGGACATACCAGAAAAGCCCTTGTAGTGGTGATAGCATTGGCAGTTGCGGTCCACGTCTCGTCCTGTGGAGCAATAGAACTGGAACCAATCCTCTTCAAAGGATCGCTGTCTTCTTTTGGGCAAGTGGCTTTTGAATTTGCCGACAGCCTCGCTGAGTTTGTCGAACCTTATGAATATTAGGGGACGCTGTTAACTTA
>DIEZ01000055.1:0-129 GCA_002418885.1 Syntrophaceae bacterium UBA5761
CGGTCGTGCGGCTTGACCATAATTTAATGATGACCTTTTTGAAGCTTTCATCGTATTCACGGTATGCAGTTGTCTTGAAATTCAGTCGTCAGTTTTTTCGGTGACTATAGCGGAGAGGATCCACCCGTT
>DIEZ01000055.1:135-1634 GCA_002418885.1 Syntrophaceae bacterium UBA5761
GCGCCGATGGTACTGCATGGGTGACTGTGTGGGAGAGTAGGACGTCGCCGAAATCTAAAAAAATGAACCCCTTCGTTTATGGAGGGGTTTTTTTTTGCATGCAAATGAAAAGACACTGTGTTAAAAAACGTAGCAACTTGATTTTTGAGTTTAACGCCGAGAGCCGATAAGGAGTATTACATTGTATGTCAGGTCATTCGAAATGGGCTACGATAAAACGGAAAAAGGGCGTCGCCGATGCCAGGCGCGGAAAGATATTCACAAAATTGATCAAGGAAATCACCCTTGCAGCCCGTTTGGGGGGTGGTGACCCAGAAGGCAATGCAAGGCTGCGGCAGGCTATCCTGGCGGCCAAGGCCGAGAATATGCCCAAAGACAATATAGACAGGGCCATAAAGAAAGGGTCCGGCGAACTCGGCGGCGCATCGGCTTATGAAGAGCTCACATATGAGGGATACGGTCCGGGCGGAGTCGCCGTTCTTGTGGACGTCATGACCGATAATAAAAAGAGGACCGTCTCCGAAATCAGGCATATCTTCTCGAAGTACGGCGGAAACCTGGCGGAAAACGGCGCTGTCGCGTGGCTTTTCGAGAAAAAAGGAAGTATTCTGGTTGAAAAGAAGGGGGTCGATGAGGACAAACTGATCGAGGCAGCCCTTGAAGCCGGGGCGCAGGACGTGCGGGAAGAGGAAAACGAGTACGAGATCATCACTGAACCCGCCTCCTTCGATGCCGTCAAAAAGGCTATCGATACGGCCGGCTTTACGTGTATCCAGGCGCAGATAAGTATGATTCCCCGGAACACGGTAAAGTTGAATGAGGACAGGGCGGGTCAGATGCTCAAATTGATGGAAAAGCTGGAGGACAACGACGACGTCCAGGATGTTTATGCAAATTTCGATATTCCCGACGATGTCATGGAGAGACTCAGTTAGGCCGCCGGTGGGAATTTTCTCCCGAGCCCTGAGGGCGTGGTGATGAGAATCTTGGGCATCGACCCCGGCGCGAACGTGACCGGTTATGGGATGATAGAAAAAAACCGCGGCGGGCTCTCTGAGATATTGCATGGCGAGATCAGGCTTTCCCGGAACCAAAGGATGACGACGCGGTTGCTGAAGACTTACGAAGACTTGACGGCTTTGATCGAAGCGGCGAAGCCCGACATCGTTGCCGTCGAAGATATTTTTTACGGGAAGAACGTCAAGAGCTTGATAAAACAAGGACACGCACGGGGTGTCGTTCTCCTTGCCGCTTCCAAGTATAAACTGCCCGTGTATGAGTACTCTCCCCTGGAGATAAAAAAAGCGGTTGTCGGTTACGGCCGGGCGGAAAAGATACAGGTTCAGCGGATGGTCAAGGCGATTCTCGGGATGTCGGCTCTACCTACGGAGGATGCCGCGGACGCCCTTGCGGTTGCCGTCTGCCACTCGCACACCGGGAAGACGAAAAACATTTGAGACGATGATCGCGAGCCTGCAGGGAACGCTCACCCACAAATC
>DIEZ01000055.1:1664-76066 GCA_002418885.1 Syntrophaceae bacterium UBA5761
AGCACCTATTACGAGTTGCCCGAGGTCGGGTTCTCTGTTTCCCTGAAAATCCATACATACGTGAAAGAAGACACTCTTCAGCTTTTCGGGTTTCGGACCGAGGAAGAAAAGGATGTTTTTCAGCTTATGATATCGGTGACGGGTATCGGACCAAGACTCGCGACCAACATCCTTTCGGGCATATCTGCCCTGGAATTCGTCCACGCTGTCTGCAACGACGACGTAAAGAGGCTCGTCGGCATCCCAGGGGTCGGCAGGAAGACCGCGGACCGCATGATTTTCGAGCTGAAGGACAGGCTTTCCAAGATGGCCCCCCATCGCGATGCTGTCGCAGGCGAAGATAAGGCAGCCGACGGTCGTATGAAGGATGACGCCCTGTCCGCGCTCGTCAACCTTGGGTACAGGGGCAACATTGCGAAAGAAGCCGTGGAACGGGTGGTCGACGGATCACCCGAAGGCCTGACCCTGGAAGTCACCCTGAAGAGGGCGCTGAAAATCCTGGCAAAACAGAAATGATCGTATGCCGAAAATGAAAGACCCTGCCGTCAGCCCGAAAAAAATCGAAGACGAGAACAACTACGAGGCAACCCTTAGGCCGAAGAGGTTGGGCGACTACATAGGGCAAGAAAAGGTCAAAGAAAATCTGTCCATATTTGTGGAAGCGGCAAGGAACAGGGGCGAAGCCCTTGACCATATGCTCCTCTACGGCCCGCCGGGCTTGGGTAAGACGACGCTAGCCTACATAGCGGCTCGGGAGATGGCTGTGGATATCAAGGTTTCCTCCGGCCCGGTCATCGAGCGTCCGGGTGACCTTGTTGCCGTCCTGACGAACCTCCACGAGGGAGACGTGCTTTTCATCGACGAAATCCACCGTCTACCCCACGTCGTGGAGGAAATCCTGTATCCGGCCATGGAGGATTATCACATCGACATCATGATCGGTCAGGGGCCGTCGGCGAGGACGATGAAACTGGAGATTCCGAAATTCACCCTGGTAGGAGCGACGACGAGGGCCGGCCTCCTGACCTCCCCGCTCCGGGACCGGTTCGGCATGAGTTTCAGGTTGGAGTATTACTCTCCGGAGGAACTTGCCGTGATCGTCAAGCGGTCGGCTCGGATTCTATCGGTCTCCATCGACTCCGGGGGGGCCGGTGAAATAGCGAGACGTTCGCGGGGGACGCCGCGCATCGCGAATCGCCTGCTGAAACGGGTGCGGGACTATGCCCAGGTGAGGGCCGAAGGCCTGATAGATAGTTCCGTGGCCTGCAATGCGCTACAGATGTTCGACGTCGACGACAAAGGTTTCGACCATATGGACCGCAAAATACTGTTGACCTTGATCGACAAATTCGGCGGCGGACCGGTGGGTATAGAAAGTCTTTCTTCCGCCGTCGGTGAAGAGAGGGACACTATCGAAGACGTCTATGAGCCCTATCTGATACAGGAGGGTTACCTGCACCGAACCGCGAGGGGGCGCGTAGCGACGAAGCTCGCCTACGACCATTTCGGCAGGGCGTGGGCGAACAGGCAAGGAGAGTTGTTTTAAACCGTTTTTACTATGAAAATTTTGCTCCACATCTGCTGCGCCCCTTGCACCGTCTATCCTCTCAGGGTCTTGAGAGGAGAGGGGGTGGAAGCCGCGGGCCTTTTTTTCAACCCCAACATCCATCCCTATCTCGAGTACCGCAGGAGGCTCGAGACGCTCAAGGGATACGCTTCAGCGTCGGGCTTGAGTGTCTTTCTCGACGAGGCATACCCGATGGAGGAATTTCTTCGGAATGTTTCCTTCCGGGAAGGCGAACGCTGTCGATACTGTTACTACATGCGTCTTGACCGTACTGCGAGAACGGCTCGGAACGAAGGGTTCGGCGGTTTTACGACGACGCTCCTCTACAGCAAGTACCAGCGCCATGAACTGGTGAGAGAAATCGGTGAGAGCCTCGCGCAGAGGCACGGAGTAGCCTTCCTCTACCGGGACTTTCGCGCCGGCTGGAAAGAAGGGGTTGAAAAGGCGAAAGAAATCGGTCTGTACAGACAGGCCTATTGCGGGTGTATCTACAGCGAGAAAGAACGGTACTGGAAAGGAATGAAGGCGAAAGCCCCGGCAGTCCTTTGATGCACAGATGTTATGCGGTGTGTCGCTACAAACACAGGCCGGGCGGGTCGTGGTCTTTCATGTTGAGCAAACATGGGCGGAATTTATGAAAAACGCCTTTATTTGCGAATAGTTCCAAGTATGCCCCGGCGTCCCCGCGGAAACCGTTGGTGGTATGAATTTTGCGTACAGTTAATTCAAAAAAGTAAGGCCGAAGGGCATGTATCTCCAGAGGACGATCAAGAGAGAAATCAGGTGTCACAGCGTCGGGCTGCATTCTGGCCGGAAAGTCAACATGACTTTGAAGCCGGCGGATGCGGACGAAGGAATCGTTTTTGTGAGGAAGGACCTTTCCGGGGATAACAAGGTCAAGGCCGATATCCGGAATGTCTCCGATACGACATTGGCCACGACGCTCGGCTTGAACGGCGCCAGGGTGGCGACGGTCGAACATCTCCTTTCCGCCTTCAGAGGAGTAGGGGTCGACAATGCGACGGTTGAAATCGACTCCTTCGAGGTTCCCATCATGGACGGGAGCGCCCTCCCATTTGTGAACCTGTTGAAGGCCTGTGGGACCAAGGTCCAGAACCGGGGAAGGAGGTTTCTCGTTATAAAGAAGGAAGTGGCCGTTTCCGACGGAGACGCAGAGGCAAGGTTCGTTCCGTCTCCCGACTTTCGGATCACCTACCGGATAGGCTACGACCACCCTCTCATCAGCGACCATACCTACCACATGGTCTTTTCCCATGTTGCCTACGAAGAAGATATCTGCGCCGCCAGGACCTTCGGGTTCCTCAGAGACGTCGAGTATCTCCAGGCGAAGGGATTGGCGTTGGGGGGCTCACTTAACAACGCCGTCGTCCTCGACGATGAAAAGATCATCAATAAGGAAGGGTTGCGCTTTCCCGACGAATTCGTAAAGCACAAAGTCCTCGACGCCATCGGCGACCTCTTCCTCCTGGGGATGCCGATCGTCGGTCATTTTATCGGCAATAAATCGGGTCATCGTTTGAACAACGCACTGCTGCGGAAATTGATAGACAGCAGAGACGCCTGGAAGATCATCAGCCATTTTGAGAGAGACAACAGGATAAACGACGTAGAAGGCAGTTCCTTCCACAACATCCCACCTCTTTCCAATCTTGCTTAAATATCGCTTGCTTTTACTATTTCTTTCCGAGTATTAGTATACCGCTTGCAAGATAATCAGATATTCCACCTGGTTACGGGTACTTAACGCTTCGGAGGTTTTTTCAGAGGAGGTTGCGGCGAGGGTGTACCGGTTCCGAAAGAGATTCGTCTGGCTTGTCGTCTTCTGCCTTTTCGTGGTTCGGCCCGGTACGGCCTATTCGGGCGAGGCGACGATATCCGACCTTGTGGTCAGCGCGGGACAGCGGGACCTTCTGGTGCATTTCAGGGTCAACGATTGTTTTACCAAGAAGATGGAAGAGGCAATCCTTGCGGGAATCCCGACGACTTTTACTTTCATGATGGAATTGTACCGGGTGAGGTTCTTGTGGTTCGACAAGAAGCTCGTTGAAGGGGAGACGAAGCATACGGTCAAGTACGATACGGTGAAGAAGATATTCTATGTGACTTTCAGCAAAGGCGGTCGGGGTACTCTCGAGTTCACGGATTTCGAGAGCGCCAAAAAGGCCATGGAGGAGGTGAACGCCGCGGTCCTCTTGCCGCTTAACAAGCTCGAGAGGAATAGGCGCTACTGCGTCAGGGTAAAGGCGAGACTGGACAAGGTGCGTTTGCCCCTGAGGATGGAATACGTCTTTTTCTTCGTCTCCCTATGGGATTTCGAGACCGACTGGTACAGACAGGATTTTATCTACAGATAGGCGTCGGGCGTCAGCGCATCGCGAAAGCCGGACGTGAATTAAAAACCGTCGGGCCGGCAAGCCGGACAATCGCCTTATGCCTGACCTTTGAAGTCTGAAGCATGGTTTTACGAGTGGATACTAAAGAGCAGAGAAGACGACGCAGGGAACGGATCCTGATCGTCATTACTTTAATCCTGATCGTTGCCGTCACCTACGTCGAGAGCCGCTTCGCGAGCGTAGAGAGCCTCATACCGTTCTCGCACAATGTCGTCATCTTCGGCCTCATCAACATCAACATCATCCTGCTCATCTTGCTAATCTTCCTGATCGTCCGGAACGTAGTCAAGCTCATCTACGAGCGCAAGCACGGCGTATTGGGTTCTAAACTCCGGACGAAGCTCGTGGCGGCCTTCGTCAGTCTGTCTCTGGTGCCGACCGTTGCCCTCTTTCTCGTGTCCGTCAATTTTCTTTCCTACAGCATCGACCACTGGTTCGACATAAAGGTCGGCGGGGCGTTGAACATGTCGCTCGAGGTCGCCCAGGCCTACTACCAGCAGTTTACCGAGAGCTCGAAACACTATGCGAAGCAGCTCAGCTCGATCATAACAGAGAACCAGCTGTACGAGAAGGAAAGGTCGGCCTATCTAAAGGCACTCATCGAGCAGCGTCAGGAAAGCCTGAAGCTGTCGCTGATAGAGGTCTATTTCGACAACCCCAAAGGAAGGCTGGTCGTTCGCGGCAGCAGCGGCCAGGACATAGTGCCGATAAAGCCCCCTCCCAAGGTCCTGGACGACGTCTTCAGCGGGAAGGAAGTGGCCACCATCGAGTCGGTGAGTGAGGGTGATGTCATCAGCGGACTTTCGCCCATATACTCCCGGCATGTGCCCGGCGAGGTGATCGGGGTTGTGGCTGTTTACTATTACATACCCAACGGACTCGTGAACCGTATGGATTACATCGCCAGGACCTCGGAAGAGTATAAGCAGTTCCGCCTCCTGAAAAACCCGATTAAATTAAGCTACATAATCACACTTTCGATTGTGACCCTCCTGATCATCTTTTCGGCCACATGGTTCGGTCTTTTTCTCGCCAAGGGTATAACCGTGCCGATCCAGGACCTGGCTGAGGCAACACGTAAAATCGCCCAGCGGAACCTCGACCACCAGATCGACATCGTCGCCCACGACGAAATAGGGGTGCTCGTGGACTCTTTCAATAAGATGACCCGGGCACTCAAGCAGAGCAACGAAGACCTGGAGCAGGCCAATGCCGCCCTGGACGAGCGGCGCAAGTACATGGAAACGGTCCTGCGGAACGTCTCGGCGGGTGTGGTCTCCGTCGACCGGGACGGCGTCATCAGTATGATCAACCACGCTGCGGAAAAGATGCTGGACATCAAGACCGAAAAGGTCTTGAATCGTCGTTACCGGGAGGTCCTGAGGCAGGAGCACATGGACTTGGTGAACGCATTCCTGAGGGAGATAGAAGGGAATAGAAAGGGTTTCATAGAAAAGCAGATTCAACTGACGGTCAGAGACAGGGTGCTGACGGTCTGGGCGACTGCGACCGTCTTGAAAGACGACGAAGGCAACGATATGGGCATGGTCGTTGTCTTCGAGGACCTGACGCAGCTGCAAAGAGCGGAGAGAAGGGCGGCCTGGCGGGAGGTGGCGAGAAGGGTCGCCCATGAGATAAAGAATCCGCTGACGCCGATACAGCTTTCCGCCCAGAGGCTTCAGAGGAAGTATGAAGACAAGCTTGGTGACGACGCCGCTGTCTTGCGGGAGTGCACCAAGACGATAATCGACCAGGTCGAGACGCTCAAGAAGATGGTCGACGAATTCTCCCGGTTCGCCAGGATGCCGGAGACGATCCCGGCGCCGGGCGACCTCAACGAAGTGGTGGTGAGTGCCGTCGCCCTGTTTCAGGATGCCCACAAGGAGATAACCTTCAATGTCGAGAAAGATCCTGGGATGCCGGTTGTGAATATCGACGCCGCCCAGATCAAGCGCGTGATGATCAACCTCATAGATAATGCCGTCGCGGTGGTTCCCAAAGGAGACGGGCAGATTCAAATCAAGACGATCTATGATAAGATAAACAACAGGGCCCGCGTAGAAGTCATCGATAACGGAATCGGTGTGTCGGCAGCGGTTAAGACGAGGATGTTCGAGCCTTACTTTTCCACGAAGAAACACGGCTCCGGCCTTGGGCTGGCGATCGTCAGCTCGATCCTTTCGGACCATTCGGGAAGCGTGAGCGTCAGGGACAACGACCCCCGGGGGACCGTAGTGGCCTTTGAGCTGCCCGCATGAGGTGGGCAGCAGACACAAGGCAACGGTGATTGTACAATCACCGTCTTTGTTAGTCTTGTGCCTGCGCCTGACGTTTAGTGCCCAACACCTGATCCTTGAAGGACGTTATGATCTACAAAACGATACTCGTTGTTGATGATGAAGAAAGCATATGCCGGAGCCTGGCGGGAATCCTGTCCGATGAGGGTTACAGGGTCCTTACGGTCGGCAGCGGCGAAGAAGCCCTCAAGGTCATCGAAGAGGAGCTCCCCGACCTGGTCCTGCTCGACATCTGGCTGCCCGGCATCGACGGCATCGAGACGCTCAAGGTCATCAAACGGGATTATCCCCAGATGCAGGTCGTGATCATGTCGGGCCACGGCACCATCGAAACGGCGGTGAAGGCCACCAAACTCGGCGCCTTCGACTTTCTCGAAAAGCCTCTTTCTCTGGAAAAGATGGTTCTGGTCATCAACCACGCCCTCGACCTCGTTCGCCTCGAAGAGGAAAATCGGCTGCTGAAGCAGAAGTTCCCCCAAGACTATGAACTGACCGGTGAAAGCAGGCTCATCCTAGAGCTCAAGGAAACCATATCTATCGTGGCCCCCACGAACGCCTGGATCCTGATCATGGGGGAGAACGGAACGGGGAAGGAACTCGTCGCCCGCGCCATCCACAAGCAGAGCAAACGGGCAAGGAAGCCCTTTATAGAGGTCAACTGTGCGGCGATACCCGAAGACCTCATCGAAAGCGAACTCTTCGGCCATGAAAAGGGCGCCTTTACGGGAGCGACCTCGGCGAAAAAGGGAAAATTCGACCTTGCCAACGAGGGGACTCTATTTCTCGACGAAGTGGCCGACATGAGCCTCAAGGCCCAGGCAAAGATACTCAGGATTCTTCAGGAGAAGAAATTCGAACGCGTCGGCGGCACCAAGGTCATCGACACCGACGTCCGGGTCATCGCGGCCACGAACAAGGACTTGGAAAAGGAGATGGAAGCAGGGCGGTTTCGCCAGGATCTTTACTACCGGCTTCACGTCATCCCCTTGACGGTACCGCCCCTGAGGGAAAGGAAGGACGACATCCCGCTTCTTGTGCAGCGTTTCTTGAAGGAATTCTCGCTCAAGGAGGGGGTAGAGAACAAGGCGATAACGGAAGAAGCACTGGACAGATTGATGCAGCACGACTGGCCGGGGAATGTGCGGGAACTGAAAAATATCATCGAACGGCTGGTAATCATGACTTCGGACAGCGTGATCCGGTCGGAGGACATCCCTCCCTTCATCAAGCCGACGGTTCAGGACATCTTGGAGGAGGAAATTTTGAGTCTCCACTCCTTCCGGACGGCGAGGGTGGAGTTCGAGAAGAGGTTCATCGCCAGGAAGCTTAAGGAGACGGAAGGCAACATATCGAGGACGGCCGACCTAATCGGTCTTGAGCGGAGCAACCTCCACCGCAAGATCAAGAGCTACGGGTTGGAGACGAAAAAGGGATAGTGTCGGAGGGTCGAGACCGGAACCATTCTGCGGTCCTTTGCAGCCCCTTACGGAAAGAGACTCGCGGCTCGAACCCCAGGTATTTCTTTGCGAGGGTGATGTCCGCCATGGAGTGGCGGACATCACCCTTTCTTGCTTCAGCAAAGACCGGTTCCGTGCCCGAACCCAGTATCTCTTTCAGTTCGGCGAGTAGTTCGAGGAGAGTAAAGCGCTTGTTGCAAGCGACATTGAACACCTTCCCCACGGCTTCCGCGGGCGCCGTACAGGCGAGAAGCGTCGCGGCAACGACATCCTCGACGAACGTGAAGTCTCGCGATTGCAGCCCGTCTCCGTAGACGACGGGTTGCCGGCCTTCGAGGAGCGCCGAGATGAAACGGGGGATGACGGCGGCGTACTCCGACGCCGGGTCCTGCCGCATCCCGAAGACGTTGAAGTACCGCAGGGCGACGGTTTCTATGCCGTAGAGACGACAGAAGACCCGGCAGTAGGCCTCTCCGGCGAGCTTGTTCACGGCGTAAGGGGATAAGGGGTTGGGTGTCATCGTTTCTACCTTGGGTGTCGGGTCGTCCGATGAATCCGGGTTTTCGTCGGTGGGCTGGTCACCGTAGACGGAGGAGGAAGAGGCATACACGAGACGCTTGACGCCCGCGTCGCGGGAAGCGACGAGCATATTCAGCGTCCCGGTGACGTTGATCTCGTTTGCCAGAAGGGGGTCGACGACGGAACGGGGCACAGACCCGAGGGCGGCCAGATGGATGACGTAGTCCATCTTTTCCACTGCCCGCCGGCAGGTACCGAGATTGCGGATGTCCCCTTCGATCAGTTCGACCTCTCCCGGCGCGGCAAAGGTCAAGTTGTTCCGCTTCCCGGTGAGGAAGTTGTCCAGGACCCTTACCCGGCAGCCTTGTTTGAGCAAGGCCTCAGCCATGTTCGACCCGATGAACCCTGCGCCGCCCGTTACCAGATACTCCATATTACCCCCTCTTGTGATTCAAAGATTTACGTTGATGTCGGCCCTTCTGCGGATGTCCGACAGGGAAAACCTGTTGAAGGGCAGAAACGCAAGGCCAAGGAATACGATCACTCCCACACCCAGTGCATGAAAAACGACGGCGTAACTCAGGGCTTCCGCCTTGGGAACGCCGAAGAGAGACAACCCGAGGATGCAGAAGAAGTGCCAGTTGCCGATGAATCCCGGTGCCGTCGGGATCGCGATGCCGATGATCAGGACTACCATAACGACGAAGGCCGCCGCGAGCGGCAGGTCGAAACCGAAAGAAAGGAACAGCAGGTAGACAGCGGCTGCGTCGATTACCCAGATCAGCACCGAGAGGCCGGCTACGTAGAAGGTTGTTCTGACATTGGACAGCACGGCAAGGCCGTCGACAAAATGGTGCAGCAGGGCCTCTAACCCCCGATTCAGGCCCTCAGGAAACCGTCGAAAAACCGGGATCAACAGACGGCCCGCTTCCTCTCTCTTGAAAACCACGAAAAGCAGAAACGCCAGCGCCGCCAGTGCCACGAGCAGGAATAACATGCCGGCCTTTGCCAGCCAGGCGGGAAGGGGGATGAACGGGAGCAACAGGAAAAAGACGGTGAGAATGGTGAGGACGTCGAAGATGCGCTCGACGAACACCGTTCCCAGGGCGACGGCCATGCTGACGTTGCTCTTTCCGGCGATCAGGTAAGGCCTTGCCAACTCGCCGAGCCTTGCCGGGACGGCCACCACGGCGAGAAAGCCCACACAGGTCACCGCAAAAAGGTCGAACTGCCCGATTTTATCGAACGGCGCCAGCAACAGGCCCCAGCGGTATGACCGGAGGGTCTGGATCAGGAAGAGACAGAAAAGGGCGAGGAAGGCGTAGTCGTACCGGACGGACTCAAGCCCCTCTGCGACGGAACCCATGTCGATGTCCTTGAGGGAAAAATAGACCAGGAGGGCGCTGATCGATAGGCCCGCAATCAGGTTCTTTTTCATCCCTTTCCCGCAAAAAAATACCCGGACGGTATAAACTGCTCGACACAGTGCAGTTCGACCCGACCGGGTTTAGTTATTTCCTCCTCAGGTTATCGGCGATCTTATCATGAATAAGTTGCGAAGAGAGTTTATTTCCGATCACACCCACACGAACGGAGACCGTCGTTTGATTCTTTGACTTGTACTTTAGGGAAAAGGTCACCTTTTCATCGTTGATCAAAGCGGTGATCTTGCCCTGAGCGATCTCCTTCTCCGGCAGGACGTCTGTGGCCTTCATATCGGCGACGGTCTTTTCTACGGCGGCCCATACGGTGTCGAAAGGGAAGTAATAGTCCGTCTTCATCTCGCCGTTGAGCCATACGTAGGTCCCCGAAACCGACCCGACGGCGGTCCCGCCGACGATAACGGCGGCACAGCCCGTTGCTATCAAAAACAGACTCAGGACCGATAACATTAACCCGCGCATACCGTTTCCCATCGTTGAAACCCCCTCAATCATTCAATTCGTTTACACAAAGCACAAACCGTGGGTCTTTGCAAGTTTTTCGAGTTGCCCGGATAAATCGGCGGCCGTAATCTTACGCCGACGGTGGGGGCGCCTGTCCTTGTCCCGGTTTCTTCTCTTCCTCGCCGAAGGTTTTCAGGCTGAGAGCGATGTTTTTCAACCTTTCGTCCACCATCCTGTTGACGGTATTTTCGGGATACTGACCCGTCTCATCCCTCTCGCCTGCCTCCACCCCCGTCAGGATCGCGATCCCTTCGTCGATCGTTCTGACCGGGTAGATGTGGAATCTTCCCTGCTTCACGGCCTCGACGACGTCCTTGCGCAGCATCAGCTCCGGGACGTTCAGGGCGGGAATGAGGACCCCTTGGGTGCCGGTCAACCCTTTGGCTCGGCAGACGTCGTAGAAACCCTCGACCTTGTAGTTTACGCCGCCGATCGGCTGTATTTCACCCTTCTGGTTCACCGACCCCGTGACGGCGAGGTCCTGCCGGATTGGCAGGTTCGCCAGGCTGGACATGATCGCGTAAACCTCCGTGGAAGAGGCGCTGTCGCCGTCGACGCCGGAGTAAGACTGCTCGAAGCAGAGGCTGGCGCTCATAGTGAGCGGCTTATCTTGGGCATACTTTCCGCGGAAATAGCCTTCCAGGATCAGGACGCCCTTGTCATGGGTCTTTCCCGAGAGTTTGGCCTCCCTCTCGATGTTGATGATGCCCGCCCGCCCTATCGACGTTTTTGCCGTGATCCGAGACGGTTTTCCGAAGAGGTGGTCGCCGAGGTCGTAGACGGACAAACCGTTTATCTGGCCCACGACCGCGCCCTCCGTGTCGATCATGATGACGCCGTCCTCGATCATCTCCTGGATCTTTTCTTCGATCAGGTTGACGCGGCTGATTTTTTCTCCGTAGGCCTTTTCCACGTGTTTGTCTGTGACCAACGGGTTACCCTCCTGCCGGGCCCAGTAATGGGACTCACGGATCAGGTCGGTGATTTCGCTGAAACGCGTGGAGAGCTTCTTCTGCCGTCCCGTCAGCCTGACGCCGTGCTCGACGATGGAGGCAACGGCGGCCCTGTCGAACTGGAGGAGCTTCTCGTCGTCGATGATCCTCTTGATGAAACAGACATAATCGGTGACGTGTTTTTCTTCGTTCGGCATTTCCGTGTCGAAGTCGGATTTCGTCTTGAATATCTTTTTGAAGTCCTCCTCGAAGACGTAAAGGAGCCGGTAGATGTAGTCGTCGCCGACCATCACGACCTTGACGTCCAGGGGGATGGGTTCCGGCTTGAGCGCCGTCGGCATGATGCCGTAAGGGTCGAAGGGTTGCATGTTCAGCGACCTGTTCTTTAGTGTCCTCTTCAGTGTGTACCACACGCCCGGCTCGATCAGGGCGTCCAGGGCCATGAAAACCAAGTAGCCGCCGTTCGCCCGGAGGAGCGATCCCGCCTTGATCTTCGTGAAGTCCGTCCTCCAGAAGCCCGTACGGTCGACCTCCCGTTCGATGGTACCGAAGAGATTCTTGTACGTCGGGTCAGTTTCCAGGATCACCGGCGTTTTTTTCGTCTGGGAGTTGTCGACTAGGACATTGACCTTGAACTCCGTGAACCGAGGTTGCGGCACCACAATGAACGGCGGGACGGGGGCGTGCTGTCGCTGCTCCTCCTCTTTTTCCTTGAACATCTTGAGGTTCGAGAGGATATGCTCCTGTACCTCGTCGAGGTATTCGTTTATTTTGTTGTTGTCGTCGCTGTATTTCACCCGGATGTCGGAAATCAGCTCGCTCACCACGGGCAGTCCGCTTCTGTATTCCAGGTTGTCGATCTCTTCGCGGATTTTTTTTTCGTTCTCCCTCATTTCCCTCATCAAGGAATCGAGCTCTATCCGGTAGTTGAGGAGTTTCTTCTTGATTATTTCCAGGTCTTCTTTGCTGAAGTTGCCCTGTTCCGCCAAGGCTTCGAGCTGCTCGAAAGGCACCGGCTTGCCCTCATAGAGAGGGACGATGTCCTGCCGGGTGAAAGGCCCGATCTGGAAGGCCACGAGCTGAAACCCGTCTTTCAGGATGCGGTCGTTGAATTGCTTCATCATCTCCTTTTGCTTCGACCGGTAGTTTTCTATGATCTCTTCGGATGCCTTCTTGAAGACGTCGCTTTCGAAGATCAAGGGGATCTGTTTGGTAAGATGGTCGATAAGGTCGTCCATGTCGCGGGCGAATTTCTGTCCCATACCGGCAGTAAGAAAAATCACCTTTGGCATGTCGGGGTTCTTGAAATTATTGACATAACAGATATCCCTCGGTATCCCCTTGCCGGGGTCGAGTTTGTTCAACACCCTCGTTATGGTCGAGGTTCTGCCCGTCCCCGTCCTTCCCGCAACATAGATGTTGTACCCCGGGCTTTCGATGGTCAGTCCGAGCTTCAAGGCCCTGACGGCCCGGTCCTGACCGATGATCCCCTCTTTATATTCGCACTCTTCCGTCGTCTGGAACGACAGTGATTCGGGGTCGCACCGCCATCTCAGTCTTTCAACCGGTACTTCCTCAAAATGAATTTTCTTATCCATTTCTCTTCAGGTTCTCCCGAATAAATTTTTGCAAGATTGATGGTCGTTTGTCACAAAGGCAAAAAAATACACACGAGAAGGGTAGATCATAAAGAAAGACAATTCATTTGTCCATAGATTTGTCCGGCGATTTGTCTGGGGGGGTATCGGGACCTGCCTTGCCGCTGTCCCGGGGCGGTTGCTTTTTCCCCAAGAGCTTCAAGAGCTCATCGCGGTAGAGATAGGCAAGGACAAGGACGACTGCGGTGAAGGCAAGGATGGCGAACAGGGTCTTTGTCTGGGCGTTGCGGACGCAACTGCCCCCGACCGAGAGGAGAATGGTACCGAAGAGCCTCCCCGCGGTCGAAACGAGCAGAAAGAGACTTGTCCTCATGTGGCTCAGCCCCATGATGTAACACAGGGCGTCTTTCGGAAAACCGGGGATCAAGAACATGGCGAAGGTAACGAGCGCCCCCTGGTGTTCCATGAACCGGTCGTATTTCTGGAGGATCTTACGGTCCACCACCTTTTCCACGAAGGGCAGGCCGAGCCATCGGGAAAGGGCGAAGGCCAACCAGGAGCCGATGGTGAGGCCGATCGTTGAATAGATGGTCCCCATAACGGGCCCGTACAGATAGCCTCCGATGATCCCCGTCGCTTCGCCGGGCACCGGTGCGATGAGCACCTGGAGGACCTGCAGCAGAGTGAAAATCAGGACGGATAAAGGGCCGAAAGACTTCACAAGGGCAACGGCCCTTTCCCTGTCGATGAAATAGGTATGAAGACCGAAGTGAAAGAAGAGATAGGTTGCAAGGGCAAGGATCGAAACGAAGAGGGCAATTCTCAGGAAGGGGTGGACATCGGTGTCGCCCCGCTTTTTGTCCCGGTTCTCCTGTTCCTTACCCTTGTTCTTCTCGTCGGGAGGCATGGTGTAAATCCGGTGATACTATACTATAGGGGCCGAGCCCGTAACGGGCCGAAAGCCCCCGTGTTTTCTCAAAAAAAACGATGAAAGACTACCTGGTCGGAGATGATCAAAATCCCCAGGGCCCAGACATACCAGGCGAAGCCTCGTAGGCTTTTCTCTTTTATGGTCCATAACATGAATCGTACGGCCAGGTAACCGGACAGGGCGGCCGCGACAGCGCCCAAGGCCAACTCTGCGATACCGACCCCTGTTCCCGAGTTGACCATGGCGATTAGGGGTTTTGTCTTCACGGCCGCCGCTCCCAGGATCGCCGGTATGGAGAGGAGAAAGGAAAAGCGCGCCGCAAAGTCTCGATTCAATCCCCGCATCAGGGCGCCCGCTATCGTCATCCCTGAGCGGGAGACCGCGGGGATGATGGCCACCCCCTGTAGGACGCCGATGAAAAGGGCGTCGACATAACCCATATGCGACTCGTCCTTGTCGTGTTTCCTGACTGTCTCGGCCCACCATAGCACGAGGCCTGTGAAGATGAATTCGACGCCGAGCGTCTTTCCCGAACCGAACATTTCTTCGAAGGCGTCTTCAAAAAGAATCCCTATCATTCCGGCAGGTATCGTTCCCACGACGACGAGGAGGGTGAGCCGACTGAAGGGGTGACTGATCATCGCCCAAATATCGTGCCGGAAGATGACGAGCAGGACCGCCGCCGTCGCCACGTGTACGATAACATCGAAAATCAGGGCCCCTTCCGTGATGCCGAAGATCTTCTGGAAGAGGACCAGGTGGCCAGAGCTGCTGACGGGGAGAAATTCCGTGAGTCCCTGAACCACTCCCAGAAACAAAGATTCGCCCACCGTCATGCCGCCTCTCTCTTCCCGCCGGAAATTCGCGCCATACTTTCATAAACCCTTTGCGCTGTCCATGATAATTTTAGCGGGCAATACCTAAACAAACTTCTGTCTACCCCACGAGCGAGCCGTACATGATAAAAAGGCCGAGCAGGGCAAGCAGGACCATCATGATCATCCGGTAGGTCTCATCGCTCAGCTTGCCGTAGAAGAACGCCCCCGAATAAGTCCCGATGAGGAGTGCAGGAAGGGAGATGAAGAAGAGACGCCAGACTTCAGCGGTCGTCAGGCCGCTGCACACTTGCGCGAGCACCACGAGGACCCCCGACACGACGAAAAAACCCTGAAGAACTACCTTTACCACGTCTTTGCCCCAGGGCTGGAGAGACGTCCAGACGATGACGGGGGGACCGGAGGCGCTCAGGGTGCCCCCAAGACAGCCGGCCAAAAAACCGAAGCCGTAGGACCAATGGCGGCTTATAGTGCCGGTTGTCCGCACCGTGATGTTTATGAGCGGATAGACCACCAGGGTCAGACCCATGACAAACTGGATGACCCGCGTATCCAGGGTCTTGAGGAAAAAGACACCTAACGGTATGCCCGGAAGGGCGCCGAGCAGGAGGGGGACGATTTTCCCCCAGTCGAGATGTTGCCGGAGCTGGACGAGCAGGATGACCGACATGGTAACGGCATGGAGCGCGGTCAAGGGGATGACGGTTTTTATGTCCATGAAGGTCGCCAGCAGCGGCAGGGCGAGCAGGATGGAGCCGAACCCGGACAATCCCTGTGTAAAACCGGCAAGAAAGGTAACAAAACTCAGGAGGATGTATGTTCTTGACAACGACGCCTCCGAAAAATGCGTCCCGATTATGATGGCCTTTCCCCTGAAAGTCAAAGAGAGAAAAGGCTTGAAGTTATTCTAAGGAACGAATTAACATACACCTTTTTTGAATAAGCGAAAACCATCGAACCGGGAGGGGACATTGGATTTAGGAATACTGGGACACATCGAATTCACTTGGGATTTCCTCTTCGGGCTTATCAGCATCGTCATCATCGACCTCATCCTCGCCGGCGACAACGCCGTGATCATAGCCATGGCAGTCCGTTCCCTGTCCCGGGATGAGCGCCGGAAGGGGATCATTTTCGGCGCGGGGGCTGCCGTGCTGCTCAGGGTTGTCCTGACTTTTTTTGCCGCCCAGCTCCTGCTCGTAAAATTCATCAAACTTGCGGGCGGTATCCTGATCTTGTGGATTGCCGTGAAGCTCTTCATCGAGGGGGCCCCAAAAGAGGAAGGAGCGAGAGAGGCGAAGACCCTCTGGCAGGCCATCTGGGTCATCGTCGTGGCGGACATAACGATGTCGACGGACAACGTGCTTGCCGTGGCCGGCGCCTCGGAGGGCAATCTATTCCTCCTGTTCTTCGGCCTCGGCCTGAGCATCCCCTTTGTCGTATTCACCAGCAGCCTCCTTTCCATGCTGATGGACCGGTATCCGGTCATCATCTACATCGGCGCGGCGATCCTCGGCCGGGTGGGAGGAGAGATGATCATGACGGATCCTTTTGTCGTAGAACTCCTGAACCCTTCCAAGGTTATGCAATACGGCGTAGAGGCCTTCTTCACCGTCGGCGTGATCGTAGCCGGAAAGTTGTGGATACATTTCATGAAAAAGCCGTCTGCTGAGAGTTGTGGAACCGACGGGACAAAACCGGAGGCGTGAGCATGGCAATCTTGACGATTTCGCGGGAATTCAGGAGCGGCGGCCGGGAGGTAGGGGTGGCCGTTGCCGAGAAACTCGATTACAAGTACGTGGGTAAAGAGCGGATCATCGAGGAGATGGGAAAGGTCGGAGAGCGGTGGAGGAAGATGGTGTTTGACCTCGACGAGGCGGCGCCCACATTGTGGGAACGTTACGACATGCAGTACCGGGGGTTCATCGCCCTGGTCGAATCCGCGGTCTATGAGTATGCGTTGAAAGACCGTGCCGTCATCATCGGCCGTGGCGGCAATTTTCTCCTCGAGGGGATTCCCCACGTCCTTCGGGTTCGCCTGACGGCACCGCTGAAAACACGGACAGAGCGTGTGATCGCGAAAGACGGCGTGGACCGGAAGACGGCGGAGCGGCTTATCCAGAGGATAGACCGGGCGAGGGCCGGTTATATCCGGGCGCATTTTGGTAAAGAATGGCATGACGTTGAACACTACGACGTAGTGTTCAACACGGAGAAACAGCCTTTCGAGGAGATTGCGGACCTCCTGGTTGAAATGCTGGAAAAGTGCGACCGGTCGGCGACGGGAGAAGGAGTGAATCTTTTGTCGGGGCGCGCTCTTGCGGCCCGGATCAAGGCGGACGTCTGGACGAACCCGAAGGTCGTCATCCCCACCCTGAGCGTCTTTTTCGACGGGAGGGAAGTCGTTCTCCAGGGGATCGTGCACAAAGAGAACCAGTACCGCCTGCTCGAAGGGATAGTTCGTGACCTTGCCGGTAACCTGCCGGTCCGCAATGAGATCCGGCTCCACAGGGGCGGTTGAACAGAAGGCCGGGTGGCTGTGAGAGAGGACGGGCTCTGCCGACGCAGGCGTTTTTTATGGTTTGACTATTCGACCGTAATTTAGTAGAAAAAAAACCGACCAAACGCAACGCGCGAGGTAAAAAGACCCTTCGTTTTCAACTCCTTGATATGGGAGTTTTTATGGATGGATGGCGAGCAAACCCCGTTGGTATGAATCAGCGGGGTTTTTTGGTCTGCGACCGGTTTTGATCACAGATCTTTTATGAACTATCATTATCCATAGGAGGTGCGGTTATGCTTAGAAAACTTGCCCAATTTTTCACCTACATCATGCGGCACTACCTGCCCGATGCCTACCTTTTCGCCATCCTGCTGACCTTTCTCTCGGCGGTCCTCGCGTTGATCTTCACCGACGCGGGGGTCATGAAGATGATCACCACGTGGGGAAAGGGTATATACGGGATCATCGCCTTTGCGATGCAGATGATCCTGATCCTGGTGACGGGTTACTGTCTGGCCCTGACGGAACCGGCGAGGAAGTTTCTCGACTGGGTAGCATCTTTTGCCTCCACACCTGTCAGGGGTGCCATGATCACGGCCTTTGTCGGTAGCCTCGGCGGCCTGATCAACTGGGGGTTTGGTCTGATCATAGGCGGTTTCCTTGCCCTTGAGATTGCGAACCGGACCAAGAAATCGGATTTCCCCCTCCTGATCGCGGCGGCTTACACGGGTCTCGGTATCTGGCACATGGGTTTTTCCGGCTCCATCCCTCTGTTGATAGCAACCCCGAATCATCCCCAGAACCTGATTGAAAAGGTGACGGGCCATATCACTCCGGTATCCGACACGATCCTGGCATCCTGGAATCTCATGCCGGCGCTTTTCTTGCTCTTCACGATTCCAGTTCTTTTCTATTTTATCCACCCCAAGGAAGAGGATGTCATCAGCCTCTCTGATGAGCGGGCGAAGGAACTTCTCGGTGAGACCGTACAGGTTGAAAAGCCTGCGGACGCCACCCTGGCGGATCAACTGGACCATAGTTATATAGTCAACATCATCTTCGCCTTGATGGGCCTGATCTATCTTTATCTTCACTTCACTACCAAGGGCCTGGACCTGAACCTGGACATCGTGATCTTCATCTTCTTCATGGCCGGTGTTATCCTGCATAAAAAGCCGATAAACTACGTCAGGGCCGTGAACATTGCCATCCGATCCTGTGGCGGTATCGCCCTGCAGTTCCCCCTCTACGGCGGGATCATGGGCATCCTGGTCGGAACCGGCCTCGCCAAGGTGATTGCCAATTGGTTCGTGGTAATTTCGACCAAGGAAACTTTTTACATGCTCCAGTTCTGGTCAGCAGGCCTGATTAACATATTCGTTCCGTCCGGGGGAGGCCAGTGGGCCGTCCAGGGTCCCATCACCGTCGAGGCAGCGAAGTTGATGAACATCGATATGGTCAAGTCGGCCATGATGGTGGCCTGGGGAGATCAGTGGACGAACATGATCCAGCCCTTCTGGGCCCTGCCGCTCCTTGGCCTCGCCGGTCTTTCCGCCAGGGACATCATGGGGTACACAACGGTGGTCCTCTTGTGGATGGGATTTGTTCTTAGTGCGGCGGCGCTGCTTATTGGCTTCGGAGTCATGTGACCGAGCAATTCTTTCGTGAAAGGAAGAGGCCGCCCCGGAAGGGACGGCCTCTTTGCTTATAGAGGCTGGCATGCTTCAGCCTTTAAAGCAGCGGGTCGACGCCGTCGAAACACTTCAGGCAGAGGCTGTTCTTGGGGATTCCCAGTGCCTTTACGAAGGAGGATATGCTGTTGTACTTCACCGAGTCCGCGCCGATCTCCTTCGCGATCCAGGCCTCCAGCTCCCGCTGCTTCTGCAAAGACCCGATGTCCCCCGTTTTGAAGAAATGTCTGGCCGCCAGCTCCTCGGAGGAACGGGTGGAGACCCCGAAATCGCAGGGATAAAGGAGAGGAGGGCAGGCGATCCGGACGTGTACCTCTTTCGCCCCGGCCTTCTTCAGCTCCCTGACCTTGTTGAGGATCTGTGTCCCCCGGACGATCGAGTCGTCGCAGAGGACGATGCGTTTTCCCCGGGCGGCGGAGGAGAGCACGGAAAGTTTGCGTTTGGCCATCCTTTCCCGTGCCCGCTGGGTGGACTGGGTGTAGCTCCGGTCGGCATATCGGTTGTACAGGAAGACCTCTTGATAGGTTATGCCCGAACGGCGATGGTAACCGAGGGCATGGCCGATTCCCGACATGGGGACGGGCGCCACTATGTCGAACCCGGTAGCGCCTTCTTCGATGTCGCGCTGGGCGAGGCTCGCGCCGAGGTTGTTTCGCGCCTCCTGGACCGGAAGGCCGTCGATGACCGAATCGATGCTGGCCGTGTAGGCCCACTCGAAGGCGCAATGCGCCTTTCTCGGTGACTCGAGCTGTTTCAGCGATTGGAAACCCCTATCATTGATAAGGACGATCTCGCCGGGGTGTACGTCCCGGACGACTTCCATGTCCATGTTCTGGATGGCCCGCGACTCCGAGCAGACCACGTAGCGGTCCTCGTCCCGGCCGAGGATCAGGGGACGGAAACCGAAGACGTCGCGGGCGGCGTAAACGCCTTCGGCCGTCAGGGTGACGAGGGAGTAGGCCCCCTTTATCGTCCGTGCGACCTCGCTCAGGCCCGATACGACATCCTCCGCTTCCATGACGATCTTGGCGATGATCTCGATGTTGTAACCCCGGTAGAAGGCGTGGCCCTTCTCCTTCATCCGGCGGATGAGTTCATCGGCGTTCACTACGTTCCCGCTGAAGGCGACGGAGATGTCGCCGAGCTTCGACTGCCAGGACATGGGCTGCCGCTCCCAGAGGCTGACGTGCCCGATCCCCCAGTTTCCCGTGAGGTACTGAATCTCCTTGTCCGTAAAGGCCGTCACGACCTTTCCGTGGTGTGTGACCTGGCGGATGTGGCCGTCGAAGGTTGCTATCCCGCAGTATTCTTGCCCCCGATGCTGGATGAAGTCGATACCGTCATAGATGTCGAGGGCGCAGGGGGCGTTGGAATAGATGCCGAAGACCCCGCAATTGTCCCGGATGTCTTTCATCTCGATTATCCTCTTTTCGAAACCGATCGCTTACTTTATGTCTCTGTGGTAGGCCTGCAAGGACATGGCCATCCCGTGCCCTTTCCGCAGGGCGGCGATCCCCTTTGCCGCGGCCACGGCGGCGGCGATCGTGGTGATGTAAGGTATCTTGTACTTGATGGCCGCCTTCCGGATGTACGAATCGTCGTGCTTGCTCAGCCGGCCGCTCGGCGTGTTGATCACGAGTTGGATCTCTCCGTTCTTGATCCCGTCCACGATGTTGGGGCGGCCTTCGTGCATCTTCAGGATATGAGCCGCCTCGATCCCGTTTTCCATGAGAAACCGTCGTGTCCCCTCGGTGGCCTTGATGCTGAACCCCAGCTTTGCGAACTCCCGGGCGACCTCCAGGACGCCGTTCTTGTCTTCCTTCTGGCCGACGGTGATCAAGACGGTACCTTCCTTCGGCAGGACCTGCTGAGCGGCCTCTTCTGCCTTATAGAAAGCGAGGCCGAAACTGTCGGCGAATCCCAGCACCTCACCCGTGGAACGCATCTCCGGCCCCAGGACGGGGTCGACCTCCTGGAACATGTTGAACGGGAAGACGGCTTCCTTGACGCCGAAATGCGGTATCGCCCGGTTCTTGAGGTTGAAGTCCGCGAGTTTCTTACCCAGCATGACCTGGGTTGCGATCCGGGCCATAGAGATGTTACAGACCTTGGAGACGAGGGGCACGGTCCGCGAGGCGCGCGGGTTGGCTTCCAGGATGTAGACGACGTCGTTGCAAATGGCATACTGGATGTTCATGAGGCCGACGACGTTGAAGGCCACGGCGATCCTCCGTGTGTATTCGGAGATGGTGTCGATGTGCCGCGCCGGTATGCTGATCGGAGGGATGACGCAGGCCGAGTCGCCCGAATGTATGCCTGCCAGTTCGATATGCTCCATCACGGAGGGAACAAAGGCGTCGGTGCCGTCGGAGATGGCGTCGGCTTCGGCCTCGACGGCGTTTTCCAGGAACTTGTCGACGAGTATCGGACGCTCCGGGGTCACACCGACGGCGGCGGCGACGTACCTTTTGAGCATCTCCTCGTCGTGTACCACCTCCATGCCGCGGCCGCCGAGGACATACGACGGCCGGACCATCAGGGGGTAACCGATGCGCCCGGCGATCTCGAGGGCCTCCTCCAGCGTGCTCGCCATGCCGGAGTCGGGCATCGGGATACCGAGTTTATCCATCATCTGCCGGAAGCGGTCCCGGTCTTCGGCAAGGTCGATCGTCTCGGGTGAAGTGCCGAGTATCTTCACCCCCGCCTGCGCCAGCTCGCCGGCGATGTTGAGCGGCGTCTGGCCGCCGAACTGGACGATGACGCCCTCCGGTTTTTCCTTTTCGTAGATCGCAAGCACGTCTTCCACCGTCAGGGGCTCGAAGTAGAGTTTGTCCGAGGTGTCGTAGTCCGTGGAGACGGTCTCGGGGTTGCAGTTCACCATGATCGATTCGTAACCCTCTTCTCTAAGGGTGAAGGCCGCATGGACACAGCAGTAATCGAACTCGATGCCCTGGCCGATACGGTTGGGCCCGCCGCCAAGCACTATGATCTTCTTCCGGTCGCTGACGGCGACGGAGTCCGGCGCGTTGTAAGTCGAGAAATAGTAGGCCGCATTCTCGACACCGCTCACAGGTATCGCTTCCCAGCTCTGTTTAAGTCCGAGGACAATGCGCCTTTCCCGGATCTCCTTCTCGGGGACGTTTAAAATCATGGCCAGGTAGCGGTCCGAGAAGCCGTCCTTCTTTGCCTTCACGAGGAGTTCGACGGGAAGATCCTTTCCCTTGAAAGACAAGACATCCTCTTCCAGCTCCACCAGTTCCTTCATCTGCCGGATGAACCAGTGCTTTATGTACGTCCTCCTGTAAAGTTCCTCCACGTCGGCGCCTTTCCTCAAGGCTTCGTACATGATGAATTGCCGCTCGCTGGAAGGCTCGGAAAGAAGGTCCATCAGCTCGTCGAGGGATTTCCGGTTGAAATCCTTCGCAAAACCAAGCCCATACCGGCCTTTTTCTATCGACCGGATGGCCTTCTGGAGGGCCTCCTTGTAAGTCTTGCCGATGCTCATGGCCTCTCCGACGGCCCGCATCTGGGTCCCGAGCCTGTCCTCGGCGCCGGGGAATTTCTCGAAGTCCCAGCGGGCGAATTTGACGACCACGTAATCGCCCCAGGGCGTGTACCTGTCGAGCGTTCCTTCGCGCCAGTAGGGTATCTCGTCCAGTGTGAGGCCCCCGGCAAGGAGCGAAGACACGAAGGCGATCGGAAACCCGGTGGCCTTGGAGGCAAGGGCCGAAGAACGCGAAGTCCGGGGGTTGATCTCGATGACCACGACCCTCCCCGAGGCCGGGTCATGGGCAAACTGGATATTCGTCCCTCCGATGACCTGGATGGCCTCCACGATGTCATACGAGTATTTGTGGAGCTTCTCCTGCAGTTCCCTGTCTATGGTCAGCATCGGTGCGGTACAGAATGAGTCCCCCGTGTGGACCCCCATGGGGTCCACGTTTTCGATGAAACACACGGTGATCATCTGATTCTTGGCGTCCCTCACCACCTCAAGCTCGAGCTCTTCCCAGCCGAGGACGGACTCTTCGACGAGTATCTGCCCTACTAGGCTCGCCGCGATGCCGCGGCTGGCCACCGTCCGCAGCTCTTCCACGTTGTAAACAAGGCCGCCCCCCGTCCCTCCCATCGTGTAGGCAGGCCTAATGACGACGGGATAACCCAGTGCGGCCGCTATCTTTTCGGCCTCTTCGACCGTGTATGCCGGTTCGCTTTTCGGCATCTCGATCCCGAGGCGTCTCATGGTCTCCTTGAAGGCTATCCGGTCCTCACCCCGTTCGATGGCGTCGACCTGGACGCCGATGACCTTGACGCCGTACTTCTCGAGGATTCCACTACGGGCAAGCTCCGAGGTGAGGTTGAGCCCCGTCTGTCCCCCCAGGTTGGGAAGGATGGCGTCCGGTCTCTCGTTCTCGATTATCTCTACCATGGTTTGGATGTTCAGAGGTTCTATGTAGGTTGCATCGGCCATCCCGGGGTCGGTCATGATGGTGGCCGGGTTCGAGTTGACGAGGACGATCTTATAGCCCAGCTTCCTCAAGGCCTTGCAGGCCTGGGTGCCGGAGTNNAATCGAATTCGCAGGCCTGCCCGATAACGATGGGGCCCGACCCGATTATCATCACTTTTTTTATATCTTTCCTTTTCGGCATGACACTGAGTTCCCTTTCATTCTTGGGACAAATCCGTATTCATTCAAAAAACAATAGTATAACGACGTGGCAGAGCGGGCAAACTATAGGGACGTATGCCGGGGAAGTCAAGGGAGAAAAAGCGCGATTCGTGCATGATGTGCCCATCAATACACCCCCGAAAGTCGTGCCTATGCCGGGCTTGACCGAGCCCGGTCCGATTTACGAGCCCATGAGGCCTCTTCGGCGGGGATTACACGAGAATGGATAATTATGATACATGTCGAGGCCGCGGTCGCATACTTGGTATCCACTTTGCCCTAGAAGGTCATGGAGTTCGACAAAATCATTCAATAATTATCAATGATTGCAGCGAGTTATGCGCAGCCCTTTGTCTGGCATGTCCTTTGCTGTAGAGAGTCTAAAACCCAGAGAACACGAAAGGAGCAAAAAGCCATGAAAAAGACACTGACAATCATTACCATGCTTCTGTTTCTTGCCGTCGCTGTTTCCCCGTCCCTCGCCGCCAGGGGACGGGGGATGGGACCCGGCGGGCCGGGCGGCGGGGGCTGTATAGACCCGACCGTCTTGAAAGAACTCAACCTGACGGCGGAGCAGAAGGCGAAGATCTCCGCCCTCCGGGAAGCGCGCCTGAAGGAAGTCAAGCCCTTGCACGACAAGCTGTTCAGCCTGAAGGGCGACCTGAGGCTGCTCTGGCTCGAGAAAAATCCCGACCGGGAAAAGATCGCCGCCAAGCGGAAAGAGATAAGAGGGCTGCGGGATCAGCTTCAGGACAAGAGAGACGCTTACTTCCTCGAGGTGCTCAATGTCCTCACCCCGGAACAGAAAGAGTCGTTCCGGGCCGCCTGTCCGGGTGGAGGTCACGGGCCGGAGATGTGGCACGGCAGAGACTACGGCCACGGCCCCGGCGGGCCGGGTATGAGGGGCGACTGGTAAGCCCGGTGGGCGTAAACCCGTCGGCGGTCGGTAAATATATCCCCCCTCAGGAGCCGACCGCTGACGGCTGATAAAAATTCTCCCCGAAGAGCTTCTTGCTCAAACCGATGATGTCGGCCCATTTCATCGGTCCGCCTTTGTCGGGGGGAAAGCCTATTCCCCAGATCATACCGGCATCGATCATTCGGGGGTCGACGACGACGTGCCGGTCTAAGAGGTCTTTGCCGACCCGAACCATGGCGATGAGGGCGTCCGTCTGGATTTCCTCAGCCGTAGTTTCCTTCGTTTCCTTGCGAGCGATAAGCGGGAGGACTTCCGGGTCTACCGTTCCGTCTTTCAGGAAGAAGCCCTTCCCGGATTTTTTTAGACCAAGACGTCCCGCCTCCACCACATTCTTTAACGTGTCCTGCTCGACACCCATCCCGGTCAGCACCTTGTAAGGGACGTCGATCCCCACCTCATCGGTGAGGCGGATAGGACCGACGGGCATCCCGAAGCGGGTCATGGCCTCGTCGATTTTCTCGATTGGGTTCCCCGCCTCGAGGTGACGAAAGGCACCCAGGAGGTACGGTAAGAGAAGGGCGTTGACGACAAACCCGGGGTTGTCCCGGCAGACGATCGGCCGCTTGCGGATCGCGGCGGCGAAATTCAGCAGGTTGTCCACAGTTTCCCTGCTCGTTGCCTCACCTCTCACGACCTCCACGAGCTCCATCATCCAGACAGGAGAAAAGAAATGCATCCCGCCGAACCTCTCCGGGTGGGTCAGGAACTTCGACAGGGCGGTGACGAGGAGTGACGAAGTGTTGCTGGCGATCAGGCAGTCGTCCCGCACCTGCGGGCAGAGTTCCCGGTAAGTCTGCTCTTTCACCCTGATGTCCTCGAACACCGCTTCTACAACCAGGTCCGCCTCTTTGAATTCCGGCGTGTATTCGGACAGGGGTTTGATCAGGCCCATGAGGTCGTCGACCGGTGCCGGGAGCTTTTTTTTGACTGCCATCCCTTCCAGAATTTTTCTGACGAACGCCTTCCCCGGTTCATGGGTCTCCGGAAAATCCTTCACGAGGACCGGGATCCGCATGTTCCTCACGATGTCGATCACGATCCCCCGGCCCATCGTTCCGAAGCCGAGCACCGCGGCTTTCCTGTCCGCCGCCGGGGTGAAGCCCTGTCTCATCATGCGCCGGGGTTTGTCCGTCATGGTCTTGAGAAAGAATGTGTTTATGCTGCCCTTTGCCTCCGGGGAGAGGACGGTCCGGATGAAATACTTTTTTTCGACCTCCAACCCCTCTTTTAGAGACACCTTGAGCCCCTCCTGCATGGCCCTGATGCCGAACATCGGACCGGGGAGTTCGCGACCCCTTGTCACCTGCAGGACGACCCGGCGGGCCCTTTCGGCGACCATGTCGATCTGGGAGAAATCATGGTGCGGTCTTTTCAGTTGCGCTTTTCCCGAGGCGATGTCCTTGAGAAAGGCCTTCGCCTCCTCGACGAGGTTGCCGCCCGCCGGGACCAACCTATCGATGATGCCCGCCTCGAGGGCCTTCACCGCCGGCAAAAGTTCTCCTTTCAGGATCAGCTCCACGGCCGGGTAGCCGATCAGGCGGGGCAGCCTCTGGCTTCCTCCCCCGCCGGGGAAAAGACCCACCTTGCACTCCGGCAGACCTATAAGCGTGTTCTTTGCGTCGGTGGCGATCCTTGCCGTGCAGGCCAGTGCGAACTCAAGCCCGCCTCCGGCGCAAACGCCGTTGATCGCCGCAACGGTGGGGAATCCCAGTTCTGCCAGGCGGTTGAAGGAATCATGGAAGATATCCAGGGCCGCCTTCACGGATTCCGGGTCTGACATCCCTCCGATCATCTTCAGGTCGGCGCCGGCGAAAAAATTTTCGGGTTTCCCGGAAATGAAAAGGACGCCTGTCAGTTCTTTCTCCTTCTCGAGTTCCTCGAGCACAGCGCGATAACCGGCCATCGCGGCCTCGCTCCATGTGTTCATGGCGTCACCCACTACATCGAACGTCACAACACCGACCCCGTTCTCTTTTCTGAGGCTGAAGATATTCTCGGCCATACCCGCTCCTTTCGTTCAAGATTTCGGCACTTCCAAGAGAGGATAAAGATTTGCAGAATAACTCGGTTGCGTCAAGAAATAATGATGATCCGCTCATTCCCACGTGGTTTGCCCGTCAGGCGATGCCGGGACGGAAGAAAATATCTTGAAAATTTGCGACATTTCGTGTACAGGAACCTAAAAATGCGTGGTGTTCATTGTAGCCGGATGTTTAGCAACTCATTAACCGCAGGAGTGAGGACTGAATTATGGCAAAGGCAAAGGCGGGAGATAAACTGAGCTGTGGGGTGTGCGGGTTGGTAGTCACTGTGGATGAGGCATGCGGTTGCGCGTCGATCGAAGAACTGATGTGCTGCGGTGAAGTGATGAAAAAGGGAGAATTAGCGGCCAGAAGGGCGAGAAAGGCAGCAGCGACTGCGGTGCCGGCCGTGAAGAAGACGGCGGCGAAAGAAGCCAAACCGGCGGCAAAGAAAAAGGCTGTAGCCAAGACGACGGCAAAAAAGACGGTTGCGAAAAAGAAGTAAGAAATATCGACAGACTTTTTCCAATCGTTAAGGCCAGTCTTTTCCGAACAAGGACTGTTTTTACTCTGTTCCCTCTTCCGGGGGCGGCACGGGGAAACCCTTCATGGCCTTGGCCTCCCTGAGAAGCCTGTGGACGCGGCCGATGATCATCGTGTAGTCCTTGATGGACCGTACGAGTTCTTCTATCTTTAGGTAAAACTCGTCGTCTTTTTCGGTGCCGTCCATCTTGGCTTTTTTCACTATCACTACTGCTTCCTTCAGTGCTTCCATCTTCCCCGCCGTGATCCCGCCGACCTCGGAATAGTGGGCGACCATCTCCTCGAGTTCCTTCACGACTGCTTCCTGGCGCCTTTTGACGGGGTCATCATTCACAGCCGCTTCCTTCGGGGGGTTTTCCCCGACGGTCTCGGCGGACGGGGTTTCCCGGCCGTCCGGAAGGATGATCGTCTCGTATTTTCCCCCCTTCGGGGGTTCGTCACTGATCTGGATCGTTCCTTGCTCGTCCGTCCACCGGTAATAAGCCTTGCCCCATATCCCGCCGTCCGGGAGAAACAGCGCGACGATAAGTCCTACCGCAATAAACGCAAGAACAGTTCGCCTCATTTTAGATGTCTCCCACCTTTTCTTATAAGGTGTTTTTAGGCAGGACGCCTTCGGAGGATGCCCTTTTGATAGGTTGACAACTCGACCTCACTATAATAGGAATAAGCGGAGGTACGGTAGTGTGGCTAACCGCACCATATCCTACAACAAGTTCATAGTATCTTAATTTTCGCATTCGGACAATCTAAATCCCATGTCGGAAAGGGCGGCCCGTGTTCGTTAGGTCGTGGGGTTCAAGGGGGTCTATTCCTGTTTCAGGGCCGGAATACGTGCAGTACGGCGGCGACACCACCTGTATCGAGGTCAGGACAAAAAACGACGAAATCATCATCATCGACGCGGGAACAGGCCTGCGCCGGCTCGGAAAGCAGTTGATCGCCGAGAAGCGCTTTCACTACAATCTCATCTTTACCCATGCCCACTGGGACCATCTTATCGGCTTCCCCTTTTTCAGGCCCCTCTACATGCGGCAGACAAGAATAAAGGTCCACGGGTGTCCCTTTGCTATGAGTTATGTCCATACGATGCTCTCCCGCGTGATGTCCCCCCCTAACTTCCCGGTCAGCTTTACCGACATAAAGGCCCACATCGAAATGGACCCTCTGTGCCCCGAGCACTTCGTGATCGACTCCGTGACCGTTTTCCCCATCCGCCTGAGCCATCCCAACCAGGGAAGCGGTTACAAGCTCGTCGAAGACGGCCGGACGTTCGTCTTCCTGACAGACAACGAGCTCGACTACAGACATCCGGGAGGGCTCGACGCCGGGGCTTACAGGGATTTCTGCTCTGGGGCCGAACTCCTGATCCACGACGCCGAATTCACCGAAGAGGAGTACAGACATTTCAGGTCGTGGGGCCATTCCTCGTATACCAGCGCACTCGACCTCGCCCTGCGCGCCGACGTCAAGGAGCTGGGACTGTATCATTTAAACCAGGACCGGACGGATGCGGAGATGAACGAGATCGTCGAGGACTGCCGTCGGATCATAACCGACCGGGGTTCGAAACTTAAGTGTTTCGGCGTCACGTCGGACATGAGCATGGAACTGTAGCCGGAACCCGGGGGAGTTTTTGTTGTCTGCCGACGTCATGGCGATTCTTCACACAGTAAGAATCCAAGACATCTTCGATATAATCCTCATCGCCGTGATGATCTACGGGCTACTTCTGTGGTTCAAGAAAACGGCCTCCCGTTTAGTCCTTGTGGGTATCTTCCTCCTCGGCATCGTCTACTTGATGTCGCGGTTCTTCCAACTTTACATGACGGCGATGATCCTCCAGTCAGTGTTCGCCGTCCTGATCTTCGCCCTCGTCGTCATCTTTCAGGAGGAACTGCGGCGGTTCTTCGAGCGCCTCGCCCTGTGGGGAAGGATACGTAAAAAAAAGTACGGGTCCTCACAGGAACATGAAGCGGAGGTCATCGCCCAGGCGGTCGGAAATCTATCCCGCAAACACTTCGGTGCGCTCATCGTGATCCAGGGAGAAGAGCCGCTCGACAGGCACTTGCAGGGTGGGATCCGGCTGGAGGGGATACTCAGCCAGCCCTTGCTCGAGAGCATCTTCGACCCCCACTCACTCGGACACGACGGCGCCGTCGTCATCGATAACGGCAGGGTCGTCCAGTTCGGCGTCCATCTGCCTCTCTCTTCGAACGTCCAGGAGTTTGGGAACCTCGGCCTGCGGCATACGGCGGCCCTCGGCCTGTCGGAAAGGTCCGATGCCGTCTGCATCGTCGTTTCCGAGGAGCGCGGTACGATCTCCGTGGCCAGGGACGGCGAACTGAGAATCCTGGACAATGCCGCCAAACTGAAAGCGGTCCTCGACGACTTCTATGAAAAAAAGGCGTCTCCCGAGCGGCACCGCCCCGCCCTATGGTTCAGGGAAAACTCCGCTGAGAAGGCGACGGCGGTCCTCCTTGCCATTCTTGTTTGGGTCGCTTTCGGGTACCAGAGGGAAACCGTGCAGAGGGAATTCGTGGTGCCCATCGAGTACCGTAACCTGGCCCAGGAGTGGATGATCGAAGAGCCTAAGGTCACGGAGGCCAAGGTGATGCTTAAAGGGCCCGAGCAGGCCTTCCGCCTTTTTGATGCATCGAAGTTGAAGATATCGCTCGACCTGTCCCAGGTCAAGCAGGGTGGCCAGGAGATCGCATTGACCAAGGACATGGTCAAGACACCGTCCAGTCTTCCCGTTGTCGGGATCAAGCCGGAGCGGATATTCATCACGGCTTACCGCCTGCTGCCCGTTTTCCTCCCCGTCGAGGTCAGGACCACGGGCACCCCGCCGCCGGGTACGACGATCCAGAAGATCGAGGTTGTGCCTCCTTCCGTTCAGGTCCTCATGTCGCCGAGACTCCGCAGAGAGGGGATGACCGTGCCGACGAAGCCGATAGACCTTTCTTCGATCACTACAACTACCACCGTTAAACCTGACCTTCTTTTCCCGCCCGAGGTTCGCTTCCTGGGCGAGAAACCGCCGGCCGTTGCCGTCATCGTGAAAGTGAAACAGAAGAGATGAGACGCAAAACCCGTAATCTGCCGTAGGCAAGGGACGGCGTCTCCAGGCGATGGGACCGGGGAGTAAAAGGAAGAGTTACGCGCCGGGCTTGCAGGAGCCGGGAAACCGGTAAAGGTATATCGGGTCCCCGTGAAGGGACGATTCGGGAAACAGGGTTTCTGTGGGCTTCCACCCCGGGATGGGAAAGTTGCAGGAGCACACGCGCGCACCCGGCTTGAGCTCGGCGCCCAACTTCACGACAAGGCGCTTCATGACGTCGGGGAAAAGATAACAGAAAACAACGTCCGCTTCCCGCAGGTCGGCTTTCCAGAAGTCGCCGTACCTGACCTCGACGGACTTCATGTCCAGCGTGCGTATCAACGCCAGGAGATAGGCCAGCGGGTTTACCTCAAAGCCCACAGCCCTGACGGCATACCGCTTGGCCGCCGCCTTCAGGACACGACCGTCCCCGCAACCTATGTCAAAAAGCAGGGCACCGGCTGCCATCGGCACATGGTCCAGGAAGGTCTTCACCCGAACCGCTGCGGAGGGATGGAACATGGCGCCCCGGGTGACGGGGAACACCGACACGATCGAGGCCGTGAAGGCAAGTTTGACGGCGGCGAGGCCGCCGATTGCGATAAGTACAGCGAGGACCCATGCCGGCATAGAAACCACCTCACGCCTTTTTATAGATTAATCACTGTGGTGTGTCAAACCGACCGCCCGTGTGGACAAAGGACGACTTATCTGGTAAAAGCACGGACCGGTTCAGGGTCTCGAGTTCGAAGATTTGCACCTTCTCTCTTGGCTATTGCGTGCCGACGGCCACCCTTTGTATGCCATGAACCTTGAACCTTGAACTTTTTCCCGGAGGCCTTATGACCGACCTTTCCCGGATCGACTACTCCCATCTCGACCGGCCCGAATTTCTTGCCTTTCTTTTTTACCCACGCCCCGAGTTCGACGTTGCCTGGCCGAGGTCGACACACCACGAAGACGTCCTGATTCCCGTCGACGAAGGTGTTATCGTCGGTGCCCGTTTCCACCTGGCCGGAGACAAGGGACCGAACATCCTTTTCTTCCACGGCAACGGTGAGATCGTGGCGGACTACGACGACCTCGCCGACGTCTACACGCGGCTCGGGATCAATTTCTATCCCGTGGACTACCGCGGCTACGGACGTTCAACCGGCATCCCCACCATAACCGCTATGATGAGAGACGCCCACGTCGTCTTCCGCTACTGGAAGGACTGGCTGAAAGAAAGGAACTACCGGGGCCCGGCCGTCGTGATGGGACGCTCCCTGGGAAGTGCCCCGGCGCTGGAGCTCATCTCGGCATACGCCGACGAGATCGGCGCCCTGATCATCGAGAGTGGTTTTGCCTACTCCGAGGCGTTGGTCAGGCTCCTCGGCTTTCGGATGAAGGACCTGGGACTGACGGAAGAAGACGGTTTTCGCAACATCGACAAGATCCGTGCTTTCAACGGACCGACGCTGATAATCCATGCGGAATTCGACCATATCCTCCCCTTCAGCGAAGGGCAGGCGCTCTACGACGCCTCACCCGCCGCAGACAAGAGGCTCCTGAAGATTCCCGGGGCCAACCACAACGACATCATCATGAAAGGGTTCAGGGAATACATCGACGCCGTGAGGGAGTACGCGGAAAAGGCGAAGGGCTGACCGCCGACCCCACATCAGCGCCTAATCAGTATTTTCCTTTCCGCTGTTGGCCGTAAGGGGACGCCTCGCGTTTTTTCCCCACGGCGTTTCCCCTGTCGTCGTAGAGACGGGAGCCCCTGACCCGGTAAAGGGGGTTTTTGTCGAGGTCGTAGATCCGCGAACCTCGCAGGTAACCAACCTTGTTCCCGTCCCTGTCGAAGACCGTGTCGTTCCTGATGCGGTAAAGGAGATTATTGTCGTTGTCGTAGACCACCGTATCGGCGGCGGCTGTCGAACAGGCAAGGAACACGAGAACGGCGATTGCGAAGGCCAACTTTTTCAAACCAATCCCTCCTTGAGAATTTTACGGCGTCACGCATGGGCCTGGTGGCGGCTACCGGTTTTTCTTGTACCCGAACCGCTCCTCGAAGATAGGGGCGGTCAGATTGTCCACCGGGGCATAATCGTCGGTCAAGATGACATGGGGGCGTTTCGCCAGGTGTTCCTGGAGACGCTCCTGGGGAACGACGTGGGACCTCATCTGGAAACCGCGTTCGTTCCTGGTGAAAACGATGAAGTCGTCGAAGTCTATTTTCTTGCGGCTCGCCACGACGACCCATGTGCTTATCCCCTCGTAACTCGGGTTGATGGCGACGAGGTTCACATGACCCTTTCCGAACACCTCTTCGAGCGTACGTATGTAAGAAGGCAGGAAAAGGCCTTTCTCGTAATTGTCGATCAGGTTAGCTAGCAGGATGCCGTCCGGTTTGAGGAGCGCCGCCAGTTGAGCGGCGAATTCCCTCGTCGTCAGGTGGTAGGGGATCGATAGGTCGTTAAAGGCATCGCCGAAGATAAAATCGTACTTCCCTTTTTCCTTACAGTTCATGACGAACCAGCGGGCGTCTTCGTTGAAGGAGCGTATCCGGGAGTCTTTCGGGATGCCGAGATACTCGTGGACTATCCGGGTGATCTCAGGGTCGATCTCGACGACGTCGATCTCCGCTGCGGGGTTCTTCGTCTCGAGGTAACGGGGATAGGTGTACCCGCCTCCCCCGACGAAGAGCGTCTTTAGGGGTTTCGTGTCGCGCATCCGCCAGGTCACGAATTCATCGTAGATACGCAGATATTCATAGTCCAGGTACGCGGGGTTGTCGAGCACGTTGATCGAATGGATGAGGTTGTCGAGGATCAGCGCCTCCGCCCGCTGTCCGTCCTTCGTATGGTATTTGGAGAGCTTGATCGTGTAGTAGTCGCTTTCCTTGTAGAGATAGTAGAGGTCCTTGTCGAGGGGCGGTTTGAAGGCATACCCGTAAAAGGCCAGGACCAGAGGAGCAAGGCAGGCGATGACGACGAGGACGGACCTCTTGCGGTTGAAGGCACCCCCGAAAACCAAGGCAGAGAGGATTAGGATCACCGCCACGGAGAGCAGGATGTTCCGCGTTCCCATCCAGGAGATGAGGAAGAAGCCTGTGGCGAAGGTCCCGATGATGGACCCGAGGGTCGAGAAGGCGTAGATTTTGCCGACCACATTCCCGGTCTTCGAGAGGTTGTTGAGGGTGAGTTTCACCACCACGGGTGAAATCATGCCGAGGATACAAGAGGGGAGAAAAAATATGAAGGTGGTCAGAATCAGGATACGAACCATCAGTGTCGTCGGAAACTTGGCGGCCCCGATCAGGTTGGTCAGGGGGGAGATGGTCAGGGCGCCGAGGCCGGAGAGAAAGAGCAGCCAGCCGAGCGTGGAAGCCCTCGGGTAGCGGTCGGCGATCACCCCTCCCAAGTAAGCGCCTATGCTGATGCCGGCCAGGACGACGCCGATGATACTCGTCCATGTATAGAGTGAAACCCCCACGTAAGGGGCCATGATCCTGCCGGCCACGAGTTCGATGACCAGCGTGCAGAAGCTCGCGATGAAGACTACGATGTTTGCCTTGACGACTTCACTGTTCATGGAAATACTCCTCTATTAAGGACTGGCAAAGGAAATATCTAATTTTCGGTTTTTTTGCAACTGCGGCGAGATGCTGCGTCCGGTGGAACGCCCTTCCCCTCCGGCCGGTTCCCTGCTAAACTTCCCGCCGAAAAAACACCGGGGAGGTGAGCGATGAAATCTTACAGGGAAGAACTTTGGTTCGACATCCCGTCGCGGCGGGCCTTCGTCAACATCACGGGCCGGGTCGAGGATTGTCTGAGAAAGAGCGGCATCCAGGAAGGCCTTGTCCTTGTCAACGCCATGCACATCACGGCATCGGTTTTCATCAACGACGACGAGCCGGGACTGCATCAAGATTACGATGAATGGCTCGAGAAACTAGCCCCCCATGAGCCCGTTTCCCGCTACCGTCACAACAGGACCGGCGAGGACAACGGGGACGCCCACCTGAAACGGCAGGTCATGGGGCGGGAGGTTGTCGTTGCCGTCACGAAAGGCAGGCTCGACTTCGGTCCCTGGGAGCAGATTTTCTACGGTGAGTTCGACGGCAGGAGGAGGAAGCGGGTGCTGGTGAAAATCATCGGGGAATAGAGGCCTTTTCGCGTCACCGTGGGACTCGAGGGGTTCCGCCGGCGGACAAAAATTCCTTCTTGACAAGCTGCGAGCTTTAAACTATGGGACTGACATCATTGTCAAATGATTGCATATTCAAGGCCTGAAACCGTCCGATGCCGCGTGGGGGCGTGGGGGACGGTGACAGTTCATCCGGTAATCGGAAGAAAGGGACGGTCATGAAAGTATACGTCGACGGAGAACTCTGTATCGGATGCGAAGCTTGCGTGGATGTCTGCCCGGAGGTTTTTGAGATGCAGGACGATGTAGCCGTGGTAAGAATCGAGGATGATGTCCCGGAAGAACTGGAGGCCTCGGTGGAAGAGGCGGCCGAGTCCTGCGCCGTCGAGGCGATCATCATCGAGGACTGATTTCGTAAGACTGCCGTATCGGGAACGCAGGCCGTTCATGGCATTCAATCTTACCCTCAGCCCGGCGGGGCTGAAGGGGCCCTTCTTTTTCCCCCTTGACCTTATCCCTCTTTAAAGTCTCAGGCCGCGACGGCCCGCGAAAAAATTGTCCATGGCATGGGAACGAAGAGCGTTGTCGCCGGCAAGGTGAGCAATGGGAAGTTGTGACCTCGGCGGCAGCGCAAAACCGGCGCTATTGCGGCCGGCAGCGGGGGAAAGGGGCGCAAAAATGAACAAAAAGAAACTCTTTCTCGTTTGCATAGCGGTCTTCCCGTTCATGGTCTGTACGGGGATCGTGTACTCCATCATGTCACTGTACATGGCCGAGGTCGGGCTGAGCAAGAGTCAGATCGGTTTCCTTTACACGAGCGGCGCCGTTGCCGGCGCCGTCGGCTCCCCTTTTCTCGGCGGCCTTGCCGACCGTTTCGGCCGAAAAAAGATACTCCTCCTTTCGATGGGGGGCTTTGCCGCCGTATTCACCGGGTACGCCCTGGCCCGGAGTTATATTCCCCTCTTTGTCATCCAAGTCGGAGAGGGGATCTCTTGGGCTGCCATGGCAGCGGCGACGACCGCCCTGGTAGCCGACCTTTCGACGCAGGAACACCGCGGCAAGGCGATGGGTATCTACAACATGACCTGGAACATGGGCTGGATCATCGGGCCCTCCATGGGGGGGATCCTTTCCGACCGCATGGGGTTTACCTTCACCTTCAAACTTTGTACTTGCCTGACCGTGTTCGGTCTCGTCCTCGCGCTCTTTTTCGTCCCCGGAAAGGGTCGAGGGACCGGCGGAAGCGGCAAAACGGCGCCGTCCGACCTCGCAGAATTTGATGAAATGAGAGGTAAATGATGGTATAGAACCACTACCGATCAAAAGCCCGGAAATTCATCGAGGAGATTGTGCCCATGGTCCGAAAGCCGACTTATACAGATGTGGCATGCCGGTATTTCAATCAAACGGGGAAGGAAAACACGAGACTTCTCCTGGAGGTCGCAGCCCGAAGGGCCGGAGAACTCGCCATCGGGAAGGTCATCGTCGCCACTTGCTCCGGCCGGACGGCCTTTGCAGCGATAGAGGCCTTTCCCCCGGAGACGAAGATCGTCGCCGTCACTCATTACGCCGGTTTCGAGAAGCCGAACCTCCAGGAGCTGAGCGCAGCAAACCGGAGGAAACTCGAATCCCTCGGGGTTTCCGTCCTCACCTGCCAGCATGCCTTCGGGGGTGTGGGACGCGGCATTAGGAGGAAACTCGCCACGTACCAGGTCGACGAGATCATCGCCTATGCCCTGCGGACCTTCGGCCAGGGGACGAAGGTGGCGATCGAGGTCGCCCTTATGGCCGCCGACGCAGGCCTGGTAAGGACCGATGAAGACGTGGTGACGATCGGCGGCACGGCGGAAGGGGCCGACACGGCCCTCGTGCTCCAGCCGGCGAACAGCTCGGACCTCTTCGAATTGAAAGTGAGGGAGGTCATCGCAAAACCCAAGATTTTTTAGTATTCGCCATTCACCTTGCCGATGGAGGTGCCGAATGATTTTTACGCAGGAGCAACTGGAGAAGTACGCGGATGTGTTGTTGTGGGGTTTGAAGACTGCGCGGACGGGCAGCTACAAGAAGGGAGACATCGTCCTCGTCCAGAGCGACCTTGCCGCTATAAGCCTTGCAGAGGCCTTACAGCCGAAGCTGCTGGACATGGGGATGAACGTGGTCGTCCGCATCGGCGGCACTCCGAAGATGGAGCGCAATTTCTACGAAAGAACGAACCGGCGCCAACTAGTGTTTGTCGCACCCGGAGAGCGGGAACTTTACGGGAGCCTGAACGGGCGGATATTCCTCCATGCCCCCGAATCGCTCACACACCTCCAGGACATCGACCCCAAGAAAATCGGCAAAGTCCTCATCGCCCGGAAGCCCTTGCGGGACCTGACCGAGAAGAGGGAAGAGAAAGGCCTCTTCGGGTGGACGCTCTGCCTCTTCCCGACGGCGGAACTAGCCCGGAAGGCGGGACTCTCCCTTAAGCGGTATGCCGACCAGGTCGGCCGGGCCTGCTACCTGGATCACGACGACCCGGCCAGGGAATGGAAGTCGATTCACCGGAAGGTGGCCATCATCAAACAATGGTTGAGCAGCCTGCCGGTCAAGGCCTTCCACATAGAGTCGGACAGCACGGACCTCCGTGTCACGCCGGGGGAACATCGGCAGTGGCTGGGGATCTCAGGCCACAACATCCCCAGCTTCGAGATATTCCTCTCACCGGACTGGCGCGGCACGGAAGGGGTGTACTACGCAGACCAGCCGTCCTTCCGGAGCGGCAACTACATAGAAAAGGTGCGGCTGACCTTCAAGAAAGGGTCCGTCGCCAATGTCGAGGCGGAAAAGGGACTGGAATTCGCGAAAAAACAGATCGCCATGGACGCGGGGGCGGGGAGGGTGGGCGAGTTCTCGCTCACGGACAGACGTTTTTCCCGGATCAACCACTTCATGGCGAGCACCCTTTTCGACGAAAACTTCGGGGGCCGTTACGGCAACTGCCACCTTGCCGTCGGGGCCTCGTACTCCGACACTTACAGCGGCGACCCCTCGAAGCTTACGAAGACGATGAAGAAGGCCCTCGGGTTCAACAACTCGGCCCTCCACTGGGACCTCGTAAACACGGAAAAGAAGACGGTCACCGCACACCTGAAAACGGGGGAAAAAGTCGTCATCTACGACGGGGGGATTTTCAGATGGTGACAGCCGCGGTGGTTCGTCCCCTTTGCCCCCGCCATCTTCCTTTTTTTGGGAAAGGACTTTCGGTAGGGGATGCCGGTATCGTAGGAGACGTCGAATGATGACGAGAAGAGCGATTTTCGCCGCTCTTGCCGTACTCATGCTCTGGTGCAGCCCCGTTTCGGCGGAAAATTACACCGTTGAAGGCGAGATGGGGTCGCAGATACGGTTTGAGATACAGAAGAGCGTGACGACCGTCGCCGGCGTGACCAAGCTCACGTTAAGCTTCGTCGTCCCCCCGACCTTTCAGTCCCCGACGTACAACCAGGAGATACAGGGGTTCGAACTCAAATTTTCTCCGGAACCGCAAGAGAAAAAGAAGACAGTCAACGAGCGGGGCCATGAAGTCGTTACGGCGACATGGGTAAAGCCGCCGCAGGGCATCGACGTCCGCCTTTCCTTTACCGCCCTGAACAACACCCACCTGAAGCCGATCGACACGGGCGTTCCCTTTCCTGTCCGGGATGTACCGGAGGACGTCAAGTACTACCTGAAAGCGACGGAACAAGTCCAGGCCGACGACCCCCGCATCGTGAAACGGGCGAAAGAACTGACCCGGGGAGTGACGACCGAATTCGACGCCGTACAGCGGATACTCACTTACGTGATCGACAACGTCCGTTACGTGACGCCGCCCGCAAAGTGCGACGCCCTGTACGCGCTTGAGGCGGGAAGAGGCAACTGCCAGAATTTTTCCCACCTTGCAGCCGCCCTGATGCGGGCCGAAGGGATCCCGGCGAGGGTCGTGAACGGTATCACCCTCAACAAGCCCTTCGACCTGAAGCGCAAGGGCGGAGTCATCACCTTTAAGATGGGACAGGGCCGCCATTCGTGGATCGAGGTCTGGTTTCCCGACCTCGGCTGGGTCCCCTTCGACCCGCAGCAGACGGCCATGTTCGTCTCCAACCGCTACATCCGGGTCGAAACGGGGGCGGACAACAACGAGACCGTCAACGACGGTCTGATGCGCTGGACACAAAGAAAGGGGAGCGACGGGGAACCGAACGCCCAGGAGACGATCAACGGCGATTTCAACGCGGACCGGGTGAATGTGGAGGGCAGGCGCCAGGATTACGGGCCCAAGAACCTCTTGCTCGTCCCTCACGTGAAGGCGGCCTTCAAGAAAATCGAGGTACCGCCCCCGCCCCCGCCGCCCGTGATCACAGCGGAAGAAAAAAAGGAACTGCGCTTTACCGTGCCTTTCCTGTTCGGGAACCTGGAATTCCCGGAGAACATCGATTTTGCCTTCCCGCCGACGCCCACGGTCGCAAAGGGCAAGACGAGATTCGAAAAAACGAAGAGCTTCTATGTCGAGACGGCGGAATACGTGACCACCAAGCTCACCCAGTATGCCCAGGTTTTCGTCCTGGTGAAACCGGTCCGTCTCCACAAGGTCGGCCTTGCCCTGCATAAATTCGGCGGTGACGGCCAGATCTGGGTCGACCTCTTCAAGGACGCAAACGACAAACCCGGCGAACAGATCACGACAAGCGAAATGGTGAACCTGGACGACATCTCGGAAAGGCCCGGTTACCGCTGGCAGGATTTTGTGTTCAAGGACGAAATCACGCTCATGCCCGGCGCTTACTGGGTCGGCCTGGGCTTCACGGGGAGCCCCGTTCTGAACTGGTTCTACACCTACGGTAAGCCCGTCGGGCCGGTAGAGGGCACCCGGTACAAGGGCGTCTATGAAGAAGACTGGAGCGGGGCATTGAGCTACGAGTTCAACTACCGTGTGATTGGGATGACGACAAAATAGGTGTCCTATGAAACAATTCTCTGTGAAAACGAACGCCCGTTTCGAGATGGTCGACATCACCCGCCGCGTCGGTGCCGTCGTCCGGGAGAGCAAGGTCACGAGCGGCGTCTGCCACGTCTTCGTCCCCCACACTACGGCGGCCGTCACGATCAACGAAAACGCCGACCCCAGCGTGCCGCGGGACATCCTGGCCGAGTTGGACAAGGTGATCCCACTCAACGACAACTACCGCCACATGGAGGGGAACGCCGCGGCACATATCAAGGCCTCTCTCGTCGGTCCCTCTGAGACCGTTTTCGTCGATAACGGTGAACTGGTTCTGGGTACGTGGCAGTCCCTCTTTTTCTGCGAGTTCGACGGACCCCGCACGAGGCGGGTGCTCGTCGAGGTAGTGGGCGCCGAATAAAGTCCTTGACATCGACCATGGGTTTGTTTTGAATGTACCCGTCTTTCTGAACGATGTGGCGCCTTGATTTCGCGACAACCACGTTTTCTCTTTTGGTCCGACATTTAAGCAGGCAGCCGGGACATGTCTATCCCGAAACCTGACAGCCTGCATCACCGACAGCCCGAAGACGGCCGGAGTATGTTCGAGGACATAAGCGACGGATATTTCGAGTGCGACCTCCAGGGAAGCATAACCTTCTGCAACTCCGCTTTGAGCGACCTCCTCGGCTGTTCCCGCGAGGAAATGACGGGGAGCAGCCTTTATTCTTACCTCGACCGGGCCGATGCCGAAATCGTCATGCGAGGCCTCAGAGACTTTCTTGAAGGCGCCCTGTCGGTGCCGGTCGTCACCTATGAGATGACTCGAAAAGACGGGTCGCGGGTGCCCGTCGAGACATCCCTCTCGCTCATCCGAGACCGGGAAGGCCGGGCTGAAGGGTTCCGGGGGATCGTCAGGGACATAACGGAGCGCGTGCGGAGGGAAGAGGCGCAAAAGAACGAGTTAAAAAGATACATCGATGAGATCAACGACCTTTACCAAAACGCGCCCTGCGGTTATCATTCCCTGGATGAAAACGGCGTCTTTCTCCGGGTGAACGACACGGAACTGAAATGGCTGGGGTATTCCCGGGAAGAGGTTGTCGGGAAGAAGAGGTGGCCCGACTTTCTGACTGAAGAAGGCGTCAAGACCTACCACGAGACCTTCCCCGTCCTCAAAGAGCGGGGCTGGATCAAAGACCTGGAATTCGACCTGGTCCGCAAGGACGGAACGACGATGCCCGTCCTCCTGAGCGCCACGACCATCCGGGATGAAAAGGGGCGTTTCATCGCGACCCGGTCGACCCTCTGCGACATCACCAAACGTAAACAGGACGAGGCCGAACTCAAGGAACCGCGGAGAAGGCTCTCCGACATCATCGAATTCCTGCCCAACGCTACCTTAGCCGTCGGCCAAGACGGCCTGGTGATAGGGTGGAACCGGGCGATGGAGTCGCTCACGGGCGTCAAGGCCGAAGAGATGCTCGGAAAAGGCGACTATGAATACGCCCTGCCGTTCTACGGCGAGCGGCGGCCGATCCTGGTCGACCTGGCCCTCCATCCGGAGCTGGAACATGACCACCATTACACGAGTTTTCAGCGGGTCGGCGCCGTCTTTTTCGGGGAGGCTTATGCACCCGGGCTCCCAAAAGACAATGCCCACATTTCGGCTACGGCCGCGGCCCTCCGTGATTCCCGGGGCGAGGTCATCGCGGCCGTCGCATTCGTCTGCGACAACACGGAGCACAGAAAGATAGAAGAGGCGCTGGCCGCCGAACACGAACGGCTGGCCTTGATCCTCGACGGCATCCCGATACCCGCTTTCATGATCGACCGGGACGGCGTCGTCACGCTCTGGAACAGGAATAACGAGATTGTTACGGGAAAATTCAAAGAAGAAGTGCTCGGAAAGAAGCTGGACCTGAGCTTTCTTTTCAAAGAAAAGACGCAGCCGGCCCTGGCGGAGCTGGTCATCGGGCTGACCGATGGGGAGATAGCCCAAAAATACGGCCCCGACAGGGTCCGTAAGAGTAACCTATTCCCCGATGCCTTTGAGTGCGAGAGCCAAGTCCTGGTTCGGGGAGAAAGACAGCTCATGTTGACCCAGGCATCAAGGATCAAGGACTCTCACGGCGAGGTCATCGGTGTCATCCAGACCGGGCAGGACATCACGACGCTCGTGCAAGCTAAGGAAGAAGGTAAAAAGCTGCAGGCCCAGTTGATTCAAGCGCAGAAGATGGAGGCAGTGGGAACGCTGGCAGGGGGAATAGCCCACGATTTCAACAACCTCCTGATGGGGATCCAGGGTTACACCACCTTGATGATGATGGATATCGACGTTTCCCATCCCCATTATGAAAAACTCAAGGCGGTCGAGGAGCAGGTCGCGGCCGGTGCCAACTTAACCAAACAGCTTCTCGGATTCGCAAGGAGAGGCAAGTATGAGGTGAAGACACTCGACCTGAATGACAACCTGTATAAAAGCTCCACCCTCTTCGGCAGGATGAAGAAAGAGGTTGTAATCCATCGCAAGTTCCAAGGCGACCTATGGCCGGTGGAAGCGGACCCGGGCCAGATAGAGCAGGTCTTCGTCAACCTCTTGGTCAACGCCTGGCAGGCCATGCTGGGCGGCGGCCACATCTACCTCGAGACCTCGAACCTTACCATCTGGGAGGGCGACGAGTGGCCGCCTTACATGAAAGCCGGCAGGTACGTGAAGGCCTCGGTCACAGACACCGGGGTTGGGATGGACGAGTGGACGAAGGAGCGTATCTTCGACCCCTTTTTCACCACGAAGGAAATGGGACGGGGTACCGGGCTCGGCCTTGCCATGGTCTACGGAATCGTCAAGGGACATAACGGCTATATCGACGTCTCGAGCGAGCCCGGCCGCGGGTCGACCTTTACCGTCTACCTGCCCGCCTCAGACAAACAGCTGGTTTTCGAGGACGGGCAGGACAAGGCCCTTCTGCGGGGCACGGAGACGATACTGCTGGTGGATGACGAGGCGGTCATCACCGAGGTGATGAAGGATATGCTGGAGCTCCTCGGCTACCGGGTCTTCACCGCCGCCGGCGGCCGGGAGGCGTTGAGGATTTACGAAGAAAACAAAGACGTTATCGACCTTGTCATCCTGGACATGATCATGCCCGACATGGGGGGAGGAGAGACCTTCGACCGTCTCAGGGAGGCCGACCCCGGGGTGAGGGTAATCCTCTCGAGCGGATACAGCCTGGACGGTGCGCCTGCGGGCATCATGTCGCGGGGCTGTCAGGGATTCATCCAAAAACCGGTCACCATCGCCGAGCTGTCGCAAAAAATCAGAGAAGTTCTTGCCGGCTCGTAGACGCTTACGCCCTCTCACCGGGGCCTCCAGCGACTCTCCCCGTCTTTTTAGCCTTCTGTAGAGAGGCAAAACCGACAAGAAGAAATATCGCGCCGCCGATGAACTGACCCGTTTCGGAGGCGAAATCTTTCTTCTGCAGCCCCCTGAGAACGGCCTGGAGGATGAAAGCAAGACCGAAGAAGATGAAAACGACGGGAGCGGCGTATTGCGTCAGAGACCCGAAGCCCTTCGGCAACTTCACCGGCAGCCTCACTTTTTCCTCCGCCGCAGGAGGTTCTTTCCCGGCCTCGCGAGATCTTCTTGTTTCAGGGATACCCTTCTTCATGCCTTCAAGGGTCCAGAGGATCCTTTCTCTCTCAAAAGGGTCCTTGACGGTCTTCAGTCTCTCGATGAGGGCCCTTTTCTCCTCTTCCACTCCTCCCCCGGCCCCGAATACCTTCATGTTTTACCTCCTTCGGTTGTAACCCGACATCGTTTGACCGGCACTGCTCGATGGCCCTCTCGGCAAGGACAAGGAAGTAGCGCCGTTTCTCTCTTCTCCGGCCTTATCCCCGGTCCCGGAAAGGGGCGTTGGGGTTTATCTGGGGGTTGAGCGCACAGTCAGGGCAGAAATAGACGGGCCACACGCATCCGCACCCCCAGCCGAACAGCTCGAAGCGTGCGCAGGTCTCGCACATCAATCTCTCACACCCCGGACATCTGGTGAATGTCTTCTTGACGCCGCAGATTTCGCACAGTTCCTCTCCCTGCATCCTCCAACCTCCTCCGGACGGATTATACCAAAGCCTTTCCAAGGAATGCAAAAAGTCGTTTGACGTCGGGCCTTCCTACTCCAGACCTTCACGGATGCGGCGGAAGTTTTCTTCATGGCGTCTTTCGTCGGCGGCAATCTTTTCGAAGATTACCGCGATATCTTCGAGGCCCTCTTCCCTGGCCGTCTTTGCGAACTCGGCGTACCGAACCCTCCAGGATTTGCCTTCGCCGTCGACGGCGGCCTCGAGGTTTTTCTTCGTGTCACCGGGAGGTGCGGCCGGGAAGCCGGCCGTGATTTCGGTCATGCCTCCCTCGAAGAGCCGCATGAATATCCTCGCATGGGTTTTTTCATCTTTCGCCGTTTCCCGGAAGGCCGAAGCGGCCTTTTCGTAACCCTCCCGCCCCGCGATCTCGGCAAACAAGGTGTAGCGGATCACAGCCATGGACTCGCTCGCAAAGGCAACCATCAGGTTCTTCTCCGTCCTCGTTCCTTTGGCGGACTTTTTCATCTAACCCCCACATCCCTTTTACTCAAAGTCTAACAAAAAAAGCCGGCCCTATCCACGGTGTTTTTTAAAGACCTTTACAATGAAAAACGGATTGGTTAAAGAAAGACGGGCGCAACTGCCGCACTTCCTGACAACGGAACCCGACCATGCGACTGAAATACGGCCTCGACGAACGGCCGCCGGCGAAGGAGATGGTCCTCTTCGGCCTCCAGTGGTTCGCCGTCACCATCCCCGTCATCGTCACCATCGGAAAGATCACGGCGGGGTTCCATTTTGCCGCGCCGGAAGCCGAGGTCGCTTACCTGCAGAGGCTTTCCTTCGTGATGGCGGTCGCCCTTTTCACCCAGGTCGTCGCCGGGCACCGTCTCCCGCTCATCATCGGACCCTCCACCGTCCTTCTCATCGGCATCATCTCGAGCCGAGAATACGGTCTCGGCCCCGTCTACACCTCCATCACGATCGGCGGGTTGTTGCTCGCGCTTTTGAGTATCACGGGGCTCTTCGCCCGTTTGAAGAGCCTGTTCACGACCAGGGTCGTCGCGGTAGTCCTCCTCCTCATCGCCTTCACCCTGACCCCCACCGTCCTCAACCTCATCACCTCTCCCCTGGTCGGCTCGGGGCCGTCGGTCAATCTTCTCTTCTCCGCCGGCCTGGTCACGGCCATGTTCCTCTTCTATCGGTATTCGTCTGGCATCTGGAAATCCACCTTCTTCATCTGGACGATGGCCGGGGGAAGCCTACTCTACTTCATGCTCTTTCCGGGAACCTTCACCTCGGCGCAGGTCGTCCGTAGTGCATCCCTTGTGAGTTGGGCCCTCCACGACATCCCCGGAGGCTTCGAGCTCGATGCGGGCGTCCTGGTTTCTTTTATCTTCTGTTTTCTTGCCCTCGCGGTGAACGACATGGGTTCCATCCAGTCCTTGAACGAACTGCTCAAGGCGTCGGAACAGCCCCGCCGGCTGACTCGCGGCGTCCTTGTGACGGGGGTAGCCAATATGTTTGCCGGGTTCCTCGGCGTGATCGGGCCGGTGAACTTTTCGCTCAGCCCGGGGGTCATCGCCTCCACCGGCTGCGGTTCACGGCTTACGCTCCTGCCGGCTGCGCTTCTTCTCGGCCTTGTCGCCTTCTCGCCCGCGGCGATCGCCCTTCTCGGTAACGTCCCCTCCGTCGTGATCGGCTGCGTCCTCCTCTTCACCCTCTGCTCCCAGATTGCGGCAGGCCTCTCAATCCTCTTCGAAGCGGAGGAAGAATTCCGCTTCGAAGGCGGCCTCGTGCTGGGACTGCCCATCCTGCTCGGAACGGTCGTCGCCTTTCTGCCCCCGGACGTCCTCCACACCTTCCCGGCCGTGCTGAGACCCGTCGTGGGAAACGGGTTCGTCGTCGGCGTGGCGGCGGCACTCATCTTGGAGCACGGGGTCTTCCGGAAGAGCCAAGTCAGAGACAAGGACAATCAGGCGTAGGGCAGTTTATGACGGAGGGCGACCCCATCCCCTTCACGAGGTCGATCTCCAGGCCGTCGCAGGCGGCAATCACGTTGACGCCGTTTTCCCGCCCGAGCTCCTGTAGCTTCCTCACGGCCCCGCGGGGGTCCTCGTAGAACCAGGTCCCGAAATGGGTTATGAGGATGTTCCCGGTGAAATCCTTGAAGAGACGGACGAGGTTCGGGACGCCGGTGTGGCCGTAAACCTTCCCCGTCTTTGCATCGCGGTTGACCCGCCCTCCTCGGCGGTCGAAGCTCCCCTCGGTCACGACGAGGTCGAGGCCGTTCAGTAAGGGGTGGTATTCTTTATCGATCCAGACCATGTCGCCTGTGTAAAGTATCCTTTCTGCGCCCTTTTGCAGGAGATAGGCCTGCGACTTCACCCGCAGGCTGTGGTGGGTGGGGATCGGCGTGACACGGTAGGCGCCGAAGTCAACCGCTCCCTCGAGGACGCGAATGTTCACGGCGGGGTTTTTCCCGAACCCTTCCGGACCGTAAAGAGGGACGGAGACCTCGGCAGGTTCGTTCACGAAGAAGGCGTGATCGGGATGCAGATGCGTGATGAAGACAACGCGGGGATTGAGGTCGAGAAACTCCCTCTCGCCGAGGTCTAAGAGGACCTCACTGTCGACGAGGACGCCGGAATGTTTCGCGTGGTAAGGGCTGGAGGGCTCCACCTCCCCCCGCGTGCCCAGGACCTTGACCCTCATTTCGCATACTCCAGGGCAGATTTTCGTTCCTTCAAGACCCTATCGCTCATCATTGGCCTGGCATCCACCCCCCCGACCCCCGTCGATTCTTCGCCGCTCTACGAACGCCCCGGGAAGGGACACCCACCCTTGAGCTGAGCTGCCTCGTGAGGGATTCTTCAACAAAACCTTGAATCGTAAATCCTCGAAGGATATAACCATACAATGATTTCCGTCGGCATATGATGAACGTTTCGACGCCGCCGAATTACTCTAAACCTGTCGAATGAGTATGGTTCATGGCATTCTATGCAAGGGATGTCAAGAGAAAATCTAACAGATGTCGAATCATTCTAAAATGTTACGCTGAATTACGCTGATTCGGGGGGCGCCGGGTTTGTCCACCATGAAAAGCGGCAAGATTACACCGTCCCGGACTTTCTGGGCGTCCGTCCCTCCTTGGCTGATAATCGGGTGTGCGCTAATCCTCGTCCCCATCTTCGTCGTCATGACCCTCCAGAGCATCGCGAAACAGAGGGAACTCACGACACGTCTTCTCATCGAAAAGGGCGAGGCGATCATCCGGTCCTTTGAGGCCGGGAGCCGCACGGGGGCGGGCATGCAATGGGGGAGTTTTCAGCTTCAGAAGCTCCTGATTGAAACAGCCGAGCAGCCGGGGGTCGACTATCTCATCCTTACGGACCGGAAGGGCGTCATCCTGGCGGACAGCGACCCGTCCATGATTGGAGAGTCCTACGGTGCCGACCTCGACCTGAAAAACGGTCCGGCAAAGCAGACTCTCTGGCGGAGAGTGCCGAACCCCGAAGGAGCGGACACCTTCGAGGTGTATCGGCCCCTCGCATCTCCCCACGGGGAGGAGTGGTTGATCTTCGTCGGCCTGGACATGAGCCCCGTTCTGGCCGCTCAGAGGCAGGACACTCGGAATATCGTCCTGATGGCGGCGACCCTTCTTTTGATCGGCTTTGCAGGCATCTTCTCTCTCTTCCTGGCGCAGGGCTACCGCTCGGCCCGGACCTCTCTCTCCCGCGTCAAGGCCTTTTCCGACGGCCTAGTCGAGAACCTGCCCATCGGCCTCGTCGCGGTGGACCAAAGGAACCGGATCACCGCTTTCAATCAAACGGCGGAGACGATCCTGGGAAGGGACGCAAAGGATGTCCTGGGGAAAAGCGCGGACGAGGTACTTCCCGATGCGTGCAAGACGGTGCTCCGGGACCTCGAGGCGGGGGGCGGCGTCATCGAAAGAGAAATGGATTGCACAGTCGGCGGCGGCTCGATCCCGTTGGAAGTGATCGCCGCGACCCTGTATGACGACGACGGGGGCTACATCGGAAAGGTGGTCCTCTTCCGCGACATGACGGAGCTATTCCGTCTGAAAGAAGAGGTCGAAAGGAACCGGCGGTTGGCGTCGGTCGGCAGCCTTGCGGCGGGGGTGGCCCATGAGGTCCGGAATCCCCTTAGTTCCATCAAGGGGTTCGCCACCTATCTGCACGGAAAGTACGGCGATGAGGAGGATAAGGAGGTGGCGGACATCGTGATCCGGGAGGTGGATAGGTTGAACCGGGTCGTAGGGCAGCTCCTCGAACTTTCGCGGCCGGCGGAACTGAAGAAGGAGAGGAAAGAGGTGGGGGCGGTCATCCTCCACAGTCTGAAGGTCATAGAGGGACAGGCGAAGGAAAAAGGCATCGCCATCCAAGCCGACCTTCCGCCCGGGGTGCCGGCTGTCATGATGGACCCCGACGGGATCGAACAGGTCCTGCTCAACCTGTGCCTAAACGCCCTCGAGGCCATGGAGCAAGGGGGGGTACTCTCCGTCTCGCTGCGCAAAGACTCGGACCGGCGGGTACGGGTCGAGGTCTCGGACACGGGGCCCGGCATCGGCAGGGATGAGATTTCACGTATCTTCGACCCTTACTTCACGACGAAGCCGTCCGGTATGGGGCTGGGGCTTGCCGTCGTGCACAAGGTAGTGGAGGCCCATGGGGGAGAGTTGCAAGTAGAGAGTGCGCCGGGTAAGGGCACCACAGTGTCGATCCTGCTCCCGGCCGACTGAGACGAGGCAAACGCGAGGAGATTGAAGGATGAAAGAAAAAAGCAAGAACACGGTACTCGTAGTGGACGATGACCTGGCCCACCGCACGATGCTCAAGACACTGCTTGCGAGTTGGGGCTATGACGTTTCCCTGGCCGACGACGGGGCGGCGGCGGTCGAAGAGGTCCGCCAAAGGCCCTTCGACCTCGTCCTCATGGACGTCCGGATGGTCAAGGTTTCCGGGCTCGAGGCGCTGGAAGAGATCAAGGGCTTCAACCCCGCGATCCCCATCGTCATCATGACCGCCTACGCATCCGTGGAGACCGCCGTGGAGGCCCTGAAGAAAGGCGCCTACGATTACCTCACCAAACCCTTCGACTTCGACGAGTTGAGGATCGTTATGGAACATGCGATGGAGCACAGCAGGCTCAGGGAGGAGAACCGCCTCCTCCGGGAAAGCCTGGGGAGACACTTCGACAGGCAAAACCTGATCGGGGGGAGCCGGGCGATCGTCAATCTCCTGGAAACAGTCGCCCAGGTGGCGCCGTCGGAGGCGACGGTCCTGATCACGGGGGAATCGGGTACGGGTAAGGAGATGATCGCCGGGGCGATCCATTTCAACAGCCCGCGGAAGGACGGTCCCTTCGTCAAGATCAACTGCGCCGCGATCACGGAGACGCTCCTCGAATCCGAGCTCTTCGGCCATGAGAAGGGGGCCTTCACCGGCGCCGACCGCCGGAAGGAAGGAAAGTTCCGCCAGGCGGACGGGGGCACCCTTTTTCTCGACGAGGTGAGCGAGATGCCCCTGGCGATGCAGGTCAAACTGCTGAGGATCCTGCAGGAAAGGGAAGTCACACGGGTGGGCGGGAGCGATGTGATAAAGGTCGACGTGCGGGTCCTTGCCGCGACGAGCGGGGACCTCATCGCCGAGATACAGGCCGGCCGCTTCCGGGAGGACCTGTACTACCGGCTGAACGTGGTTACCCTTCACGTGCCTCCCCTCCGGGAACGCCGCGAGGACATCCCGCTCCTTGCCCAGCATTTCCTCGAGGTCTTTTCCACGAAGAACAGGAAGGCCGTCAAGGGGTTCACTCCCCAAGCGATGGACCGCCTCCTCCGCCATGATTGGCCTGGGAACATCCGTGAGCTGATGAATACGATCGAACGGGCCATCGTTCTTGCCCGGTCCGAGTATCTGGACGAGACCCTTGTCCTCCCCGCCTTCCGGGAACCCGGTGGGAACTACGGGCCGAATGGTGGTGATGTTCAGGAGGCGGGGTCGCTCGAGGAAGTTGAAAGGGCGACGATTCTGCGGACCCTTGAACAGGCGGGCGGAAACAAGAGCGAGGCGGCCCGGCGTCTCCGGATTACCCGCCGCACACTTCATCAAAAGCTCAAGAAATACGGCATGATGTGAATTATAGCGCGAGCGCCGGGTCGAACCAGGCGAGCATCCCGTCGTTCTGTTCCCGCGGATAGGCGTGATACAGGTCGGGAACGATTTTCAGGGTCACGTCGGCTCCTGTGGCGGCAAGCTCCTTTTCTCCTGTCTTTGCCCGCCGGAGGGGGAACATCCAGTCCTTCGCCCCGTGAACCCAGTATATGCGCCTGCCCTTCACGTGGCGCAGGTCGAAGGGCGGGAGGATGCCGGAGACGACGGCGTAAGCGGAAAATGGCGAAACTTCGTCCACGGCACGGACGAGGGCATAAGTCCCGCCGTCCGACAATCCGGTTATCAGGATTCGTTTCCTGTCCACGTTCCAGCCCCGGCAGAGGGTTTCGAGGACCTCTTGGAGGAGCAGGGCGTCGAAGTCATGACCCGTGATCGTCCAGGTCGGCCCCCTGGAGCAGGGCGCGGCCACGATGAAGCAGCGGCTCCTCGCCTCCCGCAGCCATGTCCAGATGAAATCCCTGCCATGGCCGAACCCTCCGTGGAGGGCGACGACCAAAGGCAGCGGCCTCGAGCCGTCGTCGTACTCAGGGATGTACAGGGAAAGGCCGCCCCGGGCGTACGGGTCCTCATCCAGGCCGAGATGAACGAGGCCGGCGGGCGAGGATGCCGCTCCATCGTCTCGGATGAACGTCTCGGCCCTGTCGCGGACCTTTTCTTCGAGAAAGAAACGGTTTATCGGTGGGAGCACCGGGCATAGGGGGTAGAGCCGTTCCTGGACCCGGCAGATTCTGCGCCCGGCCTTTCTGAAATCGACGAGAGACTGCTCCATCCAGTCGGCCTCGACGGACAACCGGAGGGCCTCGCAGCATAGGTCGGCGGCGCGGAGGAGGGTTCTGCCTATCCCTCCGGGAGGGTCAGCCGACAACGACCTGTGTGTCGCCCCGGATTCTTTCAAGCGGTCGATGACCGGGGCAAAGGCCTCGCGCAGGCGGGGGACGATTCCCGGAAAGTAATCGCGTCTTGCCCTTTCGAATGCCTCGAGTGCTTCTACGACGCCCTCTGCGAGTTCCTCGACGGCTGGCATATGTTTTCGCCTCCCCGACTTCAGGCTACCTCGACCGGTCTGTGGTAGTCATCGTCTCACAGGACCCCGCTCCGGTCGAGGCTGCGGTACTGGATGGCCTCGGAGACATGAGGGGGACGGATGTTTTCTTCGCCCGCAAGGTCGGCGATCGTCCGGGCGACCTTGAGGACCCTCGTGTAGGCACGGGCGCTCAGGCCCAGCCTTTCCATGGCCATCTCCATCAATTTTTGCGATTCTTCGTCGATCGGGCAGAGTGCTTTCAACTGACGCGCCGACATCCGGGCGTTGCAGAGAGTGCGTTGCCCGGCGAATCGCCCGGCCTGGATGGCCCGGGCCCGGTTGACCCTTTCCCGTATCCCGGCGGACGCCTCCGAATGACCTTTCCCAACCATCTCGCGGTAGCGGACGGCCGGGACTTCGATGTGGATGTCGATCCGGTCGAGCAGGGGTCCCGAGATGCGTCCCCTGTACTGCCGGATTTGCTGCGACGTGCAACGGCAGGCCCGACGATGGTCCGTGTAATAGCCGCAGGGACAGGGGTTCATGGCCGCCACCAGCATGAACCGGGACGGGAAGGTCGCCGTGACCGATGAGCGGGTGATCGTAACCCGTCCCTCTTCGAGCGGCTGCCGCAACACCTCGAGGACGTTTTTTTTGAATTCGGGCAACTCGTCGAGGAAGAGGACTCCGTTGTGGGCAAGGCTTATCTCCCCGGGTCTCGGTGTCTGCCCTCCACCCACAAGGCCGGCGTCGGAGATCGTGTGGTGCGGCGCCCGGAAAGGCCTTGTCGCGACGAGGGAACTTTTCCTGTCCAGCAGCCCCGCGACGGAATAGACCTTTGTCGTCTCGATGGCTTCCTCGATGGTGAGGTCGGGCAGGATCGTTGTCAGGCGCTGGGCGAGCATGGTCTTCCCCGAGCCGGGCGGGCCGATCATCAGAAGGTTGTGGCCGCCCGCCGCCGCGACCTCGAGAGCCCGCTTGGCCTGGTTCTGACCGCGGATTTCTTCAAGGTCGAAGGGGTACCCGATACTTTCCCCGAAGATTCCTCTTAGGTCGACGGAGACTTTTTCGACCTCGAGCCGGCCGGCGAAGAATTCGACGACCTCAGAGAGGAAGCGAACGGGGACGACCTCGACGGAGTCGACGACCGCCGCTTCAAAGGCGTTCTCCGCAGGCAGGATGACCCCCCTTATCCCGGCCTGTTTCGCCCGGAAGGCGGCCGGGAGTGCTCCGTGGACTCCCTTCACGCTTCCGTCGAGGGATAGCTCGCCGATGATCATGAACTCGGGCAGCCTTTTTTTCTCGATCAACTCCTGGGCAGCGAGGATGCCCACAGCGATGGGCAGGTCGAAGCTGGTTCCCTCTTTCTTGATGTCGGCGGGAGAGAGGTTGACGGTCACGCGGTCGGGGGGGAATTCGTAGCCGGAATTCCTGACCGCGGCGCGGATCCGGTCCCTGCTCTCCTTAACGGCCGTGTCGGGCAGTCCGACCGTGGAGAACTGGGGAAGGCCGGGCGAGATGTCCACCTCGACGTCCACAGGGAAGGACTCTATCCCGATTACGGTACTGCTCAAGACCTTGATGATCAAAGAAGCCGTCCTCCAGAAGATCTCGGGAAACCCGGAAGAGAAGTCAGAAGAGGAAAAGGGCGACCTGAAGATAATCAATGGCGGGAAATAATTCAAGAACTTTGTTGGTGCGGGACGTCCTTGACACCGGAGAAAGGTCTGTGTTAAGTAACACCCCACTTTCGACTGCTCATTCTTTCCTTGAAGTCTCCAGCGAATAGGCGATCCCCAGATGGCCGAATTTACCCACCTTGACAATATGGGTAAACCGAGGATGGTTGACGTATCCGTGAAGGAGGCAACCCTTCGGGAGGCAACCGCCCGCGGCAAGGTCCTGATGAAACCGGAGACGGCTCAGGCCGTTCAGGCGGGAGGTTTTGCGAAAGGCGACGTCCTCACCGTCGCGAAGGTTGCCGGAATAATGGCGGCGAAGAAGGTGGGCGAGCTCATCCCTCTATGCCATCCGATCGAGATCACGGGTGTCGATATCTCCTTTTCCGTCGACGGCCTGAAAGGCGAGGTCGGGATCGAGGCCGGTGTGAAGACGGTGGGGAGGACGGGAGTGGAGATGGAGGCCCTGACGGCGGTTAGTGTTGCGGCACTGACTATCTATGACATGTGTAAGTCCGCCGACCGTGCTATGGTCATTTCCGGCATCAAGCTAACCCGTAAGAGCGGGGGGCGGAGCGGGACGTTTGTCAGGGATCCCGGGGAAGATACGGAAAGATAGGCCGTTACAGTGCGGAAGGCATAGGTTTCGGGGTGTCGAGGTTTGGAAGACGTTTACAGGATAAAAAGGAGCCTTGCCGTCGCCCTCATAGTCGACACTGCGCTTCTCGTCGCCCTTCTGGGGGTCGCCTTTTTCAAAGGAAACTCCCCCGTCGAGAAGGTTATCCTGTCGGTCTTTTTGGTTCCTCTCCTCCTGGTGACCCTGGAAGCGAACTATCGGAGGGTGACTGTCAGCGAGAAAGGCCTTTCCATCAAGAAATTTTTTCTCAAGAGGGAATTTCTCTGGGGGGACGTGACCGACGTGGGAGCGGTCATCCTGAGGAATAGAGTCTATCTCGTGTTGACAACGACCAAGGGGTTTCATATCATCTCGAACGCTTACGACGGTTTTTCCGCATTGGTGAGAGGAATCGTCAGTCATGTCGATGCGGAACGGGTCGAAGAGCAGGTGAGGGCCTTGGTCGAGCGTCCGGTCACGAAGGTTTCCGACGTCGTTTCGGCATGGGCAGGCGCCGTTGTGCTTCTCGTAGTCATCTACATCAGGGTTTTTCTTTGATTACCCTTTGAAGAGGGACTAAACTATGACCAGGAAAGAGCCTGCAAAAGGGACAGCGCGAGAGAAGGTCAAGCCCTCATGCTTGGCTGTTGAGGTGTTGCTGGAGGAAAAGATCGAAGACGTGGTGAACTTCCTCGGCTCGTCGGAGGTTTCAAGAAGCCAGTTGTATGACGACATCCTTGCCCTGGTGGAGAGGTGTCTCATCCGGATCGCCCTTAAACGCACAAACAACGTCAAGACTTCTGCTGCCGCCTTCCTTGGGATCAACCGGAACACCCTGCGTAAAAAAATAGATTTACTGGATATTCAATGCCGTGATTGAACTGATATCCTCCTTCCGGAATGTCGCTCCAAAAACTTCACCTCCTCGTTCAAGGAAAGAGGGATGGTAGCAGTTGCTCAGAATATTGAAGAAAAGCGCGCAATTTTAATGAGATGGTGATCGGTGTGTTGGCGCTCCAGGGTGCCTTTCGCGAGCATATCAGGATGTTGACATCGGTTGGTGCCGTGGGTGTCGGCGTAAGGCTTCCCGAGCAACTGGACGGCGCCGACGGGCTCATCATTCCCGGCGGAGAAAGCACCGCGATAGCGAAACTCATGGTGGAATACGGATTCCCGGAATGCATAAAGGCCTTCGCCGCTTCGGGTAGGCCGGTCTTCGGTACCTGCGCGGGGTTGATCCTGCTGGCGGAAATGGTAGCCGGGGAAAAGCAGCAGCTCCTTAACCTGATCGACATCGACGTGAGGAGAAACGCTTACGGGCGCCAGGTCGACAGCCGGGAGGTCGATGTGGAGGTCCCTGCCGTCGGGGAAAATCCCTTCCGCGCCGTTTTTATCAGGGCGCCGGTCATCGAAAGAATAGGCAACGGCGTCGGCGTCCTCGCCCAATACCGTGGCCGGGTGGTTATGGCCCGTCAGGAAAACATCCTGGTGGCGACCTTCCATCCCGAGTTGACGGACGACACCCGGATTCACCGCTACTTTTTAGGAATGGCGGCGGGCTGACGCCTCACTTCCTCTTGTACCTGCCCATCAACTCCGCCTCCGCAAGGATATGCCCCTTCATGGCGGCGAGGAGCCTTTCCTTCGTTGCGCCCGGCGGGAGGTCGGTCGGAGCGTCGAGGGCGTACAACTTGAAGAAATACCGGTGGATGCCGCTCGGGGGACAGGGGCCGTGATAACCAAAGGACCGAGCGGACGTTGTCCCCTGCTTTCCCCCGTTTTCGAGCTGCCTGTCGACGGGCAGGCCTTCGGCAAGTTTCGTGACGTGGGCCGGCAGGTCGTAGACGACCCAGTGGACCCAGGTTCCCATAGGGGCGTCGGGGTCATCGCAGATGAGAGCGAAGGCCCGGGTATCCTTCGGTGCGTATCTCCACTCCAAAGGCGGAGAAACATCTTCCCCGTCGCAGGTGTATCTCTGCGGGATCATGCCGCCTGACTTGAAGGCTGGGCTCGTAATCTCCATCGTTTTCCCTCCTCTGATTGGTTTTGGGCATAAGGTTGCCCTGTATGCGCGACTCTTTTCCGTGAAAAGGGCAGGGAAGCCTGTTTTCTTGAATAACGGCTTTGAGATGACGCATAGTATGCATTATAATCGGTTTTAATCGTTTAACAATAATTCGGGGTAGTTTCAGCCCGAAATATCGATCAGGACATTCTGGTCCATGAATTGCTCGTACCGTAGAATACGCGCTTTTACATGATTGCATTTTCAGGAAAGCATGATAACGTGACGAAGAGACCAAAAACGGAGGCGGGGAGGCCTTTTGGGCCTCCCCGGAAGAACATGAAGAGCGTCTATCTTTCTGTCGGAAGGTGGAAACGTGGGCACCTCCCGCTGCTCTATAACATGCTTTTTGCATATTTTATGTGCACTTATTATGCCAGAATGAGTGTGTTATTGTAACATCCTGTAATAGTTGATGATTTTTGAGTCGCTTTTTTAACGCCCGTCCCGAGTGGGGCGGCAACGATTGTCGAACAAAAAGAGATCCACAAGCAAAAACCCTTAAGAAACAATTACATAAGACGGGAGACATCTGGGGCGAATGATTCGACAATATCGTCGAATTGTGGTAGATAAGGCCCAGCCGGTTTGAGCGGGAAAATCTTTTGCGACACCTCCTGTTTTGGAACAGAGTGGTAACGACATGAAAATTTATAGGGTCATCGGTCTGGTCCTCGTCTTCTTTTTGGTCAACGCCGCTACGCTTTCGGCGCAGGGCAGTGAACGTGTGACGGGAGGCGGGCAGGATAGTTCTTTAAGACAGCTGAATCTAACCGAAGAACAGTACAATGCGATAAGGCGGGCTAAGTCCGCCCACGTGAAGAAAATCGTCCAGTTGAAAAACGATGCCGTGGGAAAACATCACGAATTCAGGAGGCTGATAGGAGACCCCGCAGCGAGTGAAGAGGCCATCCGCAACAAGGCAAGAGAAATCGAGGCCGTCAACAGCCAGATCATGAGAGAGATGATCGAATACGAACTCCTTGTCAGGAGGATACTCACGCCGGAACAGATTCGTCAATGGTCAAGCCTCGAGGATTCCCCTCCCATAAGGAAATCGTCAGGAAGATAAGCAAATGTACCCATGGCAGAGCAAGCTTCCCCGGGTTGCAGGGCCCTTTCTTCAACCCATGGCGATGTTTCTCGTCTGTGTCGTCTTTATTTCCCTGATCCTTGTGACCGGTTTGGTCGACCTGCGACGCCTCGAACAAACACTGCTTTCTTTCATGGAAGGCCGGGGTCTCGACGTCAGCGCCAAGATTCAACGCGACGCCCAGGAGAACTTCACCGGGCTGACGCAGGTACTACAGGGGGAACATGCCGGCAATGTACTGTTATCCTTGACGGAAGAAACCTTCCTGCCCCAGGAATCTTTCGTCAATTTCCTGGTCGGTCTTTCACGCCGCCTCGCGAGAGAAGCGGATCAGGCGCGAACGGACCGGGAAACCCTGAAGCGGATGGCCGAGGAAAATCACCTCTGGCTTCTTGCCCTGTTGGACGAGGAAGGGCGGGTTGTTTTTCGGACCAGACCGTTTTCCCGAAGCCTTCTTGCGCGGGCGGCCTCCGTAGTCGCGGGCAAGCGGGATATTGACATCGACGTCTTCCGGGAAAAGCTTGGCTCAATCGCCCTCCGCAGGGGCCCGGAAAGAGGGACCCTGTTGGTCGTTCTCGACGGACAGGGATTGCGTTACTGGGGCATGAAGTTTGCGCTTCAAAAGGCCGTCGAAGAGGCCGTCACGGGGCAGAAGTTGCCTTATGTTGCAGTCGTCGGGACGGACAGGGCTGTTCTGGCGAGTGTGGGAGACCCGTCGGAAAAACAGGCGGACGATGAGTACGTAGTCGATGGTATACTTAAGGGTCGCACGGCGGTGTCGCACCGTAAATTCGATTTTAAGGACCGAAAAATACTCGAAGTGGTGTCGCCCCTCTATCTGGACGGTGTTCTTGTCGGCGCCGTCCGCGTCGGGTTGGGAAGGGAGGACGCGGACCAGGTTCTGGGCAAGAACAGGATGCTGATGATCATATCGATGGTCTTTGTCATGTCCATCGGACTTCTCTCAGTCTGGTTGCTGTACCGTAACCAGAACCGGCATCTCGCCCGGATGGAGGAGATGGGGAAGGAACTCCAAAAGTCGGAGCGGCTCTCCGCCCTGGGGCAGCTTGCGGCCGGCGTTGCCCATGAGATAAGGAACCCGCTGAATGCGATCAGCATGGCGAGCCAGAGGCTCCAAAGGGAATTCCAGCCGATGGACGAGCAGAGGAGCGAGGAATTCGGTAAGATGACGGTGGTGATCCGGGATGAAATACGTCGGTTGAACGGGATCATCGAGGAGTTTCTCGCCTTCTCGCGCAGCCAGCGCCTCGAGCTTCTGGAGTACCCCGTCGAGACCGTTCTCCAGAAACTGGTGAGGCTCGTCGGTGAGGAAGCGGCCCCCAGGGGTATCGCCATAGAGGCGGTGGGGTTGGATTCGGCGACGCCGATCCTGATGGACGTCGACAAGCTGCAGCAGGCCTTTCTCAACATCATAAAAAACGCGATGGAGTCGATCAACGGGTCGGGGAAGATATCCGTTTTCCTCGAGGCAGCGGGCAGCGACGGCGTCTCCGTCAGGATTACGGATACCGGAGGAGGCCTTACGCCCGAGGAGATGGACAGGATTTTCAACCCCGAGTATACGACGAAAGAAAAGGGCCTGGGTCTGGGGTTGCCCATCGCCCATGAGATCATCCGCAGTCACGGCGGCGACATACGGGTGCAGAGCCAGGTCGGCGTGGGAACGACTTTCGACATCCGGTTGCCCCGGAAAAAAGGCGAAACCGAAGAGACCAAGAACACAAAGAGAAAAGATGCATCAGGCACCGAATAGTGGGGAGACGGAAGGTGACGGGGAAGCTGAACATCCTGATTGTCGAAGACGGACAATCGCAAAGAATGATACTCCGTGATTTTCTTGTCAAAGAAGGCTACACGGTGGAGGAAGCGGAAAGCGGCGAAAAGGGGGTTGCTGCGGTCAAGGCCGGGCATTTCGACCTCCTCCTCCTCGACTACAAGATGCCGGGGATGAACGGCCTGGAGGTCCTCGAGGAGGTCAAAAAGATCAACCCCGACGTCGACGTGATCATGATGACGGCCTTCGGCACGATAGATACCGCCGTCAGGGCCATGAAGTCGGGCGCGGTGGATTACGTCACAAAACCCGTGGACCTGGATGAACTCCTGATCCACCTCACCCGCCTGTCGGAGCGACGGACCCTTCTCCGGGAAAACGAGATACTCCGGCAAGAATTGCGGGCCAAGGGCGTCACGTCCGACCAGATCATCTTCACGAGTCCCGCCATGGCGAACCTGGTCAACATGGCCGGAAGGGTCGCGGCCAGTCGGGCGACGGTCCTGATACAGGGAGAAAGCGGCACCGGCAAGGAGCTTCTGGCCCGGCTCATCCACAACCTGAGCCCCCGTTCCGAGAAGCCCATGATCGCCGTAAACTGTGGGGCCATCCCGGAGACGCTTCTCGAAGCGGAGCTTTTCGGTCACGAGAAAGGGGCCTTCACCGGGGCGACGGGTCGGCGGATCGGCCGATTCGAAGAAGCCGACGGAAGCACGCTTTTTCTCGACGAGGTCGGAGAACTTCCGCCGCCTGTTCAGGTCAAACTCCTCCGGTTCCTTCAAGAACGGGAATTTCAACGCCTGGGAGGCAATCAGACGATCCGGGCCGACGTGCGGGTCATAAGCGCTACGAACCGCGACCTGGAGGCGAGGATCAGGGAAGGCGCATTCCGTGAAGATCTGTTTTACCGCCTCAACGTTGTGGTCATGTCCATCCCGCCGCTGCGGGAGAGGAAGGCGGACATTCCTCTCCTCACCGAGCATTTTCTGGAGCGGTATGCCCGCGAGAACGGGAAAGAGATCGACGGCCTGAGCCGTGAGGCAAAGGACCTTCTCCTGAAGTACGACTACCCCGGGAATGTCAGGGAGCTTGAAAACATAATCGAGCGGGCCGTCGTCATCTCGCGGGGTCCGGTGATCTCCGTCGAAGACCTACCTTTCCAGGAGCGCGCGCCGGGGAACGGCACGGAAAGGAGCGGTAGCCTGATGAAGGATTCCGTCGAGGCACTTGAACAACGTCTGATCGAAGACGCTATGCGGCAGGTCAACAACAACCAGAGCCGGGCCGCCGATCTCCTCGGGATCAGCGAGAGAATGCTGCGGTATAAATTAAAGAAATATGGACTCAAAAACTGACTATTTCTTGTCGTACTGCCGCTTGAAGTCCGTCAACTTCGCGAAATGCCGTCTCTCTTCGGCGATGATCTTTTCGATTTCCGCATGCTGACTCCGGGGAACCAAATTCTTCGCCTCGCTGTAGTAGAGTATGGAATCTACTTCTCTGTTGATGGCAAAATCGAGGGCCGACAGGGTGTCTTTGACACCGCCGAACTCATCTTTGATGGCGTGGGAGCTGAAAACGACCTTGTTGTCGAGATAGTTGCGCAGATACGCCATGTATTCCCCGGGATAGGTTTCCGGGGGTTCGTAACTTTCTATCTCCGAGAGAAGGGTGCTGAAATATTTTTTGTGGTTCGCTTCCTCGTCGGCCAAGATGTTGAATAGGTTTTTGGTTTCTTCGTTATCGACGATCGTCGCGGCGTAGCGGTAGAATCTTTCGCCGTTCTCCTCTATCCTGACGGCAAACTGGAAGATATCGCTGGCATCGAAAATTTTCATCGTACCTGTCGCCTCCAAAACATATTTTTTCACATCTATCACAAGAAGGGATTTTTTTCCAGCTTCCTGTCGACGGAGCGCAGTTTTTTAACAAAAAAACGACCTTTTCTTCATGATAAAAGACTACCGTCGGGTCAAGAAGTGAGGTATAAAGATACGAACAAATAATTCAGGGTTGTTGCGCATGGAAAACACAGACTTTGACGCCAAGGTCGGCAGGGTTGCCGATTTGATCCTCGGTTCGGCCCATGTTGTGGTCTTCACGGGAGCCGGTGTCAGCACCGAATCTGGGATACCGGATTTTCGGAGCCCGGGAGGTATCTGGAGCCGCTTCGACCCCGAGGATTTCACCATCTACCGCTTTCTCGAGAGCCCGGAAACACGGCGGAGGACGTGGGAGCTCTTCGGGGGCAGCGGGGTGATTGCCGATGCCGAACCGAACCCGGCCCACCGTGCAATATATGAATTGGAAAAGGCAGGTCGTCTGGACTGTGTCATCACCCAGAATATCGATAACCTCCATCAGAAGGCGGGGTGCTCACCGGAGAAGGTCGTTGAACTCCATGGAAACATGGCATGGGTGCGGTGTCTGGGTTGTGGAAAACGTTTCCGCATGGATACGGTCAAAGAATGGCTGAGGGCGGGTGTGGCGGTTCCCGAATGCGACGAGTGCTCGGGCATCCTGAAGCCCGATGCCGTCTATTTCGGCGAGCCTCTACCCAGGGAGGCACTCGACAAGGCGATTCACCACTCCCGCAATTGCGACCTCTTCATAGTCATCGGGTCTTCCCTCTCCGTCTATCCGGCGGCTTACATGCCCGTGTATGCCCTCGAGAACGGCGCCAGGTTGGTGGTCGTGAACGCGACGAGCACCTTTTGCGACGACCAGGCGGAAGTGGTCATCAACGGAAAGGCAGGCGTCGTGATGGAGAGGATTGTCGAGGAGGCAAGGCGGAAACGGATGGCGGGGCAAGGAGGACGAACATGATGCGAGAGATGGTGAAATTTTTATGTCCCGTCGTCATCGTCCTGATCGCGACGGCAGCCTTTTCACAGGCGGTGGGGTCACCTTTCCAGAACTACGGCGAGATAATACCCAGCGAGGAGGCGACCCGCATTTTTGAGAGCTATACGGTGCTTCCGAATCACAGGTACTATATAAGCGGCGCCGAACTGTATCCGGGTGCCCTTATCGGCATCGACATGGCGTACACGCTGGATACCGAACTCTGGAAAGAGGTCGAGATGACCGTCGAGAAACTGAAGGAGACGGTGAACGACATGACGTCTAAAGGCCTCGAGGTTGGGGAGTTCCTCTATGGGTTCGACATCCTGGACAATCAGGGAAAGAAGGTCGGCATCTGGTATTCTATTCTTCGGGCGAGGACCAGCCTGAAGATGCTCGGAGAAAACAGGGTGATGATCTACACGCCTCCGCTTAACGTCTGGGAAAAACAACAGGACCGTACCTTCCGTCCCAAATAGTGTTGACGACTTCCGAGAAAAAGACGACATGTGTTTGATACTCTTATCGTTCCAGCAGCGGACAGACTACCCCCTTGTTTTTGCCGCCAATCGTGACGAGTTTTATGACAGGGCCTCCGCGCCCGCGGCTTTCTGGGAAGAGGCGCCGGAACTGCTTGCCGGAAGGGATCTTGTGGCCGGCGGCACATGGTTCGGTGTGACCAAGACGGGCAGGCTCGCCGCGATAACCAATTATCGCGAACCGGGCTTTCACAGGTTCACCGCACCTTCGCGGGGGAAGGTGGTCTCCGACTTTCTGCTGAGCGAGGAAGAACCCGAAGAATACCTGAGGCGCCTTGAAGCGGATGCTCACCGTTGCAACGGTTTCAGCCTGATCCTCGGATACCCGGGACGACTTTTCTATTTTTCGAACCGGAATGACCGTTTTACTGAGCTCAAACCCGGGCTCTACGGGCTGAGCAATCATCTGCTCGATTCGCCGTGGCCCAAGGTCGAAAGGGGCAAGAAGGCCCTGGCCGATGTCCTATCCCGCGGGCAACCGCCGTCGGATGAGATCATCGAGGACCTTTTCCGGGTGCTTGCCGACAGAAAACGGCCGGAGGACGGTGAGTTGCCCGATACGGGCGTGGGGCTGGAATGGGAACGGGTCCTTTCGTCCTTGTTTGTCACAAGCCCTGTCTACGGCACCAGGTCTTCGACGGTTCTACTGGTGGACCGCGAGGGAACGGTCACCTTCGAAGAAAGGGTGTTCGACGGCGGGCCGAATTCCTGGAGCTCTGCAAAGTATGAGTTTAGAATCGAGGCAACTGGAAAAGGCGATCGGGATCGCACCTGACGCCGGAAGCTTTGTCCACCGAATGAGAGTAGAGTCTGCGGCACTTGAGATTCGACTTGGCCCGGATGATAAAGAATGCCGAGGCCTGAGTGACGGTGTAGAGTCTTGAGAAGTCCAGGAAGCCGCGGTCCATGATGTAGAAAGCGCCTGTCTCCAGGGGGATGATATCCAAGACGTTGACCTCGTGGAGTTTGCCGTCGGAGATGTGAATAAAGCTCGGTATATTCCCCCGCAGGTCCAGCAGCGTATGGAGACGGACGGCCCCTTTTGTTTCCCGGAAGCGGGCCCAGGGAAACAGGGACAGGCACAGGTCGATCGTCGTGGCATCCAGGGCGTAAACCGTGTTTTCGAGTTCCACGGCCAACGGTTCCTTGTGGTAAAGCTTCCTGGCGACACCGATCAGATGATGGGCAAAATCGGCGTAGATGCGCCAGTCCCGCATCTCGTTGGCTTCCGCCAGGGTGCTGCGGGAAACCTTGCTGCGGACGCCCATGTGGTAGAGTTTGTTGCTCTGTGCCCGGAGGCAGACCTCGATGTCCCGCAGGCTCTCCCGATACGCCAGTTGGGCAAACGCCATGATGCGGAACTGATCCATGCAGGTGAAGCTCTTCGCGCTGAAGTTGCCTCGGTATCTCTCCACGCAACGCCGAAAGGTCTTCAGCGGCATGAAGTCCATGATCTGGGTAAACACAAGCGGACCGGGATACATAGGCGCTCCTTCCCTGGAATGATTTCTGGGAAGGTCTACAGATTCCGCTTCGCATTTTCAAGTCGAGGACAGACATAAATGGCGTCTTTTATTAACCATGTTACACTGTTACAAAAGTTAACCGCCGATTATTCCGGACAGTAGTGTTTGGCGTTAAATGGTATGAAGTGTCCGATCTGGCTTAACTTATTCAACACCTGAATGAGAAAGGGTAAAATGATGAATAGTTCACAAGACATGAGACCCGTGATAATCGGCGTAGGGCAATGTGTTCACAAGCCGGAAGATCCAGGCGAGGCCAAAAAGTCCTTAGACCTTGTTGAAATAGCCGTCGAGACGGCTGAAGAGGATTCAGGCGTCTCAGGCCTGAGCGAAAAGATCGATTCTCTTTGCCTGGTCAACATGCTTTCTGGTTCATACCTCGACCCTTGTGGAGAGCTTGCCCAAAGACTCGGGGCCAAGCCCCGGTCTTCGGCTTACACCTGGGTCGGGGCTACGGCTCCGCAATGGTTCGTCAACCGGAGTGCGGAAAATATCGTATCCGGCCAGGCCCGGATCGTCTTGATCTGCGGTGGTGAGGCCTTTTATTCCAAGAAACTGAGGGAAGGTTCCTGGGACTGGGATTTTCCCCAAAAAGAGTCGTGGATGGTCGGGGATTTGCGCGACCCGGTTAGTAATCTGGAGCAGAAATACGGCCTTGTGCTGCCTTTACACTTTTACCCTCTCATGGAAAACGCACTGAGGTTTCATGAAGGCCTTACGCTGGAAGAACAGCGCCGGGAGCTGGGAGACTTTTTGTCCCGATGCTCTGCCATTGCGGCCCAAAATCCGTATGCCTGGTTCAAAACCCCAAGGACGGCCGAGGAGATCATCTCTCCCACAGGTTCCAACCGGATGGTTGCTTTTCCGTACACCAAGCTTATGTGCTCCATCATGGAGGTGGACCAGGCCGCGGCCGTATTCATGACCGACGAACGGACCGCGCGGGAGCTCGGCGTTCCCGAGGGAAAATGGGTCTATCTCCTTGGCGCGGGTGACGCCTCTGATATCTGGCACGTGACGGAACGTTTGAATTTCTACTCGTCCCCTTCGGTCAAGGTTGCGGCTGACAAGGCCCTTGAGCAGGCCAAGATACCGTTGTCCGGGGTAGGATACCTTGATTTTTACAGTTGTTTCCCCTGCGCGCCGCGAATCACGCGGAACATGCTCGGTATACCGAAAGACGACTTACGCCCCTTGACCGTAACCGGCGGTATGCCCTACTTCGGCGGTCCGGGTAACTCGTACAGCCTGCATGCCATCGCGCGGTTGGTCGAGCTTCTCCGGCAGGACCCCACCAAGGCCGGGATGATCCAGGCCTTAAGCTGGTTCATAAGCAAACATTCGGTGGGTGTCTATTCTGCCACGCCGGGCCAGGGCCCGTATCGTCCCGTCCCGTCCGGAGATTACCAGGCTGAGCTGGACAGTCTTCGAGGGCCGGATATAGTGGACGAGGCCTCGGGGCGAGCCGAAGTGGAGACCTTCATGCTGTTACATGACCGGGAAGGCAAACCCGTCTCCGGGGTCGTTGTCGGCCGGCTTGATAGCAGGGCGAGGTTTTTGGCAAGACCGGTAAATGACATGGCGGTCCTTGAAGCCATGACCAAAGAAGAGGTTATCGGGAAGCGAGGTAAAGTCAGGCCGAGGGATGGCTTCAACATTTTTGAATTTTAGCCGGTTTCCGTCAATGCACCGTCAAACCCGCCTTTGACTACGCCTTGGGGGGATGTGTTTGCAACACATTGAAATAGCTGGACCGTTCTTTTAAAAGAGTCGAGCTTATCCTTGTGGCTTCAGGTGTGTAGGAAAGGGAGCCGGTCCTTTTTCCGGTACACCGTGGCCTGTGAACGGGCGATGAGGTCCCCGCCGTCGTCCCGGACCTCTATATCGTAGGTCGCTATTCGGTTGGAACGGCTGGTTTCCTTTGCCTCGGCGTGGAGCACCGCGCCCGGGGAAGGGGGCTTGATGTAATTGACGTTGAGACTCAGTGCGACGGCGACGGTGCCGTGGGAATTCGAAGCAGTCTCGAAGGCTTCGTCGATGAGGGAGAAGATGGCCCCGCCGTGGGCCATCCCGAAGATGTTTTCCATGTCGGGGGTAAAGACCATCCGTACGAGGGAATAGCCGGGTGCTATCTTCACCAGTTTCAGGCCCAGTTTCCTCGCGTAAGGTTCTTCCTCCACCTTCTTGTGGATGGCCTTGAATGCTCTGTCCACTCCCTCTCTCCTCTTCTGCGGTTACTGCTGTACGCCTGATGTAAATACCGTCTGACGGGATTATCTGTCAAGGCCATTGCCCCATTCGGGGAAATATTTTCTTGCTGAAGGAACGCATGCGGGCACTTTTGATCTCCGCCAATACGGAAAAGATAAACATCCTGCCGATGCCCCTGGGCCTGCATTACGTGGCCGCGGCTACGCGAAACAGGGGGCACGACGTCAGGGTGCTCGACCTTATGACCCATGAAGAATCGTCGCGACCGATAAGGGACGCGATAGGGTCGTTCCATCCCGATGTAATCGGCGTCTCCGTGCGGAATATAGACGACCAGGATATGAACGACCCGAAGTTCCTGCTCGCAGAAGTCAAAAGTACCGTCCTCCGTTGTCGCCGTCTATCCGATGCCCCCATTGTTCTGGGCGGTGCCGGTTACAGCATCTTTCCCGAGGCCGTTCTCGCCTACCTGGGGGCGGAGATGGGCATCCAGGGGGAGGGGGAATACGTTTTCCCGGCATTGTTAGAAAGGTTGGAGAAAGGCATGGGGCTTTCGGGGCTTCCCGGATTGTACCTGAAAGGGGTCGGTCTCCAGGGAGAACGCACCTTCACCCATGACTTGAGCGACATGGACGCCTCCGGTGTCCACGGCTTTTGTTCCTCCTATGACCGGGGATTGTTCGTCCCCTTCCAAACAAGGCGCGGCTGCCCTATGGATTGCACTTATTGCTCGACCGCCACGATCGAAGGGCGCCGGATCAGGAGAAAGTCCCCCCGGAGCGCGGTCGAAGAGTTGAAGGCTTTTGTAAGGCAAGGTTTCCGTCGGTTCTTTTTCGTCGACAACACCTTCAATCTGCCTTCCTCCTACGCCGAAGAAATATGCCGTGCGATCATCCGGCAGGGCTTGGGTATCGACTGGTGGTGCATCCTCTATCCCGGAAGGGTCGATGAAGGCCTGATAAGGCTGATGGCGGAGGCAGGCTGCAAAGAAGTCAGCCTGGGTTTCGAGAGCGGTTGTGAGAGGATACTCAAGGTCATGAACAAGAGGTTTGGCCCGGAAGAGATCAGAAAGACTTCCCTGATGCTCGAAAAAAACGGGATTCAGCAGACGGGTTTTTTGCTGCTCGGCGGGCCGGGAGAAACGAGAGAATCGGTGGTGGAGAGCCTCGGCTTTGCCGATTCGCTACCGTTGAACGGTCTGAAGATAACGCAGGGAATCCGCATCTATCCCCATACGAAACTGGCGCGAATAGCCGTAAACGAGGGATTGGTCTCGCCTGACGACGACCTCCTAAAACCCACCTTCTATATGGTTCGCGGGATCGAGGATTGGCTTAGAGAAACCATAGATGCCTGGATGGCCGGGCGAAACCACTGGACATCTTAGCGAGTCGCAATCCTCAGTCTGTCACAAGGGTTTTCCTCTCATGCTAAGCCGACAGCACAAAATGCAAACACATGATCAGCAGATTTGACAGTTTCCGAGAGAACGAAGCCCTCATAATTCTCTGCATCGAGGTCGCGCTGGTGATGCTCGGGATAGGGATGGTCAGCCCCGTACTCCCGCAGTATGCCCGCACCTTTGGGGTCAGCATCACCATGGTCGGGTTGCTCATCACCGTCTTCGGGATGGCCCGGATCATCGTGGATATCCCGGCAGGAGAACTGACGAATAGGTTGGGAAGGCGGCCTGTTTTGATCATCGGCCCCGTGATACAGGCTATAAGCTCGATAGGTTGCGGGCTGGCAGTCGATTACTGGATGCTTCTCTGTTTCCGCTTCCTCCAGGGCATAGGCTCGGCTATGTACACCACGGCAGCCTTCGTCATGCTTGCCGATATCAGCACGCCAACCAACCGGGGACGATTTATGAGCTACTACCAGGGCAGCCTTCTTCTCGGTACCGGATTGGGGCCGACCTTGGGAGGATTCGTCGCCCAATACTTTGGGCTGGCAGCCCCCTTCTTCGTCTATGCCTTCCTCGTTTTTTTTGCCGGTCTCTGGGCTTACCTGCGCCTCCCTGAGACGCGCCCCAGACTAACCGCACCCGCCGCGAAACCGGCAGCATACGCATCAGGCCCCCCGTCACCGACGCCGCCGGGACAAGTAAGGGCTCTGCTGCGGAATGTTGATTTCATTCTGATCTCTACGGTATCCTTCGGTGTCTTCTTCACACGTCAAGGGGCGCTGAACGAGATTCTACCCCTCTTCGGCACGGATGATCTTGGCCTGAGAGAAGGACAAATCGGCCTTGCGCTTACCTTTGTCGCAATATTCCAGTTCGTGACCGTCTTCCCCTCGGGCAGACTCGCCGACCGTTTCGGCAGAAAGGTGGTCATCTCCCCGGGATGCCTCGTCGCCGCCCTCTCCTTGGTACTCATGGCCCAAAGTCAAAGTTACTGGTTTTTACTCTTTTCCTGCTTGGTTATGGGAGTGGGCATCGGCTTGTCCGGCCCGACGCCGTCGGCCTATGTCGCCGATATCACCCCCAGAGAGAGTTGCGGCGCCGCTATGGGAACGTACCGAGCCATAAGCGACCTGGGGTTCGTTGTCGGCCCCATCGTTCTGGGATGGCTGGCCGATACCGAAGGGCTCAGATTTTCGTTGCTTTTCAACAGCGTGTTTCTCTTTCTGATCGTCCTCATCTTCCATTTGAGGGCGAAGGAACCGACCCGACGGTATAGTGGTTCGACTGACCTGGGCGAAGGGGGGTTGTGATTCAATGTCTGTTTCTCTACAATGACGAATACTGCTCACTGATGGCAGCCGCGCTCTCAGCTGTCCATGGGCCTTGACTTTATGGAGGTGGGAGATGAAAAACATCGTCGGATTCATTCATCGAGTTGCAACACGGAAACGGCATACCCGGATAGTCCTTGCGCCCGTATTCGCCGCATTCTTCCTTTCCCTGGTTTTGCTGACCGTATTCCTCGCAATTAAATCCGATGAAGTCTTCAATCTTTCCGGGCCTGTTGGATACCCCTGGGACTGCATACTTTCCCTGCCGCTGCTTGCGGTCGGGGCTTTTCTGTGGGTATGGTCGGTCCTGCATTTTGTGAAAGCGAGAGGAACCCCCATACCTGTCAGCCCACCCCCAACCCTTGTCGATTCCGGCCCTTACGCTTACACGAGAAACCCGATGCTTACAGGCGTATTTTTCGTTCTTTTCGGGGCCGGGCTTGCCGGAAGGTCCCCGTCCCTTTTGTTCTTCTTTACGCCGTTTTTTGTGGTTTGCAGTGTTCTCGTACTGAAATATATCGAAGAACCAGAGCTGGAGAGGCGTTTTGGCGAAGCCTACCGTGAATACAGAAGGAAAACCCCGATGCTGATCCCGAGGTTGTTTAGATAGACATGGGATCACTGCCCGGCATCGCCCTGAATTAAAGAAAAGGTGAAGGGACCGGGTTGACTTATTGACTTGTGCGGAAGCGAAGAATCGTCTATTGATACCCTGTGATATCCGGAAGGAGATGAGACAGAGCAGTTGCCTGACCATACAGTGGAGTGTCGGATTCTCGCGTACACGCCGACGTGTCTGTCTCGGCGCCGAAAAAAAGAGGAGGGAAGGTAATGGCGTCCAGAAACATTTGCATCACCGAAAATGATAAGGTGCGGCTGGAAGAACTCATCGCAGTGGTAAGTGAATTCAGTGGCCACGGCAGAAAGGATTTAGAAGCCCTGGCGCAGGAACTCGCGAGGGCTGAGGTCGTAGACTCCAGGGAAGTGCGCCCCGACGTAGTGACAATGAATTCAAGGGTCATTCTTCAAGACGTCGATACCGGTGAAGAAATGAACTATGTCTTGGTATTCCCGAAAGACGCCGACGTGAGTAAAGGCGCTATCTCTGTTCTTGCGCCCATTGGTACGGCGATTCTGGGGTATTCTAAAGGAGATGTCATTGAGTGGCGGGTTCCTGCCGGTATGCGACGCATCCGGATCAAAGAGATACTGTATCAGCCGGAGTCAGCCGGTGATTTCCACCTTTAGCATCGGCAAGACTATCGCCTTGTGTTTCTTCATGGAATATGTCATTTTTATCGAGAAGTCATCGTCGATTAACCTACTGAAGGAGGGTAGAGGGTTATGGAAAAAGGCGGACGAGAAGCGAGGAAGAAAAAGGTGGTCGAGGCCCTCAATCGGGCGCGGGCGATGGAACTCATGGCTATCAGCCAGTACATGAATCAGCACTACAATCTGGACGACATGGATTACGGGGACTTGGCGGCGAAGGTGAAACTCATCGCCATCGATGAGATGCGGCACGCGGAGATGTTCGCCGAGCGGATCAAAGAACTGGGAGGGGAGCCGACGGTGGAGCCTGAAGGAGGGGTGATGAAGGGCCAGAAGGTAGACGCAATATTCCCCTTCAACACTAAATTAGAGGACGATACCATCGACAGTTACAACCAATTCATCCAGGTATGCCGGGAGAACGGTGATGCGATCAGCATGAAACTCTTCGAGACGATCGTGGATGAGGAGCAGGTGCATTTGAATTACTTCTCGAACGTGAGTGACCACATCAAGACGTTGGGGGCCGCTTATCTCTCCCAGATTGCCGGCACCCCTGCCGACGTGGGGCCTCCTTCCAAAGGATTCGTTAACAGTCAGACAGAATAAAATTTTTTCCGTCCTCAACACCTTTGTGCTTTTTTGGGTCTTTGCCGTGCCTTTGGTCTTTGACGGCTGGTAAGGTCATAAACCGGCCGATAAATCCTGCAGGTCTCTTTCGCGAGAGGCATGCAGGATTTATTCTACTTGAACAAAAATGACAAATCAGTCCCTTTGCGAGATATTGCCTTCTCAGCCAGCGCGTGCATGATTATCGGCAGGCCTATGGTGGCGTCGCAAAAACACTGTGCCGTTTTTCCCGTGTCCTTTTCTTTGCCCCAGGATATGGCTTCTTCAAATGTGCATCCCGACAGGCCGCCCCACTGAGGCGAATCCGTTGTTATCTGGAGGGCGTATTTATGGGGGATGTACGTTTCGCTTGAGCCCATGCGCTTCAGTCCGTCTGTCCTGTTGGGCATTTGCCTGTCATTCTTCAGAAGATTCGAGCTGGCGGCAAACAGTTGAATGAAGTCCTTGACAACCCCGCCGCCGATATAAAATACTCCGGACTGTTTGACATGGTCGGCCAGACTCATGAACTCGACATAATCCTTGACAATGTCGATCTTGAACTCGGACCCTTTGCTTCGCGCGATTAGTGCTCCGTCTCCATAGGGGCTGTCGATGATGGCCGGGCAGTAGACAGGTACTTTTTGTTTGGCAGCTTCTGCCACGATGGAGTTTATGCCCCTTTCGGCCAGCCACAATCCTATCTGGTATAAAAACTCTCTTGAGGAATAAAGGTGGGTTTTATCCAGGGTCATGATAAATTCGGAAATCAGCTCCGTCATTTGGATATAATCCGATTCCAGGCCGTAAATGTCGTAGTACCTGTTGATGCCGTTGCGGAACAAGTCTTCATCGTCGGCCCGATGGCTCCCTTGGTAATAGCCTGCCCCCATGGCATCGATGATATCCTCGGAAATGTTGGCGCCTGTCGCGACTATTACATCTACACAGCGTTTTTCTATCAACCACCTTATGATGCTCCACTGTCCGGCGACGGACAGAGAGCCGGCATAACCGATCATTATGGTCGTTTCTTCATCCCGGATCATTTCCTCGTAGATTTCGCAAAGCCGGCCTAACTGCCGGCCCTGAAACCCCGTCCCGGCCATTTCTGACAGAAGTTGGGAAATCGATTTGTTCGGTGAAATTTCCACAGCCGCCACTTTTTTTGCAGTGTATGAACTGTCTTTCATCGAATACCCCCTTTGCGGAACACAGATCATCGAACTTTTTCGGCTGTCCTTCATTTTCCCGTGAACATTACAAAAAATTTGCCGGCATGTCCATACATCAAGCCCGCCGCCTGCCTTTTCCTTTTGCGCATTCTCGGCATAGGCCATACCATCATATTTTCACCATCTCCGCCGTGCAGCCAGCAGGTCATGATGCCGACTTTTTTCCGCATCGTTCCCTTCTTCATGCTGAAAGGAGAGATCGAGCAAAAGAACTGTTGACGCAAATCGATGTCCTCTTCCGATAATTTTGTTTGACGAACGACCAGGTTCGTAATAATGAAAGAAAATAATGAAAGAAATGAAAAAAGGCGGCAGTGCCCGCATCGACGGGAATAAGGTCTTATCGTTGATTTCGTTCATTATCATCTATGCCGAGAGGAGGGTGAAGCATTGAAAGTTGTCTTCCACGATGACTTTAGGCGGTCTTATACGCTGGACCCGGCTGCTGCGGCGGGGAGGATGGAGGCCATCCTCGACGTCATCAAGGACCGGGTAGACTTTGTGACGGCAGTACCTGCCGACGAGGAGGATATCGCCGCCGTGCATACGAAGTACCACATCGAAAATGTGCGGCGGATGGGGATTTACGACATCGCCGCCCTCGCGGCCGGCGGGGCGATACAGGCCGCGACCATCGGCCTCGAAGAGCCTTGCTTCGGCCTGATACGCCCGCCAGGACATCATGCCTCTGCCAACAGTTGTTGGGGATTCTGTTATTTCAACAACATGGCTATCGCCCTCGAGAAGTTGAGGAGGGAAGGAAAGATCAAGAATGCCTTCATTCTGGATTTCGACCTCCACTTCGGGGACGGTACGGTAAACATCCTGGGTGGGAAGGGTTATGCGACGATCTTCAACCCGTCGTCGTCTAATCGCGGCGAGTTCCTGAAGCAGGTGGCCAAGAACCTGCCGGCGGAGGGCGTCGACATCATCGGGGTGTCGGCGGGTTTCGATTACGCAAAGGAAGACTGGGGCGGTGTCCTCGAGAAGTCTGATTACACGGAGATAGGGCAGATGGTACGCGAGGCCGCCCGGAAGTGTATAGCCGGTTGCTTCGGCATTCTCGAGGGCGGATACAACCACAAGGTGCTCGGGCACAACTGCATGGCCTTTTTGGAAGGATTGGGGGATTAAGGTTGCGAATGACTCTTCGCAGTGCGAAAAAACATATCCGATAATTCACTTCGGTAAAGGGCACTCAGGGGCATTGTAAAAAAACAATGCTCCTTTGTTTTATCAATGATTACCGCACGATGGACGTAGTGGGCGGACCGTGAACGGGTGGTGGCATGAAACGTGCTGTTATTCTGTCGATTTCCAAAAAACGGAGGAGCAGGATGGAAAGCGTGCGCATTGCCGTTGTGTTTCCGGGTCAGGGTTCGCAACGCCCGGGGATGGGCAAGGATTTTTATGATCAGGTCTCCGCGAGCAGGCTTACCTACGAGGAGGCCTCCGACGCCCTGGGATGGGATGTGGCCGCTCTTTGTTTCCGCGACGATGAGAGGCTCAACCTGACGGAATACACGCAACCTTGCATCGTTACGACTGAGATAGCCATGCTCAGGGGTCTCACGGAGCGGTACGGTTTCGTGCCGACATATTTCGGAGGGCACAGTCTTGGGGAGCTCACGGCCCTCGTTGCCGCGGGAGTCGTGTCACTTTCCCGGGCACTGAAGGTGGTTCAGGCGAGAGGCCGATTGATGCAGACTGCCGTGCCCGTGGGAGTGGGAGGAATGGCGGCGGTTATTTCGTCGGAAATCAACCTGGAAGTCATCCGGCGAGCGCTGAGCGCTTTGCCTATAGACGTGGCGAACATCAATTCTTCCGACCAGGTGGTCATCAGCGGCCAAGCGTGGGCGCTGCCGGATGCCCACAGGGCTCTCCTCGACGTAGTAACCGGCGGACAACCGCTCCGGTTTGTACCGCTCAACGTGAGCGCTCCCTTCCACAGTCGTTTCATGAAACCGGTCGAAGACCCCTTCGCCGACACCCTGCGGGGCGTCTTGCAATACGTGGACTGTGAAAAGGCAAAGATGGTCACATCCAATTATACAGGTGGGTTCCATTCCGGTTCCGCCGAGCAAATCGTCAACAACCTGGTTGCCCAGGTCAGCAATACGGTCCAGTGGAAGAATAATATGACCCATCTCGCGGCCATCGCGGATGCCGTCTATGAAGTCGGGCCGGGCAGACCCCTCAGGTATTTCTTCAAGACGGTCGGCGTGACTTGCCAGTCGGTGGTCACGCTTTCCGGGGCGGAGCGGGTTTTCAACCCCGGCTCACGCCCACAGCCGACAGCAGACCGTCAACACTAACAATAAAAGGGACTCATCAGTCACAAACAGACTGCGGCACATCGCTTACTCTCGGTGGGCGGTGGGCCGCAGATTTTTAGAGAGAAGGTCGGGAATAGTCATGGATTTCAATCTCACGGACAACCAACAGTCTTACGTCGATACGGTCAGGCGCTTCGTCAGGAGCGAGATTACACCCCACGTGATGTCCTGGGATAGGGAGCACAGCTTCCCCTGGGGGGTCATCCGGAAGGCCTGGGACCTGGGGATCCTGAACCTCAGCATCCCCGCTTCCGTAAAGGGTTTTGAGATAGACGTCGTCTCGACGGCCCTCATCATCAAGGAGCTGTCCTACGGCGACACGGGTATTTCCACCTCGGCAATGTGCAACGACCTTGCCAACGCCGTCATCGCCCAGCATGGAACGGATGCGCAGAAAGAGGCATTCCTCAGACCTTTTGTCGAGGGGCCGCTCCTGGCCTCGTTCTGCCTGACCGAACCGGGCGCCGGATCCGACAACTCGGCCATGACGAGTTTCATCAGGAAGAGCGGCGACGGTTACATCCTCAACGGCCAGAAGTGTTTTATAACCAATGCATCCTATGCCTCGCAGTTCACCGTTTTCTGCAAGGTGGGGAAGCCGACGGGGAACTTCATGGCCTGTGTGATTGTCCCCGTGACATCCGTCGCGAGCGACGACGCCGGGCAAACGTATTCCCGGAGCAAGGAAATCGCCACCCCCGAAGGGGGCAAGATCGTCGTCGGGAAACCGGAAGACAAGCTCGGCCAGCGGCTCTCCAACACGGCCGCCGTGACCTTCGAGGACGTGGTGGTTGACGGCAGTCAGGTCATCGGCGACAGGCGGCTGGGGTTCAAGTATATTGTCGATGTTCTTGACTATGCCCGGCCGATGGTGGCGGCGATCGGCGTCGGCCTCGCCAGGCGCGCCCTGGACGTGACTATGGAGTACACGAAGGAACGAAAACAGTTCGGCCAGAGGATATGCGACCTCCCTGTGGCTAGGGAGAGCCTGGTGAAGATGTGGAAGCGCGTGGAGTTTGCCGACCTCGCCCTGATGAAGGCGGCCTTCAAAGTCCAGGAAAAGAGCCCCGACAGGGGACTTTACGCCTCCCTCGCCAAGAACGCCGCGGCGGAGGCGGCCCTCTTCTGTGCCAACGAAGGGTTGCACCTCCACGGCGGGTACGGCTTTATGTCCGAATATGAGATCTCAAAGCTCGCGCGAGACGCCCACATCATCGACATCTATGAGGGCGTCCGCGAGGTCCAGGACATGATCATCGGACGGGAGATCGTATAACCATGTTGTACCTGCACGGCCTCGGTCATTTCTATCCCGACAATGTAATCACCAACCGCTTCCTCGAGGAGCTCGACATCGGGACGAACGACGAATGGATCATCGAGAGGGTGGGCATCAGGACGCGCCGCACGGCCCTTC
>DIEZ01000054.1 GCA_002418885.1 Syntrophaceae bacterium UBA5761
AGTTTTTGCGCCCCCTCCTCCTTCGTGATCACCGCTCCGGGGTTCATTTCCGACGCACTGGCCGAGACGGTCAACACGGTCAGGACCGGAAGGGCGCCGAGAATCTTTTTCTTGAAGGTGAAATAATCCCATAGGTCGTCGCCGGGGTCGGCTTTTACCCCCACGGCGATCGTCTTTGCCGTATCAATCACGCTGCCGCCGCCGACTGCGAGAACAACGTCCACCTGTTCTGCCCGGGCGACATCCACTCCTTTAAGGACGTGAGAAAGAACAGGGTTTGGTTTGACTCCCGGAAACTCCACGACCTCGACCCCGGCCTCCTTGAGAGAGTTTATCACTTGGTCGTAGATGCCATGTTTCTTGATGCTCCCCTGGCCGTAAACAAGCAGTGCTTTCGAACCGAACCGCTTGACCTCGCCCCCTATACGGGCGATCATCCCCTGGCCGAAGATTATCCTCGTTGGGTTTTCGAACACGAAGTTCTGCATATAGTCACCCCCTGTGAAAAGATTGGTTGCCCGCTTGTCTTTTGCGGTAGAGTTGTGTCGGGAAACACGACTTTTGCTGCCCGACGTGTTACCCCGGTAAAAATCGGGGTGAAATCAAGCGTACTCAGCATGTCTTAAATGCCCCGTGTCGAGGACGGGGCCTGGTATGGTCGAGGCGGTCAAGATGTTGTTGTGGCTTTTTACGAGTTTATCGCGAGCAACCAATGCGATTGCGCCATGAAAGACCATGGAAGGGACATCGTTCGACCGCATCTGACCGAAAGCGGCCCCTACTTTTACCTTGAGGCTCGTGCCTTCAGTCTTCCCTGAAGATAGCGCCGGTGCTGGCGGAGGTCACAAGCTGTGCATAACGTGCAAGGTAACCGCTCTTGACTGAGGACGGCCGGGGCTTGAAGTCCTTTTTTCTCCGGGTTAATTCGCCATCACTGACTTTTAGGGTAAGTTTTTTCTTCGGAATGTCAATAGAAATTATGTCATCGTCCCTGACCAGGGCGATCGGGCCGCCCTCGGCCGCCTCCGGCGAGATATGCCCGATGGCCGCACCCTGGGTGCCGCCGCTGAACCTACCGTCGGTGAGAAGCGCCACCGATTTGCCGAGGCCCATCCCCACGATGGCGGAGGTCGGTCCCAACATCTCACGCATTCCCGGGCCTCCTTTCGGTCCCTCATAGCGGATCACCACGACGTCGCCGGGCTTTATCCTGCCGCCCAGGATAGCCGCGATGGCGCCGTCCTCAGAGTCGAACACCCGTGCCCGCCCCTCTTTCACCTGCATCTCGGGCGCTACGGCCGATTGTTTCACGACGGCGCCGTCGGGGGCAAGATTGCCCCTCATAACGGCGATGCCCCCTTCCTTCGAGTAGGGTGAATCGACCGTCCGGATCACCTCGCGGTTGAGAACCCGGGCTTTTTTCATATTTTCCCCGACAGTCGTCCCGGTTACGGTCGGCACCTTCCGATTGATGACGCCCAGCCGGCTGATTTCTTTCATGACTGCCTGGATGCCGCCCGCCGCGTCGAGGTCTTCGATATGATGGTCGCCGGCGGGACTGAGCTTGCAGATGTTAGGTGTCTTCTCGCTGATGCGGTTGAAAAGGTCGAGGCTCAGATTGATGCCCGCCTCGTGGGCGATGGCGGGTATGTGGAGGACCGTGTTGGTAGAGCATCCCAGGGCCATATCGACGGCGATGGCGTTCTTGAACGCTTCCAGCGTGGCGATGTCCCGGGGCTTGACCTTTTTTTTCACGAGGTCCATGACCCTCACTCCCGCCTCCTTTGCCAGGCGGCGCCGCGCCGCATGGACCGCGAGAATCGTCCCGTTGCCCGGCAGGCCGAGGCCGAGCGCCTCGGTGACGCAATTCATGGAGTTCGCCGTGTACATCCCGGAGCAGGATCCGCAGCCCGGGCACGCGCGGTCTTCCAAGGCCTTGAGTTCCCCGACGGTCATGGTGCGGGCCTTGACTTGCCCTATGCCCTGGAAAACGCTGATCAAGTCGACCTTCTTCCCCCCCGTATCACCGGCCAGCATCGGGCCGCCGCTCACGAAGATCGACGGGATGTTGAGGCGCATTGCCGCCATCAGCATCCCCGGGACGATTTTGTCGCAGTTGGGGATGAACACAAGGCCGTCGAAGGGATGGGCCATCGCCATGACCTCGACGGAATCGGCAATCAACTCGCGACTCGCGAGGGAGAACTTCATCCCCTCGTGGCCCATGGCGATGCCGTCGCAGACGCCGATGGCCGGAAACTCGACCGGCGTGCCGCCCGCCATCCGTATCCCCGCCTTCACATCCTCGGCAATCCGGTCGAGATGTATGTGTCCCGGGATGATTTCATTGGCCGAGTTCACAACCCCGATGATCGGCCTCGCAATCTCGCTGTCCGTGTACCCCATGGCCTTGAAAAGCGACCGGTGAGGCGCTCTCTCCAGGCCCTTTTTCATCAAGTCGCTGCGCATATCGTCCCCCTTCCCGCCGGTGGCCGGCCGATTACCTTTTGCTAACCGCCTTCTTCCTTCTTTCAGGCCTTAGTGCCCGCACCGCGGCGCCCGCCCGCCACATCTCGCTGTTACGCAGTTCGGCCAGCTCCTCTTCCAGTCTTTCCCGGTAATCGGGGGTGCTGTTTGCCTTCAGCACTATCCGCGTCTCTGTTCCGGCGACGACGCGTTTATACAGTTTGTCGAAGACAGGGGCGACGGCGTCGCGGAAACGCCCCCTCCAGTCCAGGGCGCCTCGCTGGGCCGTCGTGCTGCAACTGGCGTACATCCAGTCCATGCCGTTCTCCGCAACAAGACGGATCAGGCTTTGGGTCAGCTCTTCGACCGTCTCGTTAAAGGCCTCACTCGGACTATGGCCGTGGCTGCGCAAACAGTTGTACTGGGCCTCCATGACACCCGCCAGGCAACCCATCAGGACACCCCTCTCGCCGACGAGGTCGCTGTAGACTTCCTTCTCAAAGGTCGTGGGGAACAGATAACCCGAACCGATGGCGATTCCCATGGCCAGGGTCCTCTCCAGCGCCCGCCCGGTGTAGTCCTGAAAGACGGCGAAGCTCGAGTTGATACCACTGCCGTCCAGAAAGTTGCTCCGCACGGTGCGCCCGGAGCCTTTCGGCGCCACGAGGATGACATCTATGTTCGGGAGCGGAACAACTTTTGTCAGCTTCCCGTACGTAATCGAAAAACCGTGAGAAAAATACAGCGCCTTTCCCTCCGTGAGATGAGGCTTGACCTTCGGCCACATGGCTTTCTGGCCCGCGTCGGAAAGAAGATAACAGACTATGGTTCCCCGTGCCGCTGCTTCTTCGACGGGGAAGAGTGTCTCGCCCGGTTTAAAGCCGTCCTTCACCGCCCTTTTCCAGCTCTCGGTCCCCTTCCGCTGCCCGACGATGACGCGGATACCGTTGTCCCGAAGGTTCAGGACCTGTCCCGGCCCTTGGACGCCGTAACCGAGTACGGCTACAGTCTCACCCTTCAGGACCTTCTGCGCCTTCTTCAGGGGAAATTCCTTCGAGGTGATGACGTCTTCAACGACCCCACCGAAATCTATCTTTGCCATTCTTCTTACCTCCTGTTTATTTTATCCTCTCCAAGGCAACGATGCCTGTCCGGGCCAAGTCGTCGATCCCCAGCGGTTTGAGGCTCTCGATTGCCCTTTCGACGTCCGCTTTTGTACCCGTGATCTCGATGACGCAGCTATCTCCGTTCATCGTGACGACCCGCCCTCGGAAGGTATCGATGATGAGCGCGATATCCGCCTTGTTCTTTTCCGTGAGCTTCATCCTGACGAGCATCATCTCGCGCATGACGGTCTCCGTCTCCGTCAGTTCGCTCACGGAGTGTACATCGATCAGACGGAGGAGCTGCTTTTCGATCTTCGTGATTGCCGACTGGTCCTGGTAGACAGAGAGGATTATTTTGGAAATCTTCGGGTCCAGGGTGGCGTCCACACAGAGAGTATCGATGTTGTACCCCCTACCCCCCAGGGTACCGGCGACTCTCGCTAAAACATCGGGTTTATTGTTCACAAGTAATGATAAGATATGTTCTTTTTTCTGCTTTTCCATTTTCAGATTACCTCGCTCCGAATCAATTGATCATTTCCCGGCCCAGAGTCATCTCCTGGATCGACCCGCCCGGCCTCACCATGGGGTAGACGCATTCTTCACGGGCAACCCGGAAGTCCATGATGACCGGCCCCGGGTGTTCGAGTCCCTTCCTGAGAGTGGCCGCCGCTTCATCGGGCTTCATGGCCCGCAAGCCGAGCGTCCCATAAGCCTCCGCAACCTTGACGAAGTCCGGGGCGTAGGTCATGTCCGTCTGGGAATAACGCTTTTCGTAAAACAGTTCCTGCCATTGGCGGACCATCCCCAGGTAGCCGTTGTTGAGAACGACGACCTTTACCGGGATCCTGTACTGAACGGCCGTCGCCAGTTCCTGGATGTTCATCTGGATGCTCCCGTCCCCGGCAATGTCCACAACCAGCTTATCCGGGAACGCAACCTGGGCGCCGATGGCGGCGGGCAGGCCGAACCCCATGGTCCCGAGGCCGCCGGACGAAATGAACATGTTTGGCTCGTCAAACTTGTAGAACTGGGCGGCCCACATCTGATTCTGTCCGACCTCGGTCGTGATGATGGCCTTACCCTTCGTAAGGTTGCAAAGCGTTTCGATGACAAACTGGGGCTTGATGACTTCATCGCTCGGACAATAAGAGAGGGGAACGTTTCTCTTCCATTCCTCAATCATGTCGAACCATTCCCTGCGGTCTTCGTAGGAAACGGTGAAGTTTTGATCCGCCAGCAGCTTGTTGAAACTCCGCAGCGCCTCCTTGCAGTCCTGCACGATAGGAACATCGACCATGACGTTCTTGTTGATCGAAGAGGCGTCCACATCCACGTGGACCTTCTTTGCCTTGCGGGCAAAGGTTTCGAGACTCCCCGTGACGCGGTCGTCGAAACGGCAGCCGATGGCGATCAAGAGGTCACAATTAGTGAGGGCCATGTTGGCATAATAGGTTCCGTGCATGCCCGGCATCCCGAGCCATAGAGGGTCTGAAGCGGGGAACGCCCCGAGCCCCATCAGCGTCGACGTGACCGGCATCTTGGTTCTCCTTGCCATCTGTCTCAGTTCTTCCGACGCCCGGCCGAGAACGATGCCGCCTCCGGTAAGTAGAACGGGCCTTCTCGACTCGGCGATCAGGTCGTGCACATACAGGGCCTTCCCGGAAGCCGGCTTCGGCGGTGGAATCGGCTCCTCTTCCTTGGGCGGCAGGGGTTCATAATCCGTCGTCGCCTGCATGACGTCCTTGGGCAGGTCCACCAGGACCGGCCCAGGCCTTCCCGAACGGGCGATGTGGAAGGCCTCGTGTATCGTCCTGGCTAATTCATCTACACGCCTCACCTGAAAATTGTGTTTAGTGCACGGTCGGGTAATTCCCACGATATCGGCCTCCTGAAAAGCGTCCGTTCCGATGAGTGCCGTGGGAACCTGTCCGGTAAAGACAACGATGGGAATGGAGTCGAGATAGGCGTTGGCAATGCCCGTAACGGTATTCGTCGCGCCCGGCCCGGAAGTCACGAGGACGACACCGACCTTTCCGGAAGCCCTGGCATATCCGTCCGCAGCATGTACGGCGCCCTGCTCGTGTCTGACGAGGATATGGGTGATGTCACTCCGGTATAGCTCGTCGTAGATGTCGAGAAGAACGCCTCCCGGATAGCCGAAGACCGTTTGAATGCCCTCCTGTTTCAGGGCTCTGATAAAAATTTCTGCGCCTTTCAGTTTCAATGAAAACACCTCCTTGTGGTATTGACGAAATCGCCCCCAACGGTTTCCCGCTGCCCTTGGACCACGCCTCGCGGCGACAGCCCTCGCCGTTTAGCTAACGGTTCCAGTCACCAGGGTCCGTAGAGGACTCTCACTTCCAAGTAGGTGCGCCCTGCCGGGCGCGCCTCAAAAAAAAACCGTCACCAGGGCTGGTAACGGTTTTTAGTTTTTTGTCGGAGAAAGATCAAACCATCACGCAGCCCCTGTCATCGGGGATCTACAACTACAGCTACGACTACGATGGTGAGCGTGATGATTTTTCTCATACGGATATTTAGTTGACTTCTACAAAAAAGAACATCGACCTGTCAAGTATTTTTTTCAGTCTATGTTTTCAGTCCAGGTCTTCCTTTTCACTTTCTTTCGCCGGGGCACCCCCAAAATGCTTCAAGAACCATTTTTCCAGGTCGCTGGGCGCATATTCCGTGGGTGCCGTCCCTTCAAGGAAACATTCCGTCCTGGCATCGGACGAAAAGGGGCTCGCGAGGAGTCCCGTCTTGGGGTCGATCTTCACAAAAACGATTCCCTCCGGGACGCGGAAGTTTTCCACGGGCTGCCCTGCCAGGGCCTTCTCCATGAAATACAGCCAGATCGGCGCAGCGGCTACGCCGCCCACTTCCGCCTTGCCGAGCGGCCTGCCGTCGTCGTACCCGACCCAAACCCCGGCGACGAGGGACGGGGTATAACCGACGAACCAGGCGTCCTTGTACTCATCCGTGGTCCCGGTCTTTCCGGCTACGGGTTTTCCTATAGCCCTCACCCGCCATCCCGTGCCGCGTTGCACCACATCCTGAAGCACGGACGTCGTGATGTAGGCCACCTTGGCGTCGATCACCGGCTCTACATTCGGCACGTGCTCTTCGAAGATGCTGCCTGTACGGTCGACGATTTTCCTGATGAAATAGGGTTCGGTTTTTTTCCCCTCGTTCGCCAGCACACCGAAGGCCCTTACCATTTCCTGAACCGTGACGCCCGACGTCCCTAAGGCCAGGGAAAGATTCTCGGAAAGCGGTGATTCTATGCCCATGTTACGGGCGTAATCGACGGCGTAGCGCACGCCGATGTCCTTGAGGACCTTTATGGTGACCACGTTGCGGGAATAGACCAGGGCGTCCCGCAACGTGGTGGGACCATGGTATTTGGCATCGAAATTCTTCGGCCGCCAATCACTGTCCCCGAGGGCATCCTTGAAAACGACCGGGGAATCCATCACGATGGTCGCCGGCGTGAGCCCCTTGTCGAAGGCGGCGGCGTATATCAGCGGCTTGAAAGCAGAGCCGGGCTGGCGCCGCGACTGGGTCGCCCGGTTGAACTCGCTCCGTTTAAAGTCCCGTCCCCCCACCATGGCCTTGATCTCGCCGGTCCTCGCGTCCATACAAAGAAAGGCGGCCTGAACGGCCGGATGAAGCTCGATCGAAAGTTTCAACGGTTCTTTTTGAGGTTTTTCTACGAGGCGCGCTTCGACCACATCCCCGGGGCTGAAGAGACCGGCGGGGTTGTACATCTTACCCATTTCGACGTCCTTAGCGGCGTTCGCTGCCAGGTGAATATGGTCGAAGGATGCCACCGCCTTCCGGCGCCCCACCAGTAGATAGACGACCCTGTCACCCTCGTCTACCGACTCGACAACCGCCTCGACGACCTGCTCTTTTTCCAGCGGTTTCTTTGAAATCTCCTTTTCCACCCGGGAGGTGAACTGGCCAACCTTTGCCGCGGGGACCCTCCTGATGGACACCCTTGTCCCTTCTCTCTTTTCGAGCTCTTGCAACCCTCTCTCTACGGCTGCCGTGGCGGCCTGCTGCATCTCAAAGTTCAACGTCGTGTAGACCTCGAGACCCTCCTTATACAGGGCCTCACTCCCGTACTTAGCGACGATGTAACGGCGCACGTTCTCCGTGAAATAAGGTGCCACTTTACCCTTGGGACCGGCTGTGTTCAGCCGGATCGGCATCTTTTCCGCCCGTTCTTTTTCCGCCTCGGTTATGTAGCCGTCTTCCACCATCCGGTTCAGGGTGTATGCTTGACGCTGTTTGGCTTTCTCAAGACTCACGAAAGGGGAGTACCGGCTCGGCGCCTTCGGTAGTCCTGCGAGAAGGGCGGCCTCGGCCAGGTTCAGGTCCCTCGCACTCTTGCCGAAATAGCACTGAGACGCAGCCTCGATCCCGTATGTCCCGTGCCCGAGGTATATCTGGTTAAGGTAAAGATTCAGGATCTCGTATTTCCTCAGATAACGGTCCATCCGGTAGGCCAGGACGGCCTCTTTGATCTTCCTCGTCAGGCTCCTCTCGGGTGAGAGATAGATGGCCTTCGCGAGCTGCTGGGTGATGGTGCTGCCGCCCTGGACGATGGCGCCATGGGTCACGTTCTTGACGAAGGCGCGCACCATCCCGTAGAAATCGATCCCCTCGTGCCGGAAGAACCTCGAATCCTCAGCGGCGATGAAGGCTTGGGCGACGTATTTGGGCACTTTGTTTATCGGGATAAACCGCCTGTCCTCGAGGAAGAACTCGTCGATCAATCGGTCGTTGTCGGAATATACCCTGGTCGTGATGCTCGGCCGATAGTCCTTCAGGTTGTGGATGTCGGGCAGGTCACGGATGATTACGTACAGATAGAGACCGGCGGCAACGACAAGAAAGGGGAAAAGGACGAGGATAGAAAGAAAAAACCTCCTGAACCAAGGACTTCTTCTCGCGCCGTCTCTGATATTTTTCATCGACAGTTTTCTGTGCCGCCTCATCACAGCCCTTCGGGCGCCTCCTTCGCCTCCTTTCCCGCCGTCTTCTTCTCCCCCCACCTCGCGACTACAATCCCTACCTCGTAGAGAATCATCATGGGAACGGCCATCAGAGCCTGGGTAAAGGCGTCGGGCGTCGGCGTGAGGACCGCCGCTATGCAAAATATTAATAAAATAGCGTACTTTCTCTGTTTCTTCAACAGGGTTGCGTTGACTACTCCTATCTTCGCGAGGAAAAAGATGAAGACCGGAATCTCGAACACTATGCCGAAGGCGAGCAAGAGTTTGAGCGAGAGTGAAAGGTATTCCCGCAGCGTCAACATCGGCTTCAGGAAGTCGGTGGAAAATTGGAGGAAAAACCTGAAGGCCGGGGGTAGGGCGAGGAAATAACCGAAGAGCACCCCCGAAACGAAGAGTATCGTTGATGTTAATACGAAAGGAATCACGTGCTTTTTCTCGGAGGCATAGAGCCCCGGCGAGATGAATTTCCAGGTCTGGTAAAGGATGTAAGGGCTAGAAACAACCAGCCCCGCGAAGAAAGAAACCTTCAGGTAGTTGAAGAAGGCCTCGGGGAGACTAGTGTAGATCATGTAGCTGTTCTTCGGCATGGATTCTACCAGAGGTCTGGTCAGGACCTCGAAAAGTCGTTCCTTGAAGTTATAGCAGATGCCGAAGGCGATGAAGGCCGCTATGAGGCTTCGCAACAACCGTTTGCGCAATTCCTCCAAGTGGGCCGTCAGGGGCATCTTCTCGCTTTGTTGGTTGTCGCTCATATCTGCTTCTACGGAACGTCTTCTCCCGCCGTTTTTCATCTATATCTATGGGATTATGACCCTTCCGCAGAAGGTTTCTGACCGCCGGGCAAGGTCGATTGGGGGGGGTGAGTTTCGTGACCGTCCTCGCCGGAGTGAGTCGCGGTCACTTTCTCTTCTTCAAGACCTTTCCTGAGGAGAGAGTCTTTCATGTCGTCTATATCCCGTTTCACTTCCTCCATTTTCAGCTCATCTTTGACATCTTCCATCGCTCGCTTGAACTCAGCGAGACCCCTGCCCAGCGCCTGGGCCACATCGGGCAGCTTTTTCGGTCCGATGACGAGCAGGGCTACTATGAGGATAACTATCAGTTCCGTCAGGCCTATGTTCATCTCAATTACCCACCAAAACCGGAAAAATTGCAATATATCCAATGAGAACGGTTTGTCAATGTCTGTCTTTTGGTTTTCGGGCGCAACAGGTAAACCCTTTACTTTTCGTGATATTGTATGGTAAGTGAAGGCAACTTACCAGAGAAAGTTTTCTCCACCGTAGAAGAACGGGAAAGAACGAGCGGAGGTGAGAGGTGCCTTTAAGAACGGGAATCGTCAAGGATGAGAGGTACATGCGGCATGAAACAAGTGCCTTTCACCCGGAATCTCCGAAACGGCTCGAAGCTATCTACAGGATGCTCGAATCACCCGACATGCAGGGGAAATTCGTTCTGATTGAGCCCCGATACGCCGGCCCCGAAGAAATCGGGATGATTCATGAGCAATGGTACATAGAGGTGGTTGCGAAGACGGCGGGGAAGCCGCACACCTATCTCGACGCCGACACTGAAACATCTCCGGAATCGTACGAGACCGCGAGGTTAGCCGTCGGGGGGGTGTGTAATGCCGTGGACGCCGTCGTGAAGAAGGAGGTCGACAATGCCTTCGCCTTCGTCAGGCCGCCGGGCCATCACGCCGAGGCGGACCGCGGGGCCGGATTCTGCCTCTTCAACAACGTCGCCATCGGGGCCATGTATGCCATCAACAAACTGGGACTGAGAAAAATCTTGATCGTGGACTGGGACCTCCATCACGGAAACGGCACCCAGCACTCCTTCTACGACGACCCCCGCGTCGTCTATTTCTCCACGCACCAGTACCCTTACTACCCGGGGACGGGGAGCGTGCAGGAAATCGGCAGGGGCCGGGGAAAGGGCTTCACGGTTAACGTCCCCCTCCGGACGGGTCCGGGAGACAACGAATACGTAAAGATTTTCCGGTCTATTCTTCAACCGGTAGCCCTCGAATTCAAACCGGACCTTGTGATGCTGTCCGCCGGGTTCGACATCTACTTCAAGGACCCCCTCGGGGGCATGAAGGTCACGCCGAGGGGTTTCGCCTGTTTGACCCGGATCATCCTAAACATAGCCGACGCCTGTTGCGACGGCCGGTTAGCCGTCACCTTGGAAGGCGGGTACCACGTAGGCGGCCTCACCGATTCCTGTAAGACGGTCCTCAACGAAATGAGAGGCGACACCCATGTTACGGAGGACGAGTTGAAGCAGATGGAGGCCGAGGCGAACCCCTATATCGACAAGATTATCGAAGCGGTGAAGGATCAGGTGAGGCCGTACTGGAAGGCCTTGCAGTAGGCGACGGCTCGAAACGGGAAAAGAAATTCCGTCAAGGTGACCGGCGACGGTCGGTAAAACTGGGGGATTTTGTGAAGATAACGAAGGAAGAGGTCGAGTACGTGGCGCATCTCGCCCGTCTCGAATTCTCCGGGACGGAAACAGAAAAATTCACGTCTCAACTGAATGATATTCTGCTTTACATGGAAAAGCTCAACCAGGTAAACACCGACGGCGTGGAACCTCTCACCCGTGCCGCGGCACTTAGCAACGCCTTCCGTGAAGACAGAGCCTTGCCCTCGCTCCCCCATGACCTATCCCTGGCGAATGCACCCGACAGGAAAGCAAACAGCTTCCGCGTTCCCAAGGTCATCGAGTAAAGAGCGTGATGAAACTCCACGAACTGACAATTCATGAACTTCAGCAGAAACTGCGGAGCGGCGAAACAACGGCGGTCGACCTCGTCGAGTCCGTCATCGGGCGGATCGACGAGGTCGAAGACAAAACCCGTTCCTACATCACGGTGCTGAGGAATTCCGCCAGGGAAGAGGCCTTCCGGGCCGACGAAGAAATCCGACAGGGCAAGGGCGGGCCGCTCACCGGCATCCCTGTCGCCCTCAAGGACATCGTCTGTACCAAGGGCGTACGGACGACCTGCGGGTCGAAAATACTGCACGATTTCATCCCGCCTTACGACGCCACGGTCGTCGAGAGGCTTCGTGGCGCCGGAGCCCTGTTCATCGGTAAGACCAACATGGACGAATTCGCCATGGGGTCCTCGACGGAAACGTCCTACTTCGGCGTGACACGGAACCCCTGGGACCTTGAGAGGATACCGGGGGGCTCGAGCGGCGGGTCGGCGACGGCCGTCGCCGCCGATGAGTGCATCGCCTCGCTTGGTTCCGACACGGGCGGGTCCATCCGCCAGCCTGCAGCCCTCTGCGGCGTTGTGGGGATGAAACCGACTTACGGCCGGGTTTCGCGGTACGGCCTGGTGGCCTTCGCCTCCTCTCTCGACCAGATAGGCCCTTTCACCAAGGACGTGGAAGATTGCGCGATCATGATGAACGTAATCGCCGGGTACGACCCCCGCGAGTCCACGTCCGTCACCGTCGATGTCCCCGACTACACCGGCTATCTCACCCGTGGGGTCGAGGGACGGACGGTGGGGATTCCCAAGGAGTATTTCATCGCCGGCATAGACCATGAAGTGGAATCGGCAGTGAGACAAGCGATAGCGGTTCTCGAAGGCCTGGGCGCCCGCTGCATCGACATCTCGCTCCCACACACGGATTACTGCCTTGCCGTCTATTACATCGTCGCCCCGTCCGAAGCCAGCTCCAACCTCGCCCGTTACGACGGCGTCAAATACGGTTACCGCTCCCAAGAAAATCGGGAGCTCATGGAGATGTACAAGAAGACCCGGTCGGAGGGATTCGGCGCCGAGGTCAAAAGGAGGATCATGCTTGGGACGTACGCCCTTTCCTCCGGATACTACGACGCCTACTACAAGAAGGCGTCCCAGGTACGCTCCCTGATCAAGCGGGACTTCGACGAAGCCTTCAAGACGTGCGACGCGATCGTGACGCCCACGAGCCCCACACCGGCCTTCAAGGTCGGAGAGAGGACGGATGACCCGCTCCAGATGTACCTCTCCGACATCTTCACCATCTCCGCGAACCTCGCCGGTATCCCCGGCATATCCGTCCCTTGCGGCTACACGAAAAACGGTCTTCCCATCGGCGTCCAGTTCCTGGCATCCCACTTCGAAGAGGGGAAACTGCTCCAGGTCGCCCACGCCTACGAAAAGAGCTCCGGGGTGAAAAAAAGGAGGCCGAACCTCTGATGGAATACGAAGCGGTAATCGGGCTGGAGGTACACGCCCAGCTCCTCACGGATTCGAAGATATTCTGCGGCTGCTCCACCAAGTTCGGCGCGGCTCCCAACGCAAACACCTGCCAAATCTGCCTCGGTATGCCGGGCGTCCTGCCGGTCTTGAACAGAAAAGTAGTAGAATTCACGATGAAAATGGCCATGGCGACGAACTGCCGCATTAACGCTGCAAACGTCTTCGCACGGAAAAATTACTTCTACCCCGACCTTCCCAAGGGATACCAGATTTCTCAGTACGCCCAACCGGCGGCGGAGCACGGCTACGTGGATGTCGAGGTCGACGGCGGCAAAAGGCGGATCGGCATAACCCGCATCCACATGGAAGAGGACGCGGGAAAACTCGTCCACGACGACGTGCAACCGTGGAGCTACGTGGACTTCAACCGCACCGGCGTTCCCCTGATCGAGATCGTCAGCGAGCCCGACAT
>DIEZ01000012.1:0-1755 GCA_002418885.1 Syntrophaceae bacterium UBA5761
CTTCCTTTTGATCTGTCATCGAAAAATCAGGCATTTCAGACTCATTTCCTTTCACTGGAGAGACTCAGCAGCATTTTTTCGTCAAATTCCGCACATTTCCCGGAGATGGAGTGATTCTTTCCTATACTTTAAAAGGGTTCGCCGTCACGAAATCATAGCCGACGGTCAATGAGGCATCCGGGAAATCATGTCCCTGGCGAGACTTCTTGCCACATCGGCGAGGGCGGGTTTTATCAGCTTATACCCCTTTACCTCCTCATGGGCAGCCTTCCACACAACTTTACCGGTCGCCGCTTCAACGAGCTTCATGCTCATNNCCGACTTTAGCCACCTTGTTGTCGCCCTGTAAAGCATAATTCCAGTATTCTACGGTGACGAACAAGAAGGCGTCGGCGGGAATCGCCTCACCGATACCCCTACTCAACTCCGGGTCGGAAAAACTCACCGTCTTGAGTTTCATCATGTATTCGGAGTACTTCTGTTTGAAGTCTTCTTTGGTCTCTACTAGTTTCCTGACCGCGTCGGCGCTCGCCACATGGGTAAACCACCTTCTTTCTNNAAGAACTCCGGCCACCACCTTTTCGACGACACCTTGTGCCTCGGGGTACATCCCGGTATCCACAGGAAACAAGGCCACCTTCTTAGGCTTGAAATCTTTCGCCTCCGGTGCCGTCTGGACGTAACGGAGGTTTGCCCCCCCGCAGCCTGCCAGCAGCAAGGTCAAGGCGACAGCAACTATCACCCGCAACAATCGTCCTGTCATGATCGCGACCCCCCTTTTGCCTTATGCCCGTGAGAAAGCGGAAACCCAGAAGAGTGTGCTCGCTCCCGCAACGATAAAGTTGGTCTGCAGCAGTCCTTCCATGACCGCACCTGAAAATTTCGCCCTTCTATCACAAAGATAGAGACAAATCCACACATAAAAGACGCACGGGAGCAGTGCAAAACTCACCGACGACGCCCAATCCAGCGGCTGGACCGACACCACCAACACCAACAGAAAAACAGATAAGCCCGCAACGAGACGCCGGGACCGTTCCTCCCCGACCAGAACGGGGATGGTTTCCCTTCCGATCAGCCGGTCGCCCTGGATATTGACCATGTCGGACATGATCGACTTTACAAAAACGAGGGTGAAATTGAAGGAAAAGGCCATAGCTGCGCCGACAGTAAAGGTCCCGCTCTGTTCGACCCAAGGGATCAAGGCGGTTACGGCTGCCCACGCCAGAGCGGTNNACGTTCTTGGACCCGGGCAGGTCTTTCATCCGCTCCAATCGCCAGCTATGGGGAAAAATCCTCACGGCGTAAAGCATCCCCCCGACCGTGATCAATAACAGCACGAGGAAGGGAACTATACCCTGAAAAACGGCGAGGATAAGGGCTGCAACCATCGACAGCACGGTGAGGGCGACATAGGCCTTCCGGTGCCTCCGGTAGATTTCTCCACTAAAGGAGTCCTCCATCCCACGAATCTTCTTGTCCGTTATCCGGTTCAAGCGATGCATCGATAAGACATAGAGGGCGGCGACGGCGATATCGACCGGACTTATCCTGAGGCCCTGAAGAAGCGAGCCGGCAACGAGGAGACAACCGGCACCCACGGCGGAATAGAGGTCGTTCTTTACTGCAAGGAGCCAGAGATTCAACAAACCATGAAGCCAACCCCCTTGTTTTTCCCGTCTGGACTCATTGAGCTCGCTTACGACTTTCTCGATGATCCAGCTGGGCGTTGAGGCCCCGGCGGAGACACCGACC
>DIEZ01000012.1:1850-4010 GCA_002418885.1 Syntrophaceae bacterium UBA5761
TTCCCGCCGACGATCACCACGGCATCCATGACGGCGGCCATCTCCTTCACCTCGGCCTGTCTCAACTCGGTGGAATCGCAGATGGTGTCGAAGACCAGGGCGCCAGGATAACGGGCGGAAATTTTTTCCGCGATCTTGAGGTACTCCTCCCTGCTCTGCGTGGTCTGGGCGACAACGCAGACCTTGCCGGTATCCGGCAAGGCCGGGATATCTTCCTCCGTTCCGATCACCCTTCCCCTACCCTGCGCGTACCCGAGAAGCCCCTCGACCTCCGGATGTTCCCTGTCGCCCACAATCAAGATGTTGTAACCCTGGTTGGCGTGCTTTTTGATCGTCGCCTGGACGTTTGCCACTTTGGGGCAGGTGGCGTCGATGATCTCGACCCCGCTCCCCTTCAACATCTTCCGCTCCAGGGGAGAGATGCCGTGGGCCCGAATGATGACCGTACCCTCCTTGATGTCGCAGATATCCTCCAGGGGTAGGATACCCCTTTTCTTCAGCAGTTCGATGGTCGGCGGGTTGTGGATGAGCGGCCCGTAGGTGTAAATCTGCTCGTTCTCCCTGTGACGGGCGATATCGAGCACGATGTCCATGGCCCTTTTGACGCCCGAACAGAAGCCCGCATTTTTTGCTAGCTTAACTCCCATAGCTCAAGTTTCAACCATCTCCATCGCTGTCGAGGACCCGGAGTTCTCTTCCTTGACGGCGTGGACGAAGAATTCTTTGTTACCNNGCCGGTCCGAGGAGCGGCGATTCGCAGGTGCCCGACACACGGAGTCCGAGGCTGCGGCAGAACTCCACCATCCCGTCGAGAATCTTCCTGTGCAGGGCCGGATCTCTCACCACGCCCCTTTTCCCGACCTCGCCTTGCCCCGCCTCGAACTGAGGCTTGACCAGAGCGACGACCGTCGCCCGGCCCTTCAAAAGCTTCAAGGCTGCGGGAATCACTATTCTCAACGAGATGAACGACGTGTCGATTACGACTATGTCGATTTTGTCTTCAATACCTTCGCCTGAGAAGAAACGAATGTTTGTCCGCTCGAACAAGACAACCCTCGGGTCCTTCCTCAAAGACCAGGCAAACTGACCGTAGCCGACGTCGACGGCGTATACCTTCCTTGCGCCCTCCTGGAGCAGACAGTCCGTAAACCCTCCCGTGGAGGCACCTACGTCGAGCGCCGTCAACCTCTTCGCGTCGATGCCGAACGCCGTGAGTGCTGCCTTGAGTTTCAGCCCCCCCCTGCTGACATAGGGGTTGTCCTCCCCGCGAATACGGAGCTCTACGTCGGCCGAAACGGCCGTTCCCGCCTTATCGACAGGCCTTTCGTTCACCAGTACGGCGCCGGACAGGATGAGCGCCCTGGCCCTCTCCCCGGACGGGGAAATCCCCCGTTCAACGAGAAGCCTGTCGAGCCGGACTTTCCTTTTTTTGCTGGTCATGGATTTCTTGCATCCAAGGGCGCAGCGCCCAGGAACTCCCGGACGGCCTTCGCTATCCCTTCTGCATCGACCCCGTAAAGTCGTCTCAGCTCCGCCTGGGTTGCGTGTTGGACGAACTCATCACCGACACCGAGCCTTTTTACCTTGATATCGCATAGGCCCTTCTTTTCAAAAAGTTCNNAGAACGGCGCTCCCGAAGCCTCCCATCAAGACGTTCTCTTCCACGGTGACGACCTTCTTCAGCCGCAAAGCGGCGTCACACAGGAGGGCTTCGTCCATCGGTTTGACAAAACGGCAGTTGATTACTTCGGCATCTATTCCTTCCCGGCTAAGTTCCCCCGCAGCCTCAAGGGCGGGGTAGACCGTCGAGCCGATCGCTAAGATGACGATATCGTTTCCCTTTCTGAGCACTTCTCCTCTGCCGATTTCCAGACAGACAGGTGCCTCGTCGAGGGGGACGCCGACGCCTTTGCCCCGCGGGTACCTGACCGAGGCGGGACCGCCGCAGTCCACCGCCGTCTTCAGCATTCGTTGGAGCTCATTCTCGTCCTTCGGCGCCATCATCACTATATCGGGCAGTGAGCGCAGGTAAGAATAGTCGAAGAGACCGTGGTGGGTAGGGCCGTCGTCGCCGACGAAACCGCCCCGGTCCAGGGCGAACACCACAGGAAGCTTCTGGAGACAGACGTCGTGGAGGACCTGGTCGTAAGCCCTCTGGAG
>DIEZ01000012.1:4053-4800 GCA_002418885.1 Syntrophaceae bacterium UBA5761
GCTGCTCCGCGATGCCCACGTCGTAGAACCGTTCCGGCATTTCCCGGGAAAACTCTTCCAGACCGGTCCCCTGGCACATGGCCGCCGTCACGGCCACGACCTTCCTGTTCTCTCGCGCCAGCTTCAGCAACGTTTTCCCGAATACCTCCGTGTAGGATGGCGGGGCGGATTTTTCGACGATTACTTCTCCCGAGACGACGTCGAAGGGGCCGATGCCGTGAAATTTCGACGGTTCCCGTTCCGCATGGACATACCCCTTTCCCTTTTTCGTGACGACATGGACGAGGACGGGTTTTTTCAACTCCTTGACATTTTGCAGGTTTGCGATCAGGTGGTCGAGCCTGTGGCCCTCCAGAGGTCCCACATACTGAAAACCCAGTTCCTCGAAAAGGACCCCCGGGACGACCAGTCCTTTGAGCGATTCCTCCGCCTGTTTGGTGAACTTCAGCATCTGTCCGCCGATACCGGGGATGGTCTTCAAGAAACTCTTGACCTCCGCACGCCATTTCATCACATGCTGACCGGTCATGATCCTGTTGAGATAAGAAGAAAGGGCCCCTACATTCGGNNCATCTCGTTGTCGTTGAGGATGACGGTGAGGTCCTTGTCGCGGTCTCCCGCCCAGTTCAGCGCTTCGTAAGCCATCCCGGCCGTCATGGACCCGTCACCGATGACGGCGATGACCTTAAAGTCTTCGCCTGCGAGGCACCGTCCTTCCGCAATGCCCGCGGCGGCGGAGATGGACGT
>DIEZ01000012.1:4875-5247 GCA_002418885.1 Syntrophaceae bacterium UBA5761
TGATGATCTTGTGGGCATAGGCCTGGTGTCCGACGTCCCAGATCAATCTATCCCGTGGCGTGTCGAAGACGTAATGGATCGCGAGCGTCAGTTCGACCGTTCCCAGCGACGGCGCCAGGTGACCGCCGTTCCTGGACACGGTCTCGAGGATGACCTGCCGTATCTCGGAGGCGAGCCGCCCCAGTTCCTCGACGGTCAGTTTCCTTATGTCCTCCGGCGAATCAATCCCCGGCAGTATCTTTCGTGCGTCCATCTCACTCCCGTACCATTGATTCCTTGGGTCCTTTATTTCTTTCTTTCCCCGATAAACTCTGCGATCCACCTCAATGGGTCGGCCTTCCCGTCAAGAGAATCGATAGCCCCGAGGGCCAT
>DIEZ01000012.1:5267-6461 GCA_002418885.1 Syntrophaceae bacterium UBA5761
CCTATGAGGGCAGGAAAAGTCGCTTTCCTCCGCGAACGGTCGGCCCCTGTTTCCTTTCCGAGCTGTTCCCGATCCCCTTCGACGTCGAGTATGTCGTCGGTAATCTGAAAGGCCAGCCCTACGTAATCACCGTAATCGGTCAGAGACTGGAGGGTCTCCGCTGACGCGCCCGCCAGGATCGCCCCCGTCCTGACCGACACCCGGATCATGGCACCGGTTTTTCTTGTGTGAATGTCGTGAAGGGCCGAGAGGTCCACCCGCTTGCCCTCAGACGTTATATCCACCACCTGCCCACCTACCATCCCGAAACAACCCGCCGCTTCAGACACCTCCCGGATCACGGCCAGGGCGTTCTCCGGTGGGAACCGGTCCGTCAATTCTTTTGCTGAGAGAAGGTGAAAGGCCTCCGTCAGTAAGGCGTCGCCCGCCAGGATGGCAACGGCATCGCCGAAAACCTTGTGGCTGGTGAGCATGCCCCGCCGGTAATCGTCGTTGTCCATCGCCGGCAGGTCATCATGGATCAGAGAGTATGTGTGTATCAACTCGAGGGCGCAGGCCGCCGGCAGGACGGCCTCCATCATTCCCCCGACGGCCTCAGCAGCGGCGATGCAAAGGATCGGCCGCAGGCGTTTGCCTCCGGCGAAGACACTGTACCGCATGGCCCGGAAAAGCAGGGGGGGGAAATTCTCCTCACCGGGGAGAAACCGGGCGATTGCCCCGTCGACGACTTCCTTTTTCGTCTTCAGGTAGGTCTCAAGGTCCTGTAGCCCGTCAGTCACTGTTTTCCTTCTCTTCAAAAGGCCTGATTTCAAACCCCTCTGCCGTCTTCAGTAGGGCCTCCACGCGCCTTTCCGCCTCGTCGAGCCTCTCGGCGCAAAGCCGGGAAAGCCGAACGCCTTCTTCAAAGGCCTCCAGGGATTCGTCGAGGGTCAATTCCCCGCTTTCCATCCTCTTTACGATCTCCTCGAGTTTAGCTAGTGCTTCTTCAAACTTCACTCCCGCCATTTTCCTACATTTCTTCAATTTTCGTCACCCTGGCCTGAAACCCGCCAGTGCATACTTTTACCACCACATCGTCACCCGCCGCAATAGCGCCGGCATCCCTTACTACTGTTCCCTCCGGCAATCGCCTCACAATGCCGTATCCCCTCCCCAGAACGGCTAAGGGGCTCAAGGAATCGAGAACCGCCGTGT
>DIEZ01000012.1:6484-7260 GCA_002418885.1 Syntrophaceae bacterium UBA5761
CACATTATTACAGAAGTTTTCAACTATAAACCGTTTTTCCCTGATTGTCGCAGCGGGGCTCAGGAGCCGCAAATGGTTTTTCAGCAACGCAAAACGTCCCTTCAAGACGGCCAACCTGTTTGCGAGGGCTGTTGCAAGTTGGTTGGAGCGGTCGTCGATGCGAAGCCGCATGTCGGCTATCAAGCGTCGCGGGTCCCTTAATCGTTCAAGGCAAAGTAAGACCTTCTCCCTTCGGTCTTCCAGGTCGCGCCTGCAGACGCGGCACATCCGCAGGTACAGGGTACCGAGTGATTCACGGAGTTCCCGTCGGTCAGGCACCGCCAGCTCGGCGGCGGCCGACGGAGTCGGCGCCCTGAGGTCGGCCACAAGATCGGCGATGGTAAAATCGATTTCATGGCCCACGGCCGAGATCACAGGGATGCGGGAACGGAAGACAGCCCTCGCCACCCGTTCGTCGTTGAACGGGGCAAGGTCCTCGAGCGATCCCCCGCCCCGTGCCAAAATTATCACATCGACCCTCCCCCAGGCGTTCAAGCTCTCTATGGCCTCGACTATCTCCAGGGGGGCGTCGAGGCCCTGAACACGCACAGGCACGATAAGGATATTCACCGAAGGAAAGCGACGGCCGGTGATGTTGAGGATGTCGCGGATTACGGCGCCTGTCGGCGAAGTAACGACTCCGATGTTCCGGGGGACCGCAGGGATATGCTTCTTGTGCTTAGCATCAAAAAGCCCCTCCTCCTGGAGGCGGGCCTTGAGCTGCTCGAAGGCCTTCT
>DIEZ01000012.1:7266-7992 GCA_002418885.1 Syntrophaceae bacterium UBA5761
ACGGCATCGGCGATGAGCTGGTATTCCCCCCTCGGCTCGTAGACGTTGAGGCGGGCTCGGAGGATGACCTGCATCCCGTCCTCAAGCTCAAAGCTAAGAGACCTCAAGTCTGTCCGGAAAATAACAGCCCTTATCTGACACGTCTCGTCTTTCAGGGTGAAATATACGTGGCCGGAGCCGGGCCGGCGCAGGTTGGAAACCTCTCCCTCAACCCAAAAGACCTCAAAATTTGATTCGAGCAGGAATTTGATCCTGAGGGTTAATTCCGTAACGCTTAGGACCTCGTTCATAGCTCACCGTTTAACAAAAGGGACCCTCGTCTTGCAAGCACTTATTTTTCGGGTCGGTCAACGTACCCTCTCCGATTAAGATTTTGACATTCATGGGCGCATCGTTTAATAATAGACATCGGGAAAACAGTCACAACCCGGTCGCTTCAAGCGAAGCAAGAAATCATAAAGCTGCAGAGGAATCATGAAGAAGAAAGACTATTTGAGGTCGAAAGTTCAGCATATCGACATAACGACCTTAGACGCAAAGGATATCGTCGAGGCCATGCGAGGGATGTCTTTTACGGCCCGGGACCTGGCNNACGGCAGCGGATATTTACGACAGGATGCTGCGGGACCCCCGATGCTCCATCATACTGACGATCGCCGGCAGCACAAGTGCCGCCGGCTGCATGCAGATATATGCCGACCTCGTGAAGTACAACATGGCCGACGC
>DIEZ01000012.1:7999-8319 GCA_002418885.1 Syntrophaceae bacterium UBA5761
TCTTCGAGGCCCTCGGTTTCAATCATTACCAGGGGACTCCCTGGGTCGACGACAAAGAGCTGAGAAGACTTTACATAGACCGGATTTACGACACCTTCATCGACGAGGAGGAACTCCAGGTCTGCGACCGGACGGTCAAAAAGATAGCCGACGGTCTGAAGCCCGGGCCGTACTCGTCGCGGGAATTCATCAGGGAAATGGGTAAATACCTCAAGAAGAACGCGCAGAAGAAAGGCTCTCTCGTCGAGACCGCTTATGACTGCGGCGTGCCTATCTTCTGCCCGGCCTTTTCCGACAGCAGCGCCGGCTTCGGCCTCGTC
>DIEZ01000012.1:8406-8605 GCA_002418885.1 Syntrophaceae bacterium UBA5761
GGCGTTCCGAAGAACTTCGCCCAGGATACCGTCATCTGCGCCGAACTCCTCGGCAAAAAGGTGCCGATGCACAAATACGCCGTCCAGATAACCGTAGCGGATGCCCGTGACGGAGGGTGCTCTGGTTCTACTCTGAAAGAGGCGTGCTCCTGGGGCAAGGTGGACACCGTTTTCGAGCAGATGGTCTTCGCCGAGGCGA
>DIEZ01000080.1:0-383 GCA_002418885.1 Syntrophaceae bacterium UBA5761
TTCGTATGTCAGGTCGATTCAGTCGTGAAAACGTGTGGATTGAAATAACAACCGAGCTTTTCAGTCGCAATCCCTTCGTATGTCAGGTCGATTCAGTCAAGGTCGCCAGGGAGAGAAAGGTAGATGACGACGACGCGTCGCAATCCCTTCGTATGTCAGGTCGATTCAGTCCGTCTTTTACGCCGATGGGCGGGTGAGATACGTGGATGTCAAGGTCGCAATCCCTTCGTATGTCAGGTCGATTCAGTCATAATAGCATTCGTAGATATTAACTTTTTCTACGTGGGTCGCAATCCCTTCGTATGTCAGGTCGATTCAGTCCAGACCACCGCGGCCAAAATTGGCAAACTGGGAATCGGCGTCGCAATCCCTTCGTATGTCAG
>DIEZ01000080.1:423-27029 GCA_002418885.1 Syntrophaceae bacterium UBA5761
GTATGTCAGGTCGATTCAGTCCCAAGATGATGGGATACTGAATTTAGGGAGGAAGGAAAATGTGTCGCAATCCCTTCGTATGTCAGGTCGATTCAGTCAATTTCCAGCGAGCGCAAGTGGCGGGGCGTCACGCCGTGTCGCAATCCCTTCGTATGTCAGGTCGATTCAGTCCTCAATAAGATGCTCGTGCATCTCGATTGCGACCCCCGTGTCGCAATCCCTTCGTATGTCAGGTCGATTCAGTCTCTTCGTTGCAGAGGTAATTAAGAATAAATACAAGGACTTGTCGCAATCCCTTCGTATGTCAGGTCGATTCAGTCGTGAAACTATGATGATCTATATTAACCGGGACAAGATTATGTCGCAATCCCTTCGTATGTCAGGTCGATTCAGTCATAACAACCGAGCTTTTCAAGGAGGTCGTGAAATAAAGGTCGCAATCCCTTCGTATGTCAGGTCGATTCAGTCACGAGAGGAGAAGAGAAGATGCTGAAACGGTTCGTGTCGCAATCCCTTCGTATGTCAGGTCGATTCAGTCAGAGGAGAAGAGAAGATGCTGAAACGGTTCGTATGTCCCGTCGCAATCCCTTCGTATGTCAGGTCGATTCAGTCCCAAAATGGATGGGAGAGATATTCCACCTTAGAAGAAGTCGCAATCCCTTCGTATGTCAGGTCGATTCAGTCGTGGCTATATTGTAGTGAGAAAAAGCGAGTTCCTAATTTAGTCGCAATCCCTTCGTATGTCAGGTCGATTCAGTCTCCATACAGAAGGAGATTGAATTTGAAGCGGATGTTGAAGAGTCGCAATCCCTTCGTATGTCAGGTCGATTCAGTCGCGGCTAAACTTTTTAACGAACTAAACGGATTGTTAAGGTCGCAATCCCTTCGTATGTCAGGTCGATTCAGTCATGAAACCCTGGATAGGTGGATAGACCGTCGCAAGCGGGTCGTCGCAATCCCTTCGTATGTCAGGTCGATTCAGTCCCATAGGACACTACGGCATAGCGAAAGACGCGAACGGGGAAGTCGCAATCCCTTCGTATGTCAGGTCGATTCAGTCTGTCGTACCTTACCCCGAAAGAAGCCACCCGTGCCCAATGTCGCAATCCCTTCGTATGTCAGGTCGATTCAGTCGAATCACCTGCTTTGATATTGAGAGTGGCCCAAAAGCGTCGCAATCCCTTCGTATGTCAGGTCGATTCAGTCCCGATGGACAAGGAAAATACATCACCATAACTTATAACATTAGTCGCAATCCCTTCGTATGTCAGGTCGATTCAGTCCTCCAATTACATCCCGAAAAAAGACCAGTTATTGTAGTATGGTCGCAATCCCTTCGTATGTCAGGTCGATTCAGTCTGATATTCTCATTGAATTTATTAACAAAGGATCGTCGTGGGTCGCAATCCCTTCGTATGTCAGGTCGATTCAGTCAGTGGGATAAGTATGATAGTGGTCCTCGATGGAGAAAAAGTCGCAATCCCTTCGTATGTCAGGTCGATTCAGTCTTCCTGTAGGAGTAAACGAAATAAAAAAGGAGGGTAAATGTCGCAATCCCTTCGTATGTCAGGTCGATTCAGTCGAAAAAAGAAAAGGTAGAACGAATCAATTCCCTACCCAGTCGCAATCCCTTCGTATGTCAGGTCGATTCAGTCGGGGCTTCGTCACCACCTGCCCCGCTTCTAACCTTAGCGAAGTCGCAATCCCTTCGTATGTCAGGTCGATTCAGTCCGCGGCCTTCTTTTTGCCTTCGTTTTCGAGGACTTTAGCCTGTTTCTGCGCGGACCTCAAGACGATTCTACCAAAAAGCATCGCTATCACCTCCTTCGGCGTCGAACAATATTTCCTATCATACTGAAAATTCACGGCTTTTTCTCTCTGCGCGGACCCCTTACGCCTCTCTTCACATAAAATCTTATATTATCAAGCGCTTACAGAAGTGCCGGTCTTCCGCCCGGAGGTTCGCGTCCCTTCGGCCCAAAACACGGTCAGTACACGTAGAACTCTTCGTCGGGGTCGGTGAACTCCCCCAGGCCGATGATCTCGACGGTCCCGGCGCACTTCTCGCATATAGGAAAGTACTTTACCCCGTCCTCGTCGGGAACGATCACCCTCTCTATCCGTTCCTTCATCTCCTGGAAGATCGGGCCTTTGAGGGTGACCTCGAAGATGGACTTCTGCACCCGCACTCCGTAGTCTTCCATTATCTTCGCTACCTTCAAGAGGCGCTGCGGGTCGGCGATGTCGTAGGCGACAATCATGTTCATGGCTACACGATCATGTATTCGAGCTGGGTTACCTTGAGACCCCGACCGGAGAGGATGACCTTGTTGATGCAGCGGGAGCAGATTTTGTAAATCCTCACCGAGTCGGTGTCGAGGTCGAGGCGATCCTTGCAGTAACCCCGGACCTGCCTGATTCCCTCTTCGTCGATATCGCATTCGAAGACCGACTTCTGCGTGTTGAGCCCATATTCCTTGAGGAACTTGTGGAGGTTCTGCAACCGCTTGGGGTCGGTTATGTCGTAAGTGACGAGGACGATCATCGCAGGAGCACCGGTTGATAGGTTTTGACCTCGCCTTCGACCAGTTTACGGAAATGGCCGGCCTGGTAGATGAGGGCGTCGCCGTAAGTCAACTGCCTTTCCGCTGGAGGATAATAGAAGGACGTCGTAAGTTTCTTTTCGAAGGATTCTATGACCCTCCTGAAGGCGTCGTCGTTGAGCTTTACCGGGTATCTGGCCGTTGGCTGAACGCCGGTCGTCTTGTCTTCCATCCTCTGCTCGGGGAGGTCGAATTGCTCCGCCTCTGCAGGGTTCGCCGATATGAGACCGATAGGGTCTTTGGTCACGTCGGGCACTCCTTCTTCCTTGAGTGCGTAAGGGTCGTCGTCACCGGGCTTTTCGATGCGAAAATCGCTGCTCTTCAGTATTTTCAGGTTGAAGAGCGAGAGTGCCAGGGTGTCGGCGATGGTGCTGCGGAACTCTTCCATCAGGTCGAGGACGAGGGAGTAGCGACCGTAATCGATACTGTGAAGTAATCCCGGATAGGGGTCGAGACCGGCCACCCGGACGGCGGCGTAAACCCGGTTCATGAGAAAGGTGTAGAGGAGCGAGAGGACGGAGTTTATGGGGTCGGTCGGGGGCCGCCGCACCCTGCGCGCGAACCCGAGGCGATCGATAAAACCACGGGGCAGGGCCTCGAAATAGACCGCGCTCCCCCGGCCTTCGTAGCCGCGGATGCTGTCGAGATTGTCAGCCTGTTCGAGGGGTTTGAGAAGGCATTGAATCTCCTGCGCCTTCTCGCTGGCAAAGGAATCGTTCCTGCTTCTCTTGATGCGCAGGAGCAGTGTCGCCATGTTGCTGAGCTTCCCAGCCACGACGGCACGGGCGAAGCGAACGCCGAAATCGGGGTCGTCGAGGAGGCGGTACTGCCTCTTGTGCAGGAAGACGTTCCGCGATTCGGCGGCTGCGATTCTGCCCAGGTATCGTCCGCTGTAGGTCAGAAACACCGTGTCGATCTGATGGCGCATGATCTGGGCAAGCGCCCGGTGGGTAATCTCGACGTTGCCGAAGATGACGATCTGCCGGAGCTTGTAGGTGAAAAGTGTGTGGTAGGTGTCTTCGCCCTTTTTTACCAGGAGACGGCGACCCTCCTTGATGATCCGCGCGCCCTGCGTTTTGATGTAGACGACCATCTTTTGAAACCTCCATGCCTTCCCGTGCCTTTCCCGCGGGTTTCATCTCCGGTGGGGGAGGGAACCGAAGCCCCCACCGGAGTGCGAAGAGAAAGGAGCAGAAGGTTTTGGAGGCATTGTAACAAGCGACAAGATATTGTCCACGATGGCAACGTTGCCGATATTCAGTTGTCAAAGAACCTTCGTGCCTAAAAAGGCACGACGATAGATGAGGATATTCAATAAGTTGCGAACGGTTCCATGTAAACCATCGAATAGAGAATACTACACAATCCCTTCCTGTGGTAATTGGGGAACATCAATTTTTACTGCAATTGCATTGGCCGTTCGTTCCAGAAACCCGCCCAAAGTTTCCCGGACTTCCCGATAATCATTCTCATCTAACGGCCTGATTCCGTGGGCGAATATACTGTAATTACGCTTTGTCAGGGCGTTTAGCATCATCTCTCTTTGCTCAGCATAGCGTCGCCCTATCGGATCTCCCAGTTTATATAGCAGGTCATACACATCATTGAGGCCAAGCACCAGCTTGCTGCCCCGGAGACGACTTTTATATTCCTCCCAAAGCCCTTCTGGCAAGGCCTCCAGCTTAATATCCCCCGATTTCTGACCGTGTTCCTGTTGCAGTCTGAGCTGCGCAAATAGCTCCGTCGCCCGATATATTCTTGCCACGGCATCATCGTAATAATGCCGATGGGCCCGGCGTGCCGCATTATTAAGGAGATCGCCCACCAATTCGAAACCACTGGCCCGCGAGCTTTCCCCTAAGATGCGCTTGAGCGCCTTCTGATATTCCGGCCAGGGGACATTACACGTCTTCATAAGTTGTCCCGCAGCCGCATGCTTAAACTTGTCCCAGAGATCGAAAATCTGGCACAGTTGGGCAGCACGGAGAACTTTAGCCCTTAAGGATGCATCAACGGGATGTTGCAGAATTTCCCCAAATAACTGATAAGCGTAGGCATAATCATAATCGGCAACGGCCCTTCTTGCCATGTCAATCTGAATTTCACTAGAAATCCGCCATTTATCGATTATGACAGGAATATCGCCGCTTATAACCTTGATCAAGTCCGCCCTTGGCCCCACATTCACGGCGAGAGAACAGCGCTCCCTCATCAAGGCCGCCAGAGCCAAGGCTACCGACATCGTTTTGGTGCCTCCCGTATAATTGGCCGTTACTTCACAGTCCGTCTCATACTGCTCAGCGATCTTATCCAATATTCCCACGACGGCGTGATAACATTCCGCCAGATCATCGGGATTGTCTACCGCTACAATCTCGTACCGGGAATGATCCAGCCTTGCCTGAACGACAATGGCCTTGCCCTTCGGATCACCGATGTACTGCTCGGTGCCACATTCCCGACACTTAATTTTCCGTGTATCTCCGCATGGGTCACCCGGGTCGGCAATAGTATGCTCGCTACCCTTGGGTCCTCGTGAGCAGAAAAAATAGACGTAATCAGGACGCCCCGATTTTATGGCGTTTACCACCGGCGCCGCGGAACCACCGACGGATAAGATCAGAATTTTTGCCATTCAATATTCTCGCACATATCAAATTACCCAGTTAGAGTAATCCACTGTGATATCTAATGTTCAAATCGGCGATGCATGCCCGATTCTCTTCCTCAGCTTTTGCTGTCGTGAGCACAATGAATTTCGTTGTGCAGCCACTACCGCTGAAATGGCCTTCGACCTGATCTACCGCACCTTTTGCCGACTTTCTAAAACGAATGGGTGTATTCAAATCGGGATTGAAATAAAATGTATAGATTTCACTCACATACGGCACGGTACGTACCTTCTCTAAAAAATGGGCCAATCCTGTATGCTTGCCGGCGTTCTGGTCTTCATAGCGAATCTTTTTTTCCGCCTCGGGGATCGATGACGGCAACGGTAAAATTTCCTTTTCCCGCTGCCCGAAGTGGTGACTAAAGGTCTCATGGAATAGCTGACCCGTAGCGGAGAGGGTGGTCAGGATTTCCCCATCTACCTCTTCCCGATCGATGAGGGAGGCAAATTTCTCGTCGGGCATCACAAAGGGGCCTTCGATACCCGCTTCCAAATCATAGAATAGATCGTTGTATTTTAGCCAAAAAGAGAGGTCTAGCGAGATAGGTTGCGGCGGAAGCTGGATAACCTCGGAGAAGCCTTCGTACATGTAACAGACTGGTATGCCCAGGGACTGTCCAATCATCCCCGCAAAGGATATCTGCGCTTTATAACCCCCCGTGGCATTGATGAGCACCCGTGAGGAGTCCCCCACCTTCCGTACCACCTCACTTATCCGTCGCACGAGATTACGTAACCCCTCATTGCGGAATCGATTGACATCGTTTGCCGTCAAGCCCTCCACGACCCGCGTTTCTACCTCCTCGAACCGTGCTGGATTTTTGCTGCTCTTGTAATATTTGGAGAGAACATCCCCGGTAAATCGGCCTTCATCCGTGTCGGAAACGAGGAATATCAGACGCTTGCGGTCCTGGATCAGTACGCCTGAGACGATGCTCCAAATCGAGTTGATTTCCGCGCCACATATTCTATCTCCCGGCGGGAAATTGAGGAGGGCAACAGCCAAGCCCTGCGCGTTATGCGTTTCCAAGTACTTCTTAATGCCGTCGTCTTCACTGTTTTTTAAATTGGTGATCAAACTGGTGCCGACGGTGGAAATCAGGGTGTCGCGCATTTGGTATGCTCCTTAATATTATTGAGCATTAAGATATTTTTCGAGTCTCACTTTGGCCTTAGAGCCCTTGAATTGCTTCCCCATGTGCTCCTTAACTGCATGGGCAAACCGTCTCTTGTCTTCCTCGGATGCCAGTTCTTTCAACGCCTTATCGATGATCGAACCGCGTCGACCGGCGTCATGAGGTGCAATCTTGCTAATTTCTCCGATGAGCTTATCGAGAAGCGATACAGACGTTGCCTTATGTTCTGCTTTCTCCACGGTAGGTCGTGCGGGAGTGGGCTCTGGCAATCTAAAGCGCCCATAGCCTACGGCCGTCTTTGCACCCACTCCTTCTTCTACCAAGGCAGTAACAAAGGCGGAACGAACCTTGTCCAGCAGGCCCCTCTCTTTTATGACCACGGCCCGAAAGAGAAACACGGTACCTGGGGCCACGGTCAGGAATTTGATGGGGTTAGGGGACAGGTAGTCGGCAGGGGGAATCTTCCCCTCTTTATCTGCGTAATAGTCACCGTAATGGGGATTCATGATGTCGAGACGAAGACTCGGTACACTCACGGGATAGGCATCAAGGAAAAAGACCTTCCCGCGGCGTTTCTGGTTTCCGAAGGGGAGCGAGATCTCCTCCCAATTATCATCATCAAAGGCGATGATTTTCTTTGTCTCCTTATCCTGTTCGACGAGTTCTTCGGGCAAATCTTGGACCCGGCCACTCTTCCATAACGACAACGTATGGGCAAAGCGGACGATCCCTTTGACGCCGGAGGCAGGAATGTAAGGAATGCCCAAGTTGTGATCGAAGACCATGCTTACCTCATGGGGATGTGATTCACCGATACCGGTCACCAACGGGGTGACGAGCTCCGCCCGAAGCACGATGACGTCATATTTCTCGGCGGGGAAGCTATGGCAATAAGCATCGAAAGCCGTGTGTTTTTGTTTCAGTAAGGAGGCAGTAGTGCTCTTCCCCATCATGAGGCCATAGCGTTTTGCGTAATACTCTACGGCGCGGGGATCTTTATCACGATCGTCCTTCTTATCGCGGTCGTCTGCAGGCTTAAGGCTACCTTCTTGAAGGGGCACATACTTATTATACCAGAGGCCAAAGTTGCCCGATAATGATGGGGCGCTGGCCCATACCTTTTGTATTCGTTCAGGGAAGGGATAGAATGCCATAATTGATACCCCCATTACTCAAGATCGGCCGCTGCGAACCGCTTGACCCACTCGAGGAGGGCGAGGGTTTCGTTCTGGGCCTCCAGGTAATCCATTTGCGTCATAGTGGATAATTCCATGATCAATTCCCGCCGTCCCTTGGCTGACGCAAATTTGTTGTTAATGTCGCCATCCCGAAACGTAAGCCAATCTTTGACAATATCAAACAGAACAATGTACTTACTATCTTCCTTGATTTTACCGTCACTTGTTCCTTTATTAAGCCAAAAGGCCAACGATTGCCCAAGGCCGTTCTGCAGAATCATAGAAGGTGCCCCCGAAGTAACCGACTTAAAGTCCTTCTTCTCCTGCAATGACTTTTTCCCGACCGCTTTGACCACTCTATCTAAGGCGAATCCTGCCCGCTTTTGTGCGAGTGTCCTCATTTCACACCTCCCTGTAACCACGTGATTCTGCAGATACCACGCCCTAGCGTCTCATCGCCTCCGATTTGGATAAAGTTTTTGATAACATCCTCAACGTGACCCCGCACTGTGTCGGCCTGAAGGGTGTTATCGAAAACGGCCCGACTGTAATAAACGACACTGTAGAGGACCGAGTCGGCGGGAAGAAGTTCCTGATACCGTAAAGCATGGTCTTGAGCTGTCCCCGTTTCGGAGTTGATCTTGATCTGCGTTTGAATCTCCGTACAAGACTCAACCAGGTATTTGAAAGCATCGTTGGATAGGCGTAAGAACTTATCCAGTTTGGATAGGACAGGGAAGGCGGCGGGCAGAGGATTGGGGATCGTTTGTTTGACCGTAACGACCATATCTTCCAAGAGCACCTCTTCCGGGAACTTCCCGGCAAGACAAAAGGCTTCTTCCTCCGCAACTGGAGGTGGCTCCTGGGCGATCCCCTCCATCCCGGCAAAGGAAAGGTCATTATTCAGTCTCGCTAGCACCGCAGGGCAAGTTACCCAGACAAAGGGGGCGACACTCGACCGAACGGGGAAGGCGAGCAGTTTCGCATCGGAGACGGAAACGGCGCCGGGGATGTTCTCCTTCTCTTTCCATCCATCCTGCTCATCGGAGCCGAAGAGATAATTGATGAGCGAGGTGTTCTCCGCAAAATCCCGGTAGTGCGCCCGCATAGCCCCCTTTACGGCCGAGGCTTGAACATGGGGCCAATTGGTATGTCGTTCCCGCTGGATGGGCAGGTCCACGGCCGCAAGCGACGAGCCCGCACCAGCATGAATGGGAGAAATGGCATAGAATACACACAAAGAAAAAAGGTCTCGCTTCTGCATTTTCGTCCTCCTTATAGTGGGATACAGTTTTCGTTAATCTGTTCGTCAACGACCGTCCCCGCGGGGAAGTATCCCCTCATGGGTTTGTGGAAACGGCGATGGAGGTCCCATCCGCCGTAATAGACAATGCGTCCCGTTGCGACACAGTGTCGGTTCGTTTCGGCATTGGCCGCGAGGATAGATAATGTCATAAATAAGGTGCTTTCCCGCTTAGGTAAGGCGATGGGTGCCAGTTTCCGATACTCGCCAAACCTCTGCTCCGCCCCCAGCGTAAGCACCCCACTTGTTGCTAACGGTAAGGGGCGGGTGACGGCAAACACCAGGGTAACGTCACTCTTCAGACGGGCATGGGCGAAGGAATAGAGGTGGTGCTCACGCACGCCGCGCCTCGTCGTCGCCACATCAAGCGCCACGCCTGTATGTAGCTCTTCGACAAAAAAGCTGCCGCGCTTCGCGATGGTTTTGGTGATGGCAGAGCGATGGAGCTCATCCAGAGGCACCCAGGAGCCCCCTAAGGTTACCATCTCTCTTCCTCGTGACCAATAGAGGTCGCCGCCACTCTTACGGATAATGAGGCGGGTGCTAATTGGCTCGGCAACGGTTACGGGGGTGGAGGATACGCCCTCCATGGCCTCGTAATCTTTCTTTTCCGTAAACCAATGATAGGGACAGGAAACCCATAATTGCTCACCCCACCGAAAAAGGGGTCCCACTACCTGAAAGGGGCTCTCCCCACCCGAGCGACCAATGGCCGAGACAACGGGATGATCCTCGGCATAGTTACCGTGGTTATAATCGGTAGGGTGCAGATCATGCTCCCGTAACACAGCCGTTCGCAAGGCCCCCTGGATCGTGTGGGCCGGTGGTGGAAAAATGACAGAGGCCGTATGGTTTTCGCCCATGACGGCAGGCTCGGCCCCACGAAAGAACAGGGTATCTTGAGGCAAGAAACTATACCACTCCATGCTTATCACCTCCCCCGGCCAAAAATGCAGCAATGATCAACCCATCAGGCTTGAAGGGCGCTTTCGCATCCCTCTGGTCCCAGATAACCCGGGCAATGTCCCGTGCGATTTCTTTTACCTCCCCTTTCGTCTCCACGCCGGAGCGCTCGATCTGCCGGGTAAGGAAGTTGATCAATCGTGTTTCCTCCCCCACCCCGCTTTGCATAATCGCCTCGATACCGGGGCGCATCGATTCCAGCCGATAGAGGAGGGCATGGGCGATCTCCCGTTCTTTTTCCCCTGAGGTGCGGGTGATCAAATTTTCAAAGGCCTGCCATGTGACGCGATCATCCCACTTACCGGCGAAAATCCGCGAGCCACCGCTACGCTTCTTGAGCTCAAGGGCCCAGGCGTTACGTCCCATTCTCTCTTTGGTTTCCCGCTTGGTTTCCCGCTTCAATAAGGCGTGTGCCCGAGCGATCATCTGAGACAGGGGTTCCTTGTGATGACATATGAGGATCGCCGCCGAGATGGAAATATTTTCTCCCTTCCCTAAGTTGATGGACAGCTTCCCCGGCTTCGGAGCCCAGATGCCCTCTAGGGGGATGGACTCGCGCTTAAGATCGATGAAGCGATACCGGGACGTATAGTAATCGCTTATTTCCTGCGTCGCCTTGAGGGCTGTTTGAATGGGCAAAAAGGCACAAACGTCGTCACCACCCGTATAGACCAGACGTCCCCGATACTTGTTAATGATCGCTGGCACCCCATAGAGGGAAAAATCTCCCAAGGCCTCCGAGATGGCCGCGTGAATCGCCGGTGTTACGAGCCGCTTACACAACTTATTCTTTCCGTCACGGTCATCGAAGACCTTCAGCCAAGCCTCGCGATACGCGGCGTTGAATTGGGGCGACGTCAACCGCGACACGATATGAGGGTGCATGATGCTCTTCCAGGTGGAGGCGATACTCTCTCCGTTTATGAGTTTACCCATATGGTCACCATCCATGATGAGGATGGCGTAATACTTATCGGTATTGCGAATGCGCTCTCCCGCAACGAACTCTTCGTTATCAAAAAGCTGTTGGGCAATGCGGCGACGTTCATCGCGATCCACAATCGGTTTCCGCTCAAAGTAACCGTCCAAGGCCATTTCCGTCGTGGAGGGGAAGCGCTCGCCGGCGTCCAAGACGCTCGCTAAAGGGTGACCTGCACGCGCCACGAGTTGAGGCAAAAAACGCTTCATCGTACAAACGGCGCACAGGCGTTCGTGCTCTTTGAAATCAACAACCTTTCCCCGTTCCTCCTTCATTTTTCCCCAGAATGTTCTCAGGTGATCACTATACGCCGTGGCGCGTTGTCCTTCCCTCCAGGGGACGGTATGCAACACTTCAAATTCCCCACAGAGCTGGCACTTTTCCCCTGGTTCTTCTAACCGCTCGTTGTGTCGCCGCATCTTTTCCGCCGCTAACGCCGATTGCACCAAGGCATGGGAGGTCGAATACAAGATGCCGCGGCTCGACTCTTTAGGGGAATACCCTTTGGATTTGAGGATGGAGGAAAAGTTTTCGATAAACGCAAATTGGCCTCTAAAGGCATCTCGATGGAGAAGCTGGGAAAGTTCGTCTTTATCGTTTATAGCCGCCAATCGTACCGCTGCCCAGTGGTATTGCCAGAAATGGCCTCCTTGACGAGCGAATAGGCGGTCTAAATAATCCACTTCCGCTTCCCCAAGCTTGAGCCGCTCACTGATCGCATCAAGGGTCATATCCATCAGCTCCTGCCAGGCGCCCTGCACAGCCGATTCCAGTTTCGTTGCAATGGCGGTCGCCTTTGAAAGCGGGACGAGGATCAGACACTTGTTAGGGAGACTCGCGATATCACGAGGTTGATCATGCCAGATGCGAGGTTGGAATTTCCCCGTAATGCACCATTCTCTTTCCAGCCAGGCATTGACGAGGGGCTGATCCACCAGGGAAGGATACAACACATGATCCGCCCCCAAATTTTCCATGATCCACTTAAGCCCCGCAAAGGCGAGCCACGATAAGAGTATTGACCCCGTCCAAAAATCGCGCAGCTTCCTCGCCCGGGAGATGAAGCCCTGTACCGGCGTAAGTGAAAATACCAAAAGCCCCAGATCATCCATTTTTTTTGACGAGCTCATACAGGAATACAGGGCCGAACAGAGGGAGTTATGTTGCCAGATAGAATGGTCGGGAAAGCGGGAGTCCGCAGGCAGGCGATGCCACAGTGCCCCCAACCCGCCCACATTGGCTTCCGCCAAGGCAAACCGCAACACAAAATGGGTGTACAGGAATCGGGCTATGGCAAACCGCGCTTCCGCGTCGCCCCCCCGAAATTGACCCGCATAATCACCGGGACTTGCCTCCGTGCCCATCGTCATCTGCAAGAACTCCTGGACAGCAGGAAAGACCACGTCAATGGTCGTTAGCGGAAGAGAGATCGCCAACTTCCCATCACCCCCCGACGTGGGATGGGTGATGAGTGGGTACGTTACGTAGTCAATCGCGCCATTTTCTCTCTCATCCTGGTGGGAGGTGGGTACCTGTCCCCGCTCGAAGCCTGCGGCAATACCATCTGCCAGTTTCCAAAAGGCCTCGTTCGGTTTCTCGAATCCAAATGTCTGCAAGTAATCGGCCGCCCGCGTTTCATGGCCAGGGATCGCAAGTACCTTATCGATGGGATCGTGCCACCAGGCGGCGAATTTCTCGTTCCAGTAAGTGGTATTCGGCTTCGTCCAGGTCATGAGGCACCTCGCATAATTTTTTCGATTTCCCTGTTCATATCTGCACAAACGGCTTCATACTCAGCCAATCAGTTTTTCTTATCGGTTTCATCTCGCCGGTAAAGATACGGTAAAAAAAGGATTTGTCCTTGATACCGACCATCCGCCGTCTTGTTGACATGGAGAAAATAAGGCTTGGCATGACGACCATTGCGAATATCGTCGGGAATTTTTTTTCCTTTTGCCTCAATCGGCATAGCTATGAAGGATCTCCTCTGCCATGTATGTTTCGGCTCTAACTTTAGACGAGCGGTTCTATATGCAACGCCGATCTCGGAAAGGGCCTCCTCCCATTTGTTATGGATATTGAATTTGTCGAAGAGGACGGAACACTTCGAGAAAGACGTGTAGCTTCTAAGCGGACCGTCGTCACTGAATTTTGTATCCATAAGAATCGGGCAATTAAGGGAACCAAACCCATTTCTTGAGCAGGCACCCAAACCGCCGTACGTTATCATCGCCTTAAGCGACTTCTCGAGGGCGACTTCCATCATTGTTATCCCCTTTGGGAATTGCAGAACAACCTTGAAACGTGATTGTGTGGGGAAAAAACTCTTGATGAAGACATTCCCACTCCCCTTTTTGTATTCATAAAATCCATAGGCAAGATAATGAATGATTGACGTCCGATAGTTCTTCCCTTCAACGAGGACCTTTCCTTCGGGGAGCTTGTCAAGTTTTGGCTGCGCATCGATATTTTCAATCCGTAGTGAGACTTTTGATTTCCTCTCCGTGGAACCGAAGATCTCCCCTTCCCAATAAGCCATATCTTTAATGTCTTCTATACCGCAAACCGCCCGCCACCAGAAGCGCATTACCCCTTTGATAGAGGGGACACGAAGTTCTGCACTCCGAGGGTCGGCTCCCCCAAGGAACATCGGTGTCACGATTTCACATTCATACTGTCGCTTTTCTATCCCGTTGAATCGAGAGACATAGAACATCACGACCTCCTTTCTTGATCATTTGCAGTCTTTCAGCCGGCTCAGTGAAGACCCATCCTGCCGGAACTCCCGCATTTCACTAAACTATGTTCCTACATTGACGGCAACCAGCCTTAACCCGCGCGGTTTTGCCGCCGGGCGATGCCGTCCGCCATCTCGGTAGCCTGATTATAGGGTGCATCTTAGAATCGTTCCACCTCCGCAACGTTGCCATTTTGCCCACCGTACGGGCGCCTCGTCAGATCCATCCGTCGGGAAGGCTTTCTGTCAGGTCGTGGGAAATGCGCTCCTCCTTGATCGATTCGTGCGCTGCGCGGTCGAATGTGAGCCACTTCCCCTTCAACTCAGATGCCAGGGCGGCATAACAGGCGTCGTACCCTGTCAATCCTTTTTCGATGTACACGATGGCCCGGTTCGCCAGGTTTTCCGTCATCGGCCGGCGGTAAATGCCGCCGTTGATGAGAGGTATCACGCCCTTGGTGAAGGCATCTATGCCCCGTGGATGAACACGGCAGAGCACGGAAAAAACTTCGAAGCAGAATAATTCCGGAACAGCGAAAGAACTCGGCCGGTCTATCAATCGGCGGAGGACAGCATCTGCATGAGAATGATTTTCTTCTTCAAGAAACCACGACACCGCCACAGAAGCATCGATTACCCATATCACGACTCGTATCCCCTCAGTTCTCTCAATACTTTCAGGCCGTTCTTCGGCCCGATGCGACGTTCCTTCAACCCCTGGATGGTATCCAGCAATTCCTTCTTTTTTTCCTCCGCCTGATAATCGAGAAAGCGCTTTTCAAATTGCTCGACCGTGATGAGAACGGCTTTCGCTTTTTTCCCTTTGCTGATCAAAACAGGCTCGCCTGTCTTCGCGAGCTGTTCCAGAATCTCACCCAAATTATTCCTCAATTTGAGGGCATTGACTTCTTTCATGGTCTTTCCTCTATGATTTTTGAAAGAATTTAGTATGATATGCTCTACACGTCAAGTGAATATGTTGGTATACACTTACAGGACGACCTTTATCTTCTCCCGGTCGATCTTGATCCCGTAGCGCTTGTTGGGTCTGGCGCCTACCGACGAAATGGCGATTTCCCGCCGGGCCTCCAGGCCGAATCCCTGCTCGATGTCTCTTTGGATTTTGCTTCTGTAGGTGTTGAAGTCTTCCTTGCCCAGGTTCAGGATTCCCTTGTCACGCATGGCGTAGAAGTCTCTGTTGCGGGAGAGGTTACGGTAGAGTTCCGCTATTCTTTCATGCCCGCTCAGGACATCGTAGACGCTCTGGAAACAGTCGCTGCAACCCCTACAGGTGGATATCTCTTTTTTACATTCTTTCTTATGGAGGGCAAACCAGGCGTAAAGGGCAAGCCTGGCGGGCATCATGTCGAGTTCCCGCTTTTTGTAGACGAGCCGCGACGCTGTGAGGTCGACGGTGAGCAGATGGGGTTCTTCCCGGACGAGGGATAGGAGGAGTGTCGCGGGGTCTTTGGGGCGGCGGAGCATGTCATCGGACAACTGGTCTCTGACCGAGACGAAGGGGAGGGGTACAAGGTTCACCGTTGCGTATTTTGATTCCTTGATGAAGACTTGACCGTTTCTATCGCGCAACTCGACGGGAACGGAGGTCTTCGGAGGGTAGTAAAAATCACGGTTGCTCTCGAATTCCGGCGTGAGCAGGACGTGGAAGACCCGATCCTGGGGACGGCCGTAGAATTGGGCAGCCACCATCAGGCAGGCGCTCATGGTCTTGCGGCCGCCAGCGACGGAGAAAAAGACGGCGTTACTCGGGTCGCGGGTCAGTCGGAACGCCCACTCCAGGCAGCACCTGAGGAGCCACTCGTTTTCCTCTTCGCCGGTGATGTCGTCGATCTCGATGCCGTGATGGTCTTTCACCGTGTGGACATTATCGAAGCCGAAATCTATGGAGCGCCGGTCGATGCCGTATTCGCGCAGATACTGGTAATACCTGCCGTCCCTGGGTGAAAGCAGATGGGCGTTGATCTTTTCCTTGCCCTGGCGCGTGGTTATGACGTGGATGGCGTTTACCTCGCGGCCCGATTGGTGGAGGGCATACAGCGTTTCCGTGATGACCTGCGGGCTAAGACCGACGACTGCTAAGAGGATGTTTTTCATTGTTCCACCTCTTTGCGCCCTTTCCCGCCGGTGGATAAGGATTTCAGGCTGATTTTCCCCAGGCCGAAGGTGGTCTGTTTCCCCAGGTGGACCTTTTCGCAAAACCGGATGAGGGGGATGAACTCGGCAAGGTCTCCCGCATAGCGGATACTGCCCGTAATTCCCCCCATCAGCATGGACTGGTCTTGACGGTTGGAGTATCTTTTCCAGTCGATCCATTCTATAGCGGACTCTTTGATTGCGACATTTTTCGCCCTGTCGACGAGGCCCCGGTAGTCGAGGGGAGGTTCGCCGGAGCCGTAATATTCGAAAAGGGAAGATATCCGCCTCAACAGGGCCCTCACTAAGACATGGAAAGGAAGTTCGGCCTTCAGGTTGTTCCCGAATTTGACGCGAAGAGGGGTGACGAGGCGGAGTTCGATTTCGTCCGCCAGGACCTCTTCTCCGAGCGTCTCTTCCGTCAGCTCTTCCGTGAATGAACCGGCCCGCAGGGTCGCGTCGCTCGAGGAATAGACGGCGTCGCCGCCCGAGCTGACGCTTTCGAGTTTGAATCTTGCCCCCCGGCCGTTGATCCTTCTTCCGATGCCGTGGCCGCCGGTCTGCTCGAATGCGTAGATGATGTAGGGCAGGTACTCGTTCGCCCTACCGAAAAGGAGAAGGGTGAACTCGAGGGGGTCTCCCGAATGAAACCGGGTTATAGGGGTCTCAGGCGGCTCGATCACGTAAGGATGGGGAGGGGAAGAAAGCCGTTTTCTTCCGTTGGATTCCACCGGAAAGGGTGTCTCGAAGAGAAAGACGTAGATACATTTCGGACGCAGGAGGCAACCTTCACAACCCTGGTGCTTCAGCGCACAGACCGTCTTTTTGAGGGCGTGGCCGAAAACGCCCCGGAAGGTTGACCCTTTATATTCGGGAAGCTCTGCTTCGTCCAGAAACCTACAGGAAAAGACATACCGACCGTAGAGCATCCTTACCTCAACAGACTAAAACCGGGAAAACTCTTAGAGAACTGTTTACCGGGAACGACTATAAACGGCCACTATGACAACGTTGCCGCTCGTCAAAAACGGCTGTAAACGGATAGTAGGAGAATGGGCGGCAACTTCATATGAGAGCATCATTCCTTCCTTGATGGTAAATCTTGCTTAACGTCTATAAAACATCAATATATCCCGTGCACCTTCATGGCCTAATCGCGCGGCACTTTCAAAATCCCTGATTGCCTGCCGTCTGTTGCCGAGTTTGTCGTATGCGAGACCGCGGGCGAGATAAGCATCCGCGTACCTTGGGTCCAATTCTATGGCTCTGCCATAGTCCATGATAGCATGCTGTCTGTTGCCAAGTTTCTCGTAGTTGCCGCCGCGGAGGCCGTAGGCCCTTGCGTATTTCGGGTCTGATTCTATGGCCCTGGTAAAGGCCTCTATCGCTCCACCATAATTTTCCGATTTCCATAACGAGACACCCCGCTGAAACCATTCGGTAGCATCAAGTTCTTTTATACCTCGAGCGTATTCTTCCTGCTTCTTTTCCGTTATCTCGCCTTTTGTTGTCTTCAGTTCCTCCTTCAACCGTTTGTTTTCTGCGAGCAAGGCATCGGCACGTTTTTTGAGTTCCTCCAACTCTCTTGACTTTTCCCTGTCCCTGCGGAGGGCATCGATGGATTTGACGACACCGTCCGGGTCGGCGGCAATCCTGGCCTTGAGCCAGTAGGTCTTGCCGTCCCAGCGTTCGTCCAATACCTCTACTCTCACTATTACGGCGGTCAGTGCGGTTATCTGGTCTTTGGTCAACTGGAAGTTCTTTACCTCTGCGACACTCTCAAGATAGGTGCCGAGTTCTTCGAGGAGGAGCCTCTTTACTTCGGCAAGTGAAACGGTCCTACTCGAGAGCTTGCTGTCCGCTTCGCTTGCCTGGTAGGTGTACTCCCTCTCAAAGACCTTGATTGCGGCAAGGCATGGGGAAGCTGCTATTAGCAGGGTGATAGCAAGTAAACATATTGCGGCTATTGCCCTTCCCGTCTTCGATACCGGTTATTCGCACCTGGCATAGGAAACCTTCTCAGTTTTCCTGCAATCATGAATCGAACCTTTCAGAAAAAGTGTTACAAAACGACCTGCCGGGGATTATTATCAACAGCCGCTGTGGTAACGTTACTGCTGGTTAAAACGGCTGCCGACCGTTTTCCTTTCGATGAAGGCTCCTGCGAAGACGATTCTCACGCCGTTAGGAATCCGTTCAGCCTTACCAGGCCCAGAATGTGATCACGGTCTCCCTTTTGGTAACGCCGGATCGCCCAGGAAGTATTTGACCACCTGCTCGTATTTTTCATGTATCATCCGGCGGTCAAACTCCCAGAAGGATTCCAATATCCGGTCCAGCTCTTCATCACTAAAATAACGCTGAGAGTCGTGAAAGAAGTGCTTGTCTTCTTTTTCGATGTGGCGTGGGTAGACAACGGCCATTTCCCTGAGGAGCGATAGTATCTCGTCCTTTACGCTCGTCTCTCCCCGAACGTATCTATTTTTCGCATCCCCAAGTGTCCGCGTTCTGAGTCGGGACTGCGAGTGTTCATCCGTCAGTTCATCCATGATCCGCCCGTGTTCGGGCGAGAGATTTTTGCCTTTCAAGGCGCGAAAGAGAATCTCCTCTTCCTTGCCGTGATGGGTCCGGTCAGCATAGGTTTTCATAAAGTCGATGACCAATTCTACGAATGGAATGTCTATCTTTCCCGAACCATCCATCTCTTCAGCTTTCGTACGCACCACCTGCATCATCTTTTCTATCAGACGATGCTCCCACATCAACGGACCGATCGGTTTCATGCTACTCCCTCTTAAGCCTCGTGCCCGGAGTGGGCACAATGGGTGAAATGTTCGCTGAATTGCGGCAGCTCCATGTCTCGCCTGTTAGGCATATTCTGTTTCAAAAACCCTTGTTCTGCAAAATTTGGGGAAGTTGCCGCCATCAAGATGATAGATGGGTGGCATATCGCTGTTACGTACACTTCCCGTCATAGATGCCTCGACAGGACAACCGACCTTATAGAACAATCCTTACGGCAGGGTGGCTCCTAAGGGTCTCGTACAGGGCGATTCGGACGGCTTCGTTCGGGACGAGGACCTCGACGTTCAGGCATCGGTACTTGCCCGTCGCGCTCACGTTGGAGAGCGTAACGCGGCAGGGGTAATCCTGGATCGTCTGCGCCACGAGTTCCCGGAGCTTCCCCTCACTGCTGCCGATCACTTTGTAAACCCAGGTGCAGGGATAATCCAGCACGGCCCTTAGGTTGCTGCGGTTGATGATGAACACGTCGTCGCTCCCGAATCCTATCTTGAGTTGATTTTTTCGCACAAAAATAATCGTTTTACAAGGGGTCGTTCCGACTAAAAAAACCCCCGAGGGGACTTGCCCCCGGGGGTATGATCCAGTGCCGAGTCGTTCGCTCAGAAGGTCAGTGTCAGTTTGTGCATGAGCAGCCAGTCGTCCCCGACCTGGGCGTTCGCGTTCGTTCCCTTCCAGTAATCTCCCGCCCAGAGGTAGCCGAAGGCGATTGTGTAAGCAAGGTTGTCGTGAAGCTTGTACGTCGCGTAAAGGTCAAGCTCATTGCCGTAATCGTCGTCGACGTAGCCGACGGGATGCTCATCTGCCACGGCTACGGCAAAGGTTACATCAAAGGACAACTTATCAAAGGGCTTGTAGCCCGCCATAATCTGGTATAGCTGGACGTTGTTTACCCAGTAGGCATTTTTGTTGCCGATTATTCCGTTCGTACCGAAACCCTGTTTCGTCCATCGGTTTGTCCAATCATTCCACAGAACCAGGGTGGGCTGGTATACCATATGTGCCTGATCAGACGGGGCTCCCGGCGTATTCAGCTCATCGGCCTTCGTAGGATCCTGACCCTGCACACGGGCGATCTGGGCGCCGACATAAGCCGGCCCGAAGGTATACTTTCCCATCAGGTAATAGTTGAAGCTGTCGTAGTCCTTGTCTTCTATAGTCGATGGGTCATTATAATCGTAAGCCTTGCCGAAGTAATAGTTGATTTCCCCCTCCACATAAACAGGCCCGAATGTGGCCTTGAACCAGGGACACAGGAGATAATAATTTTGCTTGTAAGGATGACTTGTCGCTTGTTCTTTGTCATTATACCGGTACCATTGAAACTTAGTGCCGACCTCGCCGCCGGACCACTTGTACGACGGGGTGATCTGGTATTTATCCTTGTCGGCGTCGCTGTAACCGTTGGGGCCCAGGCTGTTCTCACCCGCCTTTTCAGTCACGACCTGGATTTTCCATGGCCCTGTGGTGTAGGCATACTTTATCCGAAAAACGTCGGCGTCGTAATCCATGAAGTCGGTGCCGGTCCTGCCCGCGCCCATGTACCCCACGTCGAGGACGCCGCCGAGAATCTTGGCTGAGATATAACCGCGTTTCATCGCAATGTTCTGTTCATTCTCAGAGTTCCTTCCCCATGGGCTCTCTTTGCCGATGCTATTCAGCCCGGCAACTCTTTCCAGTCCCTCGAACCGGGTCACGAGTTTCAGGCCGTCGGCAATCTGGAATACCGGATCAAACTGGATAAAGGTTGTGAAGTACCTCTGGGCCGTTTCGTCGTCTTCGACCATCGCCCTGTTGCTCTCCCAGTAACCCGCCATCACCGCCTTACCCGTGACCTTCACGTCCAGAGCCACGGCCGGCGTGCAGAAGGCCGCAATGAGGACGACGGCCAAAAATCCGCTCAAAATATTCTTCATGTTCCGCTTCATACCTCCTCCTTCTGATGAAATATTTGGTGGTGAATGGAATCTGAACCATCCTGTGCCGGGGAGTATGGGGGAGAAAAATTGCACTGATATGACAGCTCCGTTAAGGTTGCATTAATTTTTCATTTTTCAGGCGAGCATGGTAGACGGCATAAGCCTTTGCACCTGGGCTGAAATGTCGCGGTTAGGCGTGGGGAAGGGCAGGGCGGACGGGGAGGGATACCGTCATTTGCCTCTGCGGCAACCCTGGCCGCTGTTTCGAGGTTAAGAGAAGACCGCCTTCAGACTCACTCTCCCAGGATGATCTTCCGCGCCTTGCTGAAGACCTCGAGGCGGAAGGCGGGATATGCGGGGATCGTCTGGTTCAGGTATTTGTTCATGTACTGGCCGTCGTACAGGATCATCCTCTCGAACTCCACGGCTTTTCCACATTTTTCCATCTGTCGCGCGACCTCTCCGAGGTAGAACTCTTCAAGCCTTATCGCGTACTCCTGAGCCAGTTTCTCCAAAGCATCGGAATCGAGGTCGCTCAGTTTTCCTGAGTCCTGCAATTCCGCGACCCAGCGTCTGGCGGTTTCTAAGTACATAAGAACCTCCACTACCCGACCTTCAGGCCGAGGTCTCTGATCATTTCCAGGTCTTGCGAGACATCTCTCCCCAGCGTCGTCAGGTAATTGCCCGTCATCCATGAGTTGCAACCGGCGACGATCCCGAGTGGCAGGAGTTGCCGCAGGTTCTTCTCTTTTCCGCCGCAGAGTTTAATATCTTTCTCCGGCAAAAGAAACCGGAAAATGGCGATGGTGACGAGAATTTCCATGGGGGGAAGGGCGGGTGCACTGGCGAGGGGTGTTCCGGGAATCGGGTTGAGGATGTTGACCGGGACGGAATCTACGTCTAACTCTCTCAGCGTCATGGCAAGCTCAATCCTGTGAGAGATGTTTTCACCGAGGCCGATCAAGCCCCCGCAGCAGGTGGACAGCCCGGTTTCTTTCGCCGCGCGCACGGCATCGACATCCTCTTCATAATCGTGAGTCGTGCAGATGTTCGGGAAAAAACTTCGCGCTGTCTCGAGATTGTGATGGTAGCGGAAAAGACCGGCGTCCTTCAATTCGACAGCCTTCTTCCGGTCGATGGTGCCCAGGGAAGCGCAGACCTTGATCCCAAGGTCAGCGATCAGCTTGACCGCCTCCCGGATAGCCTCCCATTCCTTCCTTCCCGAGATGCGCTTGCCGCTCGTCACGATACCGAAGAAACGAGCGCCGTTTTCCGCGACGAACCGCGCCTTTTCAACCATCTCGGCGGCTGATATTAATGGATAAACAGGCGCGCCGGACCTGTAGTGAATGGATTGAGCGCAGAATTTACAGTTTTCCGGGCATCGCCCCGATTTTGCGTTGACGATGCCGCAGAGGCTTATCTCCTTGCCTTTATGATGTTCCCGGATTTCCGATGCGGCCGCCATCAGGTGAAAGGGTTGTTTCATCCCCGAGTCGGACAGCTCAAGGGCCTCATCGAATGTGATAGGCTGCCTTTGAATTGCCTTTTCCTTCATTCTTTCGATATGATCCCGGCTCACGGACCTTCCTCCCCGGACGCTCACTTTCGCCCTCAATGTCTGCACCCTGTTCGCGGATTCTTAAGGGCAAATGTTTTTTTTGTCAATCGGTTTATTTGACGAGTATGGTATCATTCACGAGGGTGAGGGTTGGAGACATGATCGGGGAGAAAAGACCTGCTGCCGGCAGGAAGGTGCTCGTCGCCATGAGCGGGGGCGTCGATTCTTCCGTCGCCGCTTTCCTGCTTAAGGAACAGGGCTACGACATCGCCGGCGTGACCATGAATTTAAGAGTGAAAGGTGCCGGGGATGCGAGTGCCCGTTGCTGCGGCCCCGATGCCCTGGAAGACGCCCGCAGGGTCTGCGAGAGGCTCGGCGTCGCTCATCATGTCGTCGATTACGCCCGGGAGCTCGAAGAACAGGTCGTCAGCCGTTTTGTCAGGGAATATGAAAGAGGCAGAACCCCCAATCCCTGTGTCGACTGCAACCGGCACTTGAAGTTCGGGACCCTGCTTGAGAAAGCGGTCGCAATGGGTTTCGACTTCCTGGCCACCGGGCATTACGCAAGGATCGACAGGGCCGGAGGGGGCTGTCTTCTGAGAAGACCCCGGGACAGGAGGAAGGATCAGACGTACTTCCTCTATTCGATACCGCGCGACGCCCTGAGAAGGATCATCTTCCCACTGGCGCCTTTCACGAAGGAAGAGGTGAGGCGGATCGCCGTACGTGAAGGATTGCCCGTGGCGGAAAAGAAGGAAAGCCAGGATATCTGCTTTGTCACCCAGAAGAATTACGGCGCCTTCATCTCGCAGCGCACAGAAGGGATAAGGGCGGGGCCGATCACGGACCTTGCGGGCAAGAAGATCGGCGAACACCGGGGTATCGTGTTTTACACGGTAGGCCAGCGGGGTGGGTTGCGGGTCAGCGCGGGGCGCCCCCTTTACGTGGTCTCCATCGACCCGGTCGGGAACCGTATCGTCGTGGGAGAAAAGAAGGACGTCCTGGCGAGGGGTCTCATTGCCGGGGACATCAACGCCTTGGTGGAGGAGTGGCCGGCCGTTGCTCACGGTAAGCTCAGGTACAGGAAGAAAGAGGAGCCCTGTCGGGTGGCGGTCGAGGGAAAGAAATTACGGGTAATGTTTGGAGAAAAGCAGGAGGCCATAACCCCCGGACAGTCCGTCGTTCTCTATGACGGGGACGTCGTCCTGGGCGGTGGCGTGATCGAGGAGGTTATCGATGGGGCCCGCTGACAAAAGACTTTTCTTTTTGCGTTCGATTTATTAGATTCACGGGAAATCTCATTCGGGAGAGGTACAGGATGCCAGGAATAATGCTCAAGAGTTGTCCCAAGGTTTACATACTCGAAACGCACCGCTCAAAAACACCCGCAGACACCCTCCGGTTCGTGGAAAGGGTCAAAGAGGCTACCGGGATGATGTCGTTCAGGAACGCGACAGACGTGGACAGGATCGGCATCCAGGTCTTCACCTGCGACAGGAGGAGGCCGGATGGTTCGCTGACCAGTCATACCGGCAAGGGTGTCTCCGCGATACAGGCGCAGGTCTCGATCACGATGGAGGCGATCGAGCGATACTGTTCCGAGTTTCGGCAGGAATACATGGACAAGCTCGTCAAGGGTTCTTATCGGGAACTGAGGTCGAGGTTCAATGTCCTCGACCCGGAGGAAATGATCCTTTCACAGTTCAACGATTACCGTCCGGACAAGGACATCTACTGGACTTGGGGGTACGACATAGCCCGGAAAGAGGACGTCTTGGTGCCTGCCTGCGCGGTCTACCACCCATTTCATGAGGATCAGGCGCGGTTGATCAACACCAACACCAACGGCGTCGCTGCGGGGAATACTATGGAGGAAGCGGTCATCCACGGCCTTGCCGAGGTCATCGAGAGGGATGCCTGGAGCATCGCCCAGTACACGCGGCGTTTCAGCGACGCGATATTCATCGAGGGCGGGCCGGCGAACGAATTCATCGTCGGCGTCCTCGAAAAATTTGAGCGGGCGGGTGTCGAGGTCGTTGCCAAGGACCTGACTACGGACGTGGGGATGCCGGTAGTCGCTGCCTTTTCCCAGGACCTTAAGTACAGGACTATGGCGCCTGTCGACGGCTTTGGGGCTCACCTGGACCCCCGGGTCGCCACGGTACGCGCCCTCCTTGAGATTGCCACCACGCGTGTCCTTTTACTGCAAAAATACGGGATCGAGGGGGTGTGCGACACGCCGCCGCTCTACATGCGCGACTGCGAGGAAGAAGAGGACCCCCGTTTTTTCGCTTATGAGCAGAAAGGCATAAGAGAACTCGAAGTAGGCTACAGCGCAGACATCTATGAGGACATACAGAAAGTGGCCGCCGGGCTGTGCGCCTGCGGATTGGAACGTGTGATCGCCGTCGACCTGACACGGCCGGACATGGGGATCCCTACGGTCCGGATGGTCGTCCCCGGAATGGAGACCTTCTGTTTCGACAAGACCCGGATCGGCAGAAGGGCCCAAACGGCATTTAAAGACGATCCCTACCGGTAGCATAAGGTCACCGTCCCGGAATCGCTGGGTTATTGCCGCAGGAACACCGGGACGTCCTAAACCAACAGCTTCTTGAGCTCCTCACCCTCGATGACCTCTTTTTCTAAGAGGACCGAGGCGATCGTCTTGAGTTTGTCGATTCGCCCTCTCAGGATAGAGAGGGCGTTGTCATAGGCCTGCTTGATTATTGTCCTCACCTCTTCGTCGATCGCCCTTGCCGTCTCCTCGCTGTAATCCTTCGATCCGGTACCCGGAACACCGAGGAACAGCGGCCTCTCGCGGTCGAAAGAAAGGGGGCCGAGCTTCTCGCTCATCCCGTAGGCCTTGACCATGCTGAGGGCCATCTCGGTGGCTTTTTCCAGGTCGTTTCTGGCCCCGGTGGAGATCTCGCCGAAGATGATCTCCTCCGCCGCCCTCCCGCTGAGCATCACCGTGATCCGGTCCAGGATTTCGGACTTCGTCAGCAGGTAACGGTCTTCCGTCGGCAACTGGATCGTGTAGCCTAAGGCGGCGATCCCCCGGGGGATGATGGAGACCCGGCGCACCGGGTCGGCGTGGGGGAGGACGCTTGCGACGATGGCGTGCCCGCTTTCATGGCAGGAAACGATCTCCCGTTCCTTCTGAGTGATGACTCGGCTTTTCTTTTCCAGTCCGGCGACGGCCCTCTCGATGGCTTCCTCGAAATCCTCCATGCCGACGGCGCTCTTATCCTTCCTCGCGGCCAGAAGGGCCGCCTCGTTGACGATATTGGCGATGTCGGCGCCCACCATACCCGGTGTCATGGACGCCAAGACTTTCAGGTCGACGTCCGGGGCAAGCTTGACCTTCTTGACATGGACACGGAGGATTTCCTCCCTGCCCTTGGCGTCGGGGCGGTCCACAAGGATGTGCCGGTCGAACCTGCCCGGGCGCAGGAGCGCCGGGTCCAGGATCTCCGGGCGGTTTGTCGCCGCCATGATGATGACGCCCTTCTTTGTGTCGAAGCCGTCCATCTCGGAAAGGAGCTGCGTCAAGGTCTGCTCCCTTTCGTCGACGCCGGAGATGGGACTGATGCCGCGGGCCTTTCCGAGGGCGTCTATTTCGTCGATGAAGATGATGCAGGGGGCGCGCGTCTCTGCCTGACTGAAGAGGTCCCGTACGCGGGCGGCACCGACGCCCACGAACATCTCCACGAAGGCCGAGCCGCTCAGGCTAAGAAAAGGGACCTTCGCCTCTCCGGCAACGGCCCGGGCAAGCAGTGTCTTTCCGGTCCCGGGAGGGCCGACAAGTAGTATTCCCTTCGGGATGTTCCCCCCTAACGTCTGGAACTTCTGGGGGTTTCGCAAGAATTCGATGACCTCCTGCAGCTCAGTCTTGGCTTCGTCGACGCCCGCCACGTCGGATAAAGCCACCTTGGTTTCTCCCTCTACGTAGACCTTGGCCTTGCTTTTACCGACCGCCATCAACCCGCCTCCCTGACCGCTCATCCTCCTGAGCAGGTATCCCCAGAATCCCAAGAGGATTAAAACTGGAATGAGCCAGAGTAGCAGGTTGCCCACCCACGTCGTGTCCGGTTTAGCCGTGTAGCGGATACCTTTCTCCGTCATCTCCTTCACGAGGTCGGGGTCTTGTATCCGGACTGTTAAAAACTCCTTGACCCCCTTCAACTGTTTGATTTTCACTGCGTCTTTTTCGTTGCGGAGGCCAAGTATTCTGTCCGGGGCACCGGACAGCAGGTTGCCCTCGATGGTCGAAGAAGAGACGACAAGGTTGTTCACGAGTCCCTCTTTCAAGAGTACCTTGAATTCGCTGTAGCTGATCGTTGCCAGTTCGCGGGTCAACAGGTAACGGTCTACGAGGATGATGAGCAGGGCGATCATGAAGAAATAGAGGATGCTGAAACGGATCTTCTTTTTTCTCACCTCCATGGACGAAGTTCCTCCAAGATTGTAGATTGATGGTCTTGTGAAAAGTCGAATTCACTCCGGGCTGTCACGTTGAGTCCTTCAGCAGGCTTGAAGTTTGCGGTGTCACAGCTGTTTTTTATTTATTAGGTGTTGAGTGCCACGACATCGTGGA
>DIEZ01000018.1 GCA_002418885.1 Syntrophaceae bacterium UBA5761
GAAGGAAGCAGCGGTAGCAATGACCTCCGGGTGCTGCGGGTAAACCTGGCTATCAGTTTTTGACCCGGTAGAAGCCGGGCAGTAGTTCAAGGATCGAAGTTAAGACACGGACACACTCCCTTCACCCCTTTCCCTCATTACCGCAGTGCCTGTCTTAGCTTTTGAATTGAAGCCTTAAGCTGGCGACCCTCAGGGAGGAGTTTTGTGGAATATCTCGTCTTGGCCCGAAAATGGCGACCGCAGGTTTTTGAGGATGTTGTCGGGCAGGACCACGTCGTCAAGACGCTGAAGAACGCCATCCGCCGCGACCGTGTCGCCCATGCCCTGATCTTCAGCGGACCCCGGGGGATAGGGAAGACTTCGGTAGCCCGTATCCTTGCCAAGGCCCTTAACTGCGAGAAGGGCCCCGCCGAAACACCCTGTAATGAGTGCACGAACTGTAGGGAGATCACGGAAGGGGTCTCCATGGACGTGCGGGAGATCGACGGCGCCTCGAACCGCGGCATCGACGAAGTGCGGGAGTTGAGGGAAAACGTCAAATTCTCGCCGCTAACCTCGCGGTACAAGGTTTACATAATCGATGAAGTCCACATGTTGACCAAGGAGGCCTTCAATGCCCTCCTGAAGACGATCGAGGAACCTCCGCCCCATGTCATTTTCATGTTTGCGACGACGGAGGTCCACCGGGTTCCGGCCACGATCCTCTCCCGGTGCCAGCGCCACGAGTTTCGCCGGATGTCTATCAAGCAGATCTCCGCCACGCTCAGGAAGATCGCGACGGCTGAGGGGATCGAGATCAGCGACGCCGGCCTTTCCCTGATAGCCGAAGGGGCAGAAGGAAGCCTGAGGGATGCGGAGAGCATCTTCGACCAGGTCATCTCTTACGCAGGGACCGTGGTCAAGGACGGCGACGTCGAAACGCTCTTAGGTTTTACGGACAGGAAGCTCCTCTATGACATTTCCCGGGCCGTCATCGGTCGGGACGCAAAAGCCGCCCTGGGTATCCTCGATGAAGGATACTATGCGGGCCTCGACATGAAGCAATTTTACCAAATGTTGCAGAGGCACTTCATGAACCTGCTTCTGGTGAAAGTTGCCGAGGGGGCCGGACGGTTCATCGACCTGCCCGATTTTGAGGTAGCGGAGCTGAAAAAACAGGCCGGCAGCGCGTCGGGAGAAACGCTGAAGCGACTGCTCGACATCCTGATGGCGGAAGATGAAGAGGTACGAAAGAGCCTGGACCCGAAACTGAACCTCGAGTTTATCCTCGTAAAAATGGCGTCGCTCGAACCGCTTATACCGGTGTACGAATTGCTGGATAGAGTGGAGGGTATGGAAAGGCGGTTGACGGGTACGGGTAAGGCCCAGCCCCTCAAGGCATCACCGATCGCCCCCAAAGAACCTGAAAGGGAAAGGGCGGAACAGGCGGAGATGCCGGTAGCTGAGCCGGCAACGGGTGACCTTTGGGAAGGCTTCAAGGAAACGGTGAAGAAAAGGAGCAACCCGCTGTGGTCCATGATAGAACCGGGAAGCTTGATCGGCTATGAAAAAGGTTGCCTAAGGATAGGCTTTCCGAAGGGGTACGTTTTCCTGGACCATCTGAATGATCCCTCCCAGAGAGGTCGCCTGGCGGAGATTGGGCGGGAATTTTTCGGCGAAGAGGTGACTGTCAAGATAGAAACGGGCGCGGGAGACGGTTCTGTCGTTGCCCCGGGAAACGGCCTTCCGGCCGACGGCAGTAACGACAATGATATCAAGAAAGAGGCGCTGAACCACCCGATGGTCCAAAAGGTCATGGATATATTCGAGGGAGCGGAAATCAAGGAGATTATCACGAGAAAACAAACCGGTGACCCTTCGCGAGGGTGAACCGGGCAAGCCTGGATGGGAGGGGGTAAATTCCGGGTAGGCGGAGAGCCCTTTCATCCAAGGGGGGGGAGGAAAAGCATTGGCGAATTTTCAAAACATCATAAAACAGGCCCAGCAGATGCAGGCCAAGATGATGAAGCTCCAGGAGGAACTCGCTTCGAGGACCGTGGAGGCGTCGGCCGGCGGGGGTATGGTGACGGCCGTCGTGAACGGCAAGCACGAGCTCGTGTCGTTGAAGATCGAAAAAGACGTCGTCAACCCCGATGACGTGGAAATGCTCCAGGACCTGATCGTGGCGGCGGTGAACGAGGCCGTGCGCAAGGCGCAGGAAATGGCCCAGGCGGAGATGGCCAAACTCACCGGCGGTCTCCAGATACCCGGCCTTACCTGAAGCATTCGGAAGAGATGATCATGATGACCGGTTATCCCGCACCAATGCGCCGTTTGATAAAGGAGCTGAGCCGTTTTCCCGGCGTCGGCGAAAAGACGGCCTCGCGGCTCGCGGCCTTCATCCTCCATACACCCAGGGAAGAAGCGCGAAGGCTTGCGGAGAGCATCATGGAGGTAAAGGAGAAGATCCGTCTATGCGCAACCTGTTTCAACTTGGCGGAGGGCGAATTCTGCGATGTATGCAAGGACACGACGCGGGAGAAAGACGTAATCTGTGTCGTCGAAGAGCCTGATTCCCTCATCGCCATCGAAGAAAGCGGCAGTTTCCGGGGAACCTACCATGTCCTCCACGGCGCCCTCTCGCCGCTCGACGGGGTCGGCCCGGAGCGCCTGCGGCTTCAGGAACTCCGGGACCGGATAGAGCGCAATCGGGTGAGAGAGGTCATCGTCGCCACCAATCCCAGCGTCCAGGGCGAGTCAACGGCGCTTCTCATCACGAGAATGCTCAAGGAGAAAGACGTTAGGGTGACGAGAATCGCGTTCGGCGTCCCGATGGGCGGCGACCTGAAATACGTGGACAAGATGACGCTTGCCAAGGCAATAGAGTTCCGTAGGGGGATGTGACCTGCCTTATGAACCCCATCAGGGAAGTATCGTGCGAAACGGTCACCGAGACCGTCAGAAAACTGTTCATCGAAGCCAATACAGTACTCGGAGAAGACATTCTGGAGGCAGTAAACCGGGCCTGTGCAGCCGAGGAATCCTATATCGCCCGTCTCGCCCTTGAACAGATCTGCGAAAATGCCCGGATAGCGAGGGAAGAGGTCGTGGCCCTTTGTCAGGATACGGGTCTTGCCGTGGTTTTCGCCGAGGTCGGTCAGGACGTCCATGTCGTGGGCGGTTCCTTCGGGGTTTCGGTCCAGGAGGGAGTTCGGAGGGCTTACAGCGAGGGTTACTTCCGAAAATCCCTCTGCGACCCCTTGACGAGAAAGAACACGGGCGACAACACCCCCGCCGTCGTCCACACCGAGATCGTACCCGGAGACAGGATCAGGCTGCAGGTCATGGCCAAGGGCGGGGGAAGCGAAAATATGAGCAGTGTTCATATGCTGCTTCCGACGGCCGGCGTCGAGGGGATTGAGAATGCTGTGTTGGAGAGCGTGCGGAAGGCCGGCCCCAATCCGTGCCCTCCCGTAGTCCTCGGTGTCGGCATAGGCGGAACGGTCGAGAGGGCGGCGCTGCTCTCGAAGAAGGCCCTTCTCAGGCCGTTGGGGGAAAAAAGCGGAGACAACCGCTTGGCGAAGATGGAGGAAGACATCCTCGACAAGTTGAACCGGCTGGGGTTCGGCCCCCAAGGATACGGGGGCAAGACGACGGCCCTGGCGGTCAGTATCGAGATGGAGCCGTGTCATATCGCGAGTCTCCCCGTAGCCGTAAGTATTCAGTGCCACGCATCAAGACACAAAGAAGCCGTCATTTGAGGAGACGGCGAAGGGCTGCATGAGAGATGAAGGATGCCGTTCGTATCGAAACGCCCCTTGCCGACGAAACCTGTCGCTTACTGAAGGCCGGTGACAAGGTTTTTTTGAGCGGTGAGGTATACACGGGGAGAGACATGGCGCATCGAAGACTGTGCGATGCAGCCCGGAAGGGCGAGAAACTCCCCATCCCTCTCCAGGGTACGACGATCTTCTACGCGGCACCCACGCCGGCCTCCCCCGGTCGCATAATCGGCTCCGTCGGACCCACGACAAGTTATCGGATGGATTCGTGCACTCTGGAATTGCTCAGAATGGGACTCAAGGGAATGATCGGAAAAGGAAGGCGGTCACCGGAAGTTGTCGAGGCGATCCGGGAGTGCCGGGCCGTTTACTTCGGGGCGCCGGGAGGTGTGGCAGCACTCCTGTCCCGGCACGTGAAAAAGGCTCAGGTTGTGGCTTATGAAGACCTCGGCCCGGAAGCCATCCTGAAGCTCGAGGTTTCGGATATGCCCCTCGTGGTGCTGATTGACAGCCACGGTAGGGACCTTTATGGCAGTGTGCTCGGCATCGATAAAAATGCTTAAATAAATATTGACTTTCTCGACATATTTGATAGTAGAAGCGACTTAATTCGTTTTTCTGCAATTCACAGTTCATGGAGAAGCTATCATGATAGAAAGCAGGTGGCATGGGAGGGGTGGTCAAGGGGCGGTGACGTCGGTAGAGATGTTGGCGCTTGCCGCCATAGAAGAAGGAAAATACGCCCAGGGATTTCCTGCCTTCGGACCGGAACGTCGCGGTGCCCCGGTCATGGCTTTCAACCGGATATCCGACACGCCGATCAAGATCCGGTCGGGAATCTACCATCCGGATGTGGTTGTTGTGCTCGACCCGAGTCTTGTGAACTTGGTTCCCGTCACCGACGGGTTGAAGCCGGAGGGCGTTCTCATCGTCAACACCTCGAAACCGGCGGAAGAAATCAGGAGGATCCTGAACTACCGGGGGATTCTTTATACGGTCGATGCGACGCGTATCGCAAGGGAGGAGTTGGGGGTGCCTATCACCAACACGACCATGCTGGGCGCAGTGCTCAAGGTCACAGGGGTTCTCAGGCTCGATGCCCTGAAAAACCCGCTGGCGCATCGTTTCGGCAAGCTGGCCGGGAGGAATATGGCGGCGTTGAAGAGGGCTTATAGTGAAGTGAGGATGGCAGAGGTCGTAAAGGCTGCTTAGACGACATTCGGGGCAAATCATTCAGGGGTTTTAAGTATGGAAAAGAGAAAAATTAAGAGCAAGGCCTGGCCGGAAAAGTGGTATGAAGTCAACCCAGGCTGCATAGTTTTCGTTCCCGGCAATGCCCGCGAGTACAAAACGGGGACTTGGAGGTCCCAGCGGCCGCTGTGGGATAACAAAAAGTGCATTAAGTGCGGGATCTGTTACATTTTCTGTCCGGAAGGTTGCATCCGGGAGACGGAAGAGGGATATTTCGCGGCCGACCTGGACTACTGCAAGGGATGCGGGATCTGCGCTCATGAATGTTGGCCCGGCGCGATCACCATGCAGGAGGAGGAGGAATAAGATGGGAAAACGAGTTGGAATGGAAGTAGCCATCGCGGCAGCGGAAGCCGTCGCCCTCTGCAACATCGACGTGGCGGCCGTCTATCCGATCACTCCTCAGTCCCACATGGCCGAACACCTTGCGGACATAGTCCACGACGGAAGGATCGACGCCGAGTTCATCACCGTCGAGTCGGAGCACTCTTCCATCAGTGCCTGTGCCGGCGCATCCGGAGCGGGTGCGCGGGTGTACACCGCCACCAGTTCCCAGGGGCTCATGCTGATGCACGAGATACTGCCCATCGTTTCGGCGATGCGTCTTCCCGTCGTCATGGGGAACGCCAACCGTGCGGTTTCCGGTCCCTTGAACATCTGGAACGACCATACCGACATCATGCCCCAGCGCGACAGCGGCTGGGTCTGCATGTTTGCCGAAAACGGCCAAGAGGTCGTGGACATGACGATTCAGTCCTTCAGGATCGCCGAGCACCCGGACATCATGCTCCCGACGGTCCTGAACATAGACGGTTTCCAGCTTACGCATATGATCGAACCGCTGGAATTTCCGAGTCAGAAGGAGGTCGACAGATTCCTCCCGCCGAGGAAGCCGCTGGCAACCCTGCATCCGGACAACCCCGTTTCCATGGGGTGTTTCAACATGCCGGACATCTTCACGGAGACGATGAAGGCCAAGGACGTGGCCCTCTGGAATTCAAAAAAGACGATAGTCAAAATCTGGGATGAATGGGGCAAACAGTTCGGTCGCTATTACAGGCCGGTCGAGACTTACAAGACAAGAGGTGCCGATACCCTGATCCTCACGATGGGGTCGATGGGTGAGACGGCATCTCTCGCCGTTGACGCCCTGAGAAAGAAAGGAGTGCCCGTAGGGCTCGTCAAGCTGCGGCTCTGGAGGCCTTTCCCGGTCGAGGAGCTTCGGGTTGCCGTCAAGGGTGCCAAGACCCTGATCGTGATGGACCGTGCTATCTCCTTCGGCGGTGCCGGTGGTCCGGTGGCTACGGAGATAAAATCTCACTTGTACCATGACGGAAAGCGCCCGCGGGTCGTCGATTTCATCATGGGCCTCGGCGGCCGCGACGT
>DIEZ01000034.1 GCA_002418885.1 Syntrophaceae bacterium UBA5761
GACCAGAAGGAAATCGCCCAGGTCGGCACGATTTCCGCCAATAACGACGAGACGATCGGCAACATCATCGCCGAGGCCATGAATAAGGTGGGCAAAGAAGGGGTTATCACGGTGGAAGAAGCCAAGGGGCTGGAGACGGAACTGGACATCGTGGAAGGCATGCAGTTCGACAGGGGATATCTCTCCCCTTACTTCGTCACCAATCCCGAGAAGATGGAAGTCAACTACGACGACCCTTACATCCTGATCCATGACAAAAAGATCAGCAACATGAAAGAGCTTCTCCCCATCCTCGAGCAGATAGCCAAGATGGGAAAACCCCTGCTGATAATCGCCGAAGACATCGAGGGTGAGGCCCTGGCCACGCTCGTTGTGAATAAACTTCGGGGGACGTTGCAGGTGGTTGCTGTAAAGGCCCCTGGTTTCGGCGACAGGCGGAAAGCGATGCTTGAAGACATCGCAATCCTCACGGGTGGAAAGCTCATATCCGAAGAGATGGGAGCGAAGCTTGAAAACACGACGGTCGCCGACCTTGGTCGTTGCCGAAAACTTACCGTCGACAAGGACAACACGACGATAATCGACGGTGCCGGTGACAGGGCAAACCTCGAGGGGCGCGTCAAGCAGATCCGGGCGCAGATAGAAGAGACGACGTCCGATTACGACCGCGAGAAGCTCCAAGAGAGGTTAGCAAAGCTCGTCGGCGGTGTGGCCGTGATCAAGGTGGGTGCGGCTACGGAGACGGAAATGAAGGAAAAGAAGGCCCGGGTGGAAGACGCACTTAACGCGACACGGGCGGCCGTGGAAGAGGGAATCGTCCCCGGCGGCGGCGTCGCCTATATCAGGTGCATCCCCGCGCTCGAAAAACTGGCCCTGGATGGTGACCAGCAGGTCGGCGTCGCCATCGTTAAGAAGGCCCTCGAGGAACCTCTCAAGATGATCGCCCAGAACGCAGGAGCGGAAGGCAACATAGTCGTTGAGAAGGTAAAGGAGAAGAAGGGGTCCTTTGGGTTCAACGCGGCGACGGATGAATATGAGGACCTCGTGAAATCCGGCGTGATCGACCCCAAGAAGGTGACGCGCTTTGCCCTCCAGAATGCGGCCAGCGTTGCGTCATTGATGCTCACCACCCAGTGCATGGTGGCCGAGAAACCGAAGAAGGAAACCATGCCGCCGATGCCTCCAGGAGGGATGGGCGGTTACGGCGGAATGGATATGTAAAATTCCCTTACCGGCAGTCTATGAAAGAGGCCCCGGGCTTTTCCGGCGGGGCCTCTTTTTTTGCTCTCTCCCCTTGAAAGTCCCCCTTATCTGTGGTATTCCCGTCAAAATCAAAAAAATCAATGCACTATGAGCTTTTGCCATAAGCTCCGAGCTCCCGAAAGGAAATCTCCATGGACTACAAGGATACGTTGAACCTGCCGAAGACCGATTTCCCCATGAAGGCCAACCTGGCCAAGAAAGAACCCGATATGCTCCAAACATGGGAAGCCGCGAACATTTACGGGAAGATACGCGAGGTATCCAAGGGACGGCCGGTCTACATCCTGCACGACGGTCCGCCGTACGCAAACGGAGACATACATCTTGGGCACGCACTCAACAAGATCATCAAGGACATCGTGATCAAGTCCAAGAACATGTCGGGGTTCGACAGCATCTTCGTCCCCGGATGGGACTGTCACGGCCTTCCCATAGAGCATCAGGTGGACAAGGAATTGGGCGACAGGAAGAACGACCTGCCTCAGGTGGAGAAGAGACGTTACTGCAGGAAGTACGCCGAAAAGTACGTCGACATCCAGCGCAGTCAGTTCAAGCGCCTCGGCGTCTTCGGCGAATGGGACAATCCTTATCTGACGATGAGTTATGAGTACGAAGCCGTCACGGTAGCGGAGTTTGCGAAACTGATGTTGGGCGGCGACGTCTATAAGGGGAATAAGCCCGTCTACTGGTGCGCGCATTGCAAGACGGCCCTTGCTGAAGCGGAGGTCGAGTACGCCGACCACGAGACGCCTTCCGTCTACATCAAGTTTCCGGTCCTGTCGGATTTCGGCGAGGTCCTGCCGAGACTGAAGGGAGAAAAGGTATACGTGCTCATCTGGACGACGACGCCCTGGACGATCCCGGCCAACCTGGCGATTGCCCTCCACAGGGACTTCGTTTACGCCGCCGTCAAAGTGCAGGGGGAGGTATTGATCCTGGCCAAGGACCTTGTGGATCATTGCATGGACGCCTTCGGGTTCAAGCAGTACGAGATCATCGCAGAGTTTCCCGGCGCGGTGCTCGAAGGACTCAAGACCAACCACCCCTTCCTGGACCGTGAGAGCGTCCTGATCCTTGCACCCTTCGTCACCCTGGACGCGGGGACCGGCGCCGTCCACATAGCGCCGGGGCACGGTCAGGAAGATTACGAGATCGGCCTTGAATACGGCCTCGACAATTACGCTCCCGTAGACGAGGACGGCAGGTTTACCAAGGACGTGGAGTTCTTCGCCGGTGAGTTTGTCTTCGACGCTAACGATTCGGTGGTAAAGAAACTGAGGGAAAAGGGGGCACTCCTCGCTCTCGTGGACATCCAACATTCCTATCCCCATTGCTGGCGTTGCAAGAACCCGATCATCTTCCGTTCAACAGAGCAGTGGTTCATCTCCATGGAGAAGAACGGGCTGAGGAAAAAGGCCCTGGAGGCAATCGACCGGGTAAAATGGGTGCCCGCCTGGGGGCGGGACCGGATCTACGGCATGGTCGAGAACAGGCCGGACTGGTGCATCTCACGGCAGCGTCTCTGGGGTGTCCCGATCACGGTGTTCTATTGTAAAGAATGCGGCAACTATCTGGCAACGGCGGAGGTCCTGGGCGGAGTCGTAGAGCTGGTGCGCCGGTTCGGTGCCGATGTCTGGTTCGATAAAGAGGCGAAGGACCTGCTGCCCCCCGGGACGGTCTGTCCTGTCTGCAAGGGGACAGATTTTACCAAGGAGACCGACATCTTAGACGTCTGGTTCGATTCCGGCGTGAGCCACGCGTCCGTACTGGAGGTCTGGCCGAACCTGCGGTCGCCGGCGGACATGTACTTAGAGGGAAGCGACCAGCACCGCGGGTGGTTCCACTCTTCTCTGCTCGAATGTGTCGCGACGCGTGGCCGAGCACCCTACACAAGCGTTCTCACCCATGGGTTCGTCGTGGACGGCGAGGGCAGGAAGATGTCCAAGTCCGTCGGAAACGTCGTCGACCCGCTGGAAATAATAGAGAAATACGGCGCCGAGATCCTTCGTCTCTGGGTTGCGGCCGAAGATTACACGGTCGATATCCGTATTTCCAGTGAGATCCTGGAGCGGCTCGTCGAGGCGTACCGTCGCATCCGCAACACGGGGCGGTATATCTTAGGCAACCTCTATGACTTTGATTGCCGGCACGATAAGGTACCCTACGGCGAGATGGAATCGATGGACAGATGGATACTTCACCGGCTCCAGGAAATCGTCCAGAGGGTCCGGAAGGCATACGATGAGTATCAGTTCCACGTCGTTTATTACACGATCTACAACTTCTGTACGGTTGACCTCAGTTCGCTCTACTTGGACGTATCCAAGGATAGGATGTACACGGCGAAGGCGAAATCGAAGGTGAGACGCTCCGCCCAGAGCGCCATGTTCATCATCCTCGATGCGCTGGTGAGGTTGCTCGCGCCCATCCTGACCTTCACGGCTGACGAGATCTGGAACGCCATGCCCGGGTATGAGGACAAGGCCGCCAGCGTCCACCTCACGCAATTCCCCGGCGTCAACCCGGAGTGCCTGAACGAGGAGATACGGGAGACGTGGAAGACGCTGATCGCGGTCAGGGGCGAGGTCTCGAAGGCCATCGAGAAGGCGCGAAAGAACAAGGTCATCGGTCATTCGCTGGATGCACGGGTCGACCTTTATGCGCCGGAGAAGCTGAGGAGATTCCTGTCGGACAGACGGGAGGACTTGAAGGTCCTGAACATCGTCTCGCAGGTCAACATCCTCGATCAGGATGACCTGGAAGAGCCTTACGTAAGCAGCGAGATAGAGGGTTTGAAGGTCGGTGTTTCGAAGGCCTCGGGTGCCAAATGTCAGCGCTGCTGGATGTACAGCGAAACCGTCGGCAAAGATACAGTCCATACGACTATCTGCGACCGCTGTCTTGCCAACCTGTCAGCGGAGGCGCCCCGTTGACCTGGAGAAGTCGGCCCTTATTTTTCGGCGTGGCCGCGCTTGTTGTCCTTATCGACCAAGTGACGAAATATATCGTTTCAACCGGTATGCCCCTCTACAGCTCGATACCGGTGCTCGACGGCCTGTTCAGTATAACCTACGTCAGAAATCCCGGAGCCGCGTTCGGGTTTTTAGCGACGGCACCCGTTTATTTTCGGGCTGTTTTTTTTATCACCGTCACCGTCGCCGCGATTCTCCTGCTTCTTTACTACATGCGGAGGTACGGGTTCGACGACTGGAAACTGGCGCTCGCCCTATCCCTCATCATGGGAGGAGCGGTGGGAAACCTTATCGACCGGATTCGTTTCGGCGACGTAGTAGATTTCTTAGACGTCTATATCGGTCATCACCACTGGCCGGCCTTCAATGTGGCCGATTCCGCCATATCTATCGGTGCGGTCCTACTGATCACCGGGATGGTCGGGAGATCGCGGCGGGGGAGCGACAGCGTCACCTCAGGATGATCACGTCCAGGTACTTTCTCCCCCAGGCCCTGGCGTCCTTGACGTCGGGAAAAAAGACGTCGATGTGATCGCCTTTGATCGCCGAACCGATGTCGTGGACTTCGCCCCATCCGTATCCCGGGACGTACATCTTGGTGCCGTAGGGATACTTGCTTATGTCCGCGGCGATCGTCCCTTTTTTGGCCCTTGTGCCGTCGGCGGTTATGCCTACCTTCTTTGGTTTTCCTTCGTTGGGTCCGTAAGCATACACCGGCGGCAGGAGGAAACAGCCCCACTTGTGTTTCCATCCAGTGGATTTCTGGTCCGCCGAGTAGGCCGTCACGAGCATCCTCTTGACTTCCCGTTTCTTGCCCCCGCCCTTGGGAAGCGTTGCACAACCGTTAACGACTACGGTGAGGATTACGATAATGACGAGTAATACCTTGTAATCATTGCATCTTATGCTAATCGGCATCTGTTGCTTAGTCATACCTGTTTTTTGTTATGTGAATCGATCTCGGTTCACCGTCCGCCTTTTTTATGCCTAATGGATGAGTCTGGGGAGGTACAAAGCTATCCCGGGGAACAGGATCAGGAGCAAGGCGGTTGCCAACTGAGCGATGAGTAGATGTGCGGCGCCGCGAAAGATGACGTGGAGTGGTACGTCGCGTGCGACACCGCCGACGACGTAAACGTTGATTCCGACCGGAGGTGTCACCACCCCCATTTCAGTCACTAAAACGATGATGACGCCAAACCAGATCGGGTCGAACCCAAGGCTCGTGACGACGGGGAAGAAGATCGGTATCGTCAGCATTATCATGGCGAGGGAGTCCATCAGGCATCCCATGATCAAGCAGATCAGGATTATGATGGCCATAACGACCTGGCGCGGCACCTGCAGGCCGGCAGCCCATTCGCCGATGTTTGTCGGAATTTCCGTTACAGCAAGGAAGTGTCCGAACACCGTGGCCCCCGCGACGATCACCATGATCATGCAGGATATCCGGGTGGTTTCGTAGAGCGACTGAAGAAAACCTTTCCAGGTAAGGTTGCGGTTGATCAGGGCGATTGTGAGGGTCCCGAAGGCACCGATGGCGGCCGCCTCCGTGGGCGTGAAGATGCCTATGAAGAGGCCGCCCATGACAAGGACGAAAAGAACCAAGGTTTCGATCACGCCCGAGAGGGATGCGATTTTCTCTTTCCAGCTCGACTTCGGGGCAAGGGTGACCATCTCCGGGCGCAGCTTGGTCCAGATGATGATCGTGACTATGAAGAGGACGGTCAGTACAATGCCGGGGAGCACCCCGGCCATGAATAGTTTGCCGATCGATTGCTCCGTCATGATTCCGTAGACGATGAAGATGGTGCTCGGCGGTATGAGGATGCCGAGACTGCCTCCCGCGGCAACGACTCCCGTTGCGAGAGCCGGGTCGTAATTGTACTTTTTCATCTCCGGCAGCGCTACGGAGGCCATGGTCGCAGCCGTGGCGCTCGTCGACCCGCAGATGGCGGAGAAACCGGCACAGGCGCCCACGGTGGCTATGGCCAACCCACCCGGAAGGTGGCCCATGAACTTGTTGGCTGCGTTGAACAGCCTGCCGCTTATTCCCGAGTGATGGGTGAGCTGGCCCATGAAGACAAAAAGGGGTATTACCGTCAGGTTGTATGACCCGAAGATGGAGAAGAAGTCCCGGGCGGTCAGCAGAAAGGCGGCATCCCATGAAACCAGGATGCCGAACCCGAGAACCCCGACGACGGCCATCACGAAGCCCACGGGGATCCTCATGAACATGAGCGCAACCAGGACGAAGAATCCGATGATGCCGACTGCCGTAGGGGTCATCTTCTCGTCGCCTTTCGCAGAGCGCCGCCGAGTTCAACGAACAGGACCAGGGTGAGCATGCCGCAGCCCGCCGCCACACCGTAGACGAAGAGATAGGTGGGAATCTCAAGGGTCAGCGAGACCTCGCCGCTCAGTTTCAGATCCGCGGCGTAAAGACTACTCTGCCAGGTCAGGAGGCCGAAAAGGGATGCCCCGATCAGTGCGCTCAATGCCTCGGAAAATGCCTGAGCCTTTTCCGGGAGCCTGTCTACGAGTATTTCTACGGCAATATGGCCCTTTTCTATCGACGTGTAGGCCAGGGAGAATGACGCGACGACCGTTCCGAGAAACCCTATGACCTCATAAGTACCCGGGATCGGTTGCCGGAAGAGCCGGAGGACGACGTCGGTGCAGGTAAGCATCATCATGAGGATGACCGCGGCCGACGCAATGATGTTGAATCCGCGGCCCGCCAGGCTAACCAATCTGCCCACAGGCGGCATAGACTACCCCCCCTGATCGTCCTTTGCTATGGGTTCGTTACCTGTATTTTTTGCTGTACTTCTTGATCATGCTTTCCGCTTCGGCGACGGCCGCTTTACCCGGGAGGCCCTTCCCGTCGGTGGTCCTGATGTATTCGTTGATGATGGGCTTGACCGCTGCCTTCCACCTCGCCCCTTCTTCTCTGGAGAGGGGTATTATCTTATTCCCCAGGCTCAGGCTGTATTCCTTCCCTTCGGCATCGAGCCGGTCCCATTCCTTCCCGTGAACGTCGACCCACTCTTTGCTGACTTCTTCGAACACCTTTTTGACATCCCGGGGAAGAGAGTTCCACTTCCGGAGGTTCATGACGACGAACATGGCCGTCGTGTATCCGATGCTCTTGCAGTCCGTCGTGTATTTTATCACTTCCGCCTGTTTCCAGCCCTTCAGTGTTTCTATGGGTGTGATCGTTCCTTCGACTACGCCTTTTTGGAGGGATTCATAGGTTTCTCCCTGCGGCATGGCCACGGGCACGGCGCCGAGGGCGGAGACGACCTTGGAACTCAGCCCCGTGGAACGGATCTTCATGCCCTTGATGTCGGCGAGTGAACGTACCGGCCTTACCGTGTGGAGCAACCCCGGGCCGTGGGCGTGGATGTAAAGCACTTTCACGCCTTCCAGTTCTTTAGGTCTGAATCTTTCGTAGAAATCATTGGCGACCCTTGTGGCCACCCTTCCGTTCGGATAGCCGAGCGGCAGGTCGAGGGTCTCCATGACGGGAAACCTTCCCCGCGTGTAGGCGAAGCAGGACATACCGATGTCGGCAATACCTTTGGCCACTCCATCGTATGTCTGGTCGGCGGGCGTCAACGTCCCGCCCGTCAAGATCGTGATCTTGACCTGGCCATGGGTGCGCTTTTCGATCTCTTTTGCCCAGGAATCTGCTGCCTTGGCCTGTCCGTGTGTAGGCGGGAAGAAGACGCTGTAAGTCAGCTTCGTCTGGGCTGCCTGAACGGGCTGGGTGGCCGCGCAGATAAGCGCCAATAAGGTGACGGAAAAGCATACGATCAGAAATTTTTTCATGTTCCAACTCCTCCTTTTTATTTATTTGATGGGAAGGTTTTTTCAGACGTTGAGTTTAGAAATGGGGAAGCCTGCTTGCCCGCGTTTTATGCGGACAGCAGGCATCGATACTTGTAGACGGGCAGAAGGGATTTAAGGTATTTCCTTGAAAGGATAATTATCATCATGTGTTAGAGGTCTTTTCCTCTCTGATTTTTTCCAACTCTTCTCTCATTTTTTCCGCTTCCGCTTTTGCCTTCTCGAGCTCTTCTCTTGCCTTTTTCAGTTCCTCTTTTTCGTTTTCCCTCTCCCGCCGGACTTTTTCCTTCAACTCATCGATGCCTACATAGACGGCCAGAGCGCCTCCCAGAAGAAGGATGAGGGGTATGGAGCCTTTGAGGATCACGAAGAGGTCCTTCCACCAGGCGAAAAGGCCGATGATAGCCAGTAAGACAGCCGCTATACCTCCAACCAATACAGTCATAGCTCTCTCCCTCTGTTGAAATCGCTGCCGGGTGACCTCCCGTAATCGCGCACCGCCGACGAAGTTTTGAAAAACATTGTGATTCCGCTTGCTAACATAAAAAAAGGATGTAGGCAAGTTGAAAATTCCCGCAAATAATGCTTGCTTAAAAAGAGTTATTAAACTATATGAAAACACTAAGATAAATAGAAGATAGGGAAGGGCGTTTCGACTCTATGTTCGAACCGGATTTCGATAAAGGAAACGGCCTTGTGCCGGTGATTGTTCAGGATTTCGACTCGAAAGAAGCCCTTATGCTCGCCTACGTGAACCGGCAGGCGTGGCTTTCCACCCTTGAGACGGGTAAGGCGACTTATTGGAGCAGGTCGAGAAACTCCCTCTGGGTCAAGGGTGAGAGTTCCGGGAATGTGCAACTCATAAGGGAGATTTTGGTCGATTGCGATTCCGATACCCTGCTGTTCAAGGTGGAGCAGGTCGGAGGCGCTGCCTGTCACACGGGTTATCAAAGCTGTTTCTACCGCAGGATTTCGGACGGAAAGGAAGAAATAGTGGGCAAAAAAGTCTTCGACCCGGAGGATGTTTACAAGTGATGATGGTAAAACTGGGGATACCCAAGGGAAGTCTGGAAGAAAGCACCGTCGAGCTCTTCAAGCGGGCGGGTTGGCGGATCACTTACGACGCCAGGAGCTATTTCCCGGACATCGACGACGACGAAATTTCCTGCATACTTGTGAGGGCGCAGGAGATGTCGCGTTACGTGGAAGAAGGCGTTCTCGACGTCGGTCTCACAGGACGTGACTGGGTTGTGGAGAACGATTCGGACGTCGTGGTAGTGCAGGATCTTGTTTACTCGAAGGTTACAGCTCGGCAGGCCAGATGGGTGTTGGTCGTGAGAGAAGACTCGCCCATTAAGTCCCTCGAAGACATGGAGGGGAAAAGGATATCCACGGAGCTCGTCAACTTCACGAAGAGATACTTCAGGGAACGGAACATCGCCGTTCATGTGGAGTTTTCCTGGGGCGCCACGGAAGCAAAATGCGTCGAAGGACTGGTCGACGCCATAGTGGAGGTGACGGAGACGGGCAGCACCATCAGGGCGAACAACCTCAGGATTGTCCATGAATTGATGAAAACGAACACCCAACTGATCGCAAACAAGGATTCTTGGGCCGACCCCGTGAAGAAAAGAAAGGTCGAGCAGGTCATGGTTCTTCTGAACGGATCACTCCAGGCTATAGGGAAGGTGGGAATCAAGCTGAATGTCGCCCGGGAGAACCTCGGACGGGTGATGCTGCTCTTACCCTCCCTTAAAGCGCCTACCGTTTCGGGGTTGTACAACGAGGATTGGTTCGCTGTGGAAACGATCGTGGAGAAAAACATAGTGAGGGATCTCGTACCGTTGCTACAGGAGGCGGGTGCCGAAGGGATCATCGAGTACCCGCTGAACAAAGTAATCTGAAAGGAAGGGATGATGGCGAGGGAGGCCAAGGTATACCGGAAGACGTCGGAGACGGAAATTTCCCTGGAGCTGAGCATCGACGCCCCCGGTGGGGGCGATGTATCGACGACAATCCCTTTCCTGGACCATATGCTCAGACTCTTTGCAAGGCATGGTTTTTTTTCGCTTTCCGTGAAGAGCTCGGGAGACACGGACGTGGACTACCATCACCTCGTCGAGGATGTGGGCATCTGTCTCGGTCGGGCCTTCAAAGAGGCAACGGGCGACAAGCAAGGCATCAACCGCTATGGCTACGCCGTGGTTCCGATGGACGAGAGCTTGAGCAGCGTAAGCGTCGACGTTTCCGGAAGGCCCTATCTCGTCTTCAACGCGGACTTCGACAGCAAAAATATAAGAGATTTCGACCCCTTTCTTTTTTTGGAATTCTTCAAGGCCTTCACCGATCACAGTGGAATCACCTTGCACGTCAATCTCGAATATGGTAAGAGTAACCATCACAAGATAGAGGCGATATTCAAGGCCTTTGCGCAAGCGCTGGCCCAGGCTGTCGCGGTGAATGAAAAGGTCAAAGGCATTCCCTCCACGAAGGGGGTGCTTTGATTTTTTTGGGGCGTTTTTTCTCTGTCGCTCCCTAAAAAGAAAGGGGTGAAATCTATCTTCAATCGATCTCGTAACGTAGCCGGACTCATTTTCTTCATCGTTGCCTACAATCTGCCTTTTTTCCTTTCTGGGTGCGCTTCCGGGGGTGACGTCATCACGACCACAAAAAAGGTCGATGTTACCTCCCAGAAGGTCGCCGTAGTTCCTTTTCATCTCGTGACACCGGAGGACCCAACGTCCCATACTGTACGTCGTCCGCTTGCCGGAACGTTGTCCAGGAGCTGTTCCTCGACCGCCGAGGCCACTACAGTCGTCGAGGAACTATTTCTCGAAAAATTGAATAGTTATAAGAATATTACGCTGATCCCCGTTGACAAGGTCGAGGGGATCTACCAGCGGATTGCGGCCGAGTCCTTCAAGGCGAAACCCCTCGACGTGTTGATCAAAGTCGGGAAAGAGTTGGGTGCCGATGTTGTCGCCGCAGGTTATGTCTATTGCTACCGTGAGCGCAAGGGGTATGCATACGGCGCCGATATAACGGCATCTGTAACCTTTGACATCAGCCTTGTCCGGACGAGCGACGGCGCCGTCATCTGGAGTTCTTATTTTGACAAGACCCAGGCCCCTCTGTCGGATAATCTGTTGGAAATCGGAAACTTTGCCAGAGGTGGGTGGAAGTGGCTCAACGCCCGGGAGCTTTCGGCTGAGGGCGTTGAAAAGATGATGTCGACGTTTCCGGTCTCTCGTCGGTAAGATTCGCGAAGATACAGTGATGGGTGATTTTTGTTTATTTTCCCGTCGAGAACTGAAACTCCGATTCTTTTGAAGGTGTCCTGATTTGACAATCATACCGGCCATAGACCTCAGAGAAGGCAAGTGCGTGCGTCTGATGCAGGGAGACTTCGGGCGGATGACCGTTTACTCCGTTCGGCCCGCCGAGGTGGCGGAAAAATGGCAGGAAAAGGGTGCCGAGAGAATCCACGTAGTGGACCTCGACGGTTCCCGTGCAGGTGTTCCACGAAACAGGGACGTTATCGAAGAGATTTTGCAGAAGGTCTCCGTGCCGGTGCAGGTCGGGGGTGGTATCCGGAACATCGAGACCGTTAAGTCATATATAGAGGCAGGAGTGCGGTGGGTGATCCTGGGTACGGCCGCACTGAAGGACAGGGATTTTGTGGTAGAGGCCTGTCGCCTGTTCGGTGGAAAGATAATTCTCGGGATAGACGGTCGGGACGGCAAGGTCGCCGTCGAGGCATGGACGGAAAAATCGGCCCGGTCGGTCGAGGAAGTGGCCGCGAGCTACCGTGATGTAGACCTCGCCGCGGTCATTTACACCGACATCGGACGGGACGGGATGGAAAGGGGCGTCAATGTCGAAGCTACCCGGAGGCTCGCAGGGACGGTTGGGGTTCCCGTGATCGCATCGGGTGGTGTGGCGAATATTGAGGACATCAAAAAGATCAAGACATTAGAGAGATACGGTGTTGTAGGAGTTGTTGTGGGTAAGGCCCTTTATTCAGGTGCCCTGAGTCTGGAGGATGCGATAGAAGCAAGCAGATAGCAGGAAGGCTGAAAAAGAGGAGGTAGGTATGGAAGGCTGTATTTTCTGCAAGATCGTGAAGGGTGAGATACCGAGCAAAAAGGTTTATGAAAATGACGAGGTGTTGGCCTTTGACGATATCCACCCGTCGGCGCCGGTGCACGTGGTCATCGTGCCGAAAAGGCACATCCCGACTCTTCTCGACGTGAAGAGGGGGCAGGACGCCATATTGGGAGAACTGCTTCTCGCGGCGAATGAAATTGCGGAAATAAAAGGTGTTGCCGAAAAAGGCTTCCGGGTGGCGATCAACTGCAATAAGGAGGGCGGTCAGGTGATTTTCCACCTCCACGTCCATGTGCTTGGTGGACGACAACTGGCTGATGAGCTGGGTTGATTCACCCCTTCACTGCCAAAAAGTAAAGGAACCGGTCTATCCCGGTGAGGTGGCGGAGCTGGGTGAAGGAAAGGAGTTGAATATTTTCGAGGCCCATAGTAAGAACCCCGGCCTGTCGATTAGGTTTTCCCGATGGTCGTGGGGGCGATTAGCTCAGTGGATAGAGCACAGGCCTCCGGAGCCTGGTGTCGAGGGTTCAAATCCCTCATCGCCCTCCATTTTTCCATAAAATGCTTGAATTGCGCGAGCTTCTATTATAGAAGCATCACCGCATTTCATTGAAAAAAAGGTCTCCTTGCTCGGAGGGTTCTCCGGGCTGTAGAGCCGTGAGGAGGTAACCGAATGAAGAGGTACGAAATAGTTCTGGTCGTCCTGTCCGACCTTTCAAATGACGAAGTGGACGGTTTGATTGACCGCTATAGCTCGATAATTGCGGAACAAAAGGGCATTGTGGTCAGGGCAGAGAAGTGGGGTACGAGAAAACTCGCATACCGCATCAAAAAACAGCCGCGGGGCAACTACATCCTGGTTGATTTTGCCGGTGATACCGCATGCGTCGTCGAACTCGAAAGAAATCTCAAGTTCGATGACTCCGTCCTTAGGTTCCTGACGATCAAGAAGGCCGATAAGGTCAATCTCCAGGAGGTCGAGGAAGAAATAGCCGGCGCCAAAAGAGAAAAGGAAGAAAAGGCGGCGGAAGTCAAGGCGCAGCAGTCGCCCGTAGAGGAAGATGCGGCTCTGCAACCCGAGGGTGGAGAGATGCCGGCGGCTGCGGGTGTCGAGTCAACTGAGACGACGGTGGTCGAGCAAAAAGGGGAGGAAGGATAAATGGCCTATCAGCGTCCTGAAAGGGGTTCAGCCGGCAGAAAGCCCGAAAGGAGGGTGTTCCATAGAAGGAAAGTCTGCCGATTCTGCACTGATTCAAACATGAAGATCGAATACAAGGACCCGGCGATGTTGCGTCATTTCATCTCGGAAAAGGGTAAGATCATTCCCAGGCGAATAACCGGGAATTGCGCGATTCATCAACGGGAGCTGACGGTTGCGATCAAAAGGGCAAGGGCCATTGCTCTCTTGCCGTTTGTCGTGTCCGAATATTAAGCCGGATTATGAGGCGCCCCGGGAAAAACCAAGGGCGGCGGTCGGGGTTTTCTGAACGCAGAAGGGAAGGGGACTCGGGACCGACAGAGGCTGCATCTTGATAAAAGATTTCGTCTCAGCCGTAGCCGTCATAGCGTTGATCATGACGGCAGCTGTTTTGACCCCTCTGGTAGGTCCTGTTGCAGAGTGCTTCGTGCCCCTGCCTGTGATGTACTATAGCGCCAGACTCGGACGCATCAAAGCAGTCGCCGTTTTCTGCCTTGTCCTTCTCCTTGTGGCGGTTCTCGTTGTCCTTTTCGGTCTTAAAATCAACTTTGTCCTGTTATTTCTTCTCGGTCTCTTCGGGTTGGTTCTGTCGGAGCTGTTCAAGAAGGGCCTCACCATCGAAAGGACGGTCTTCTACGGGACCTTCGTTGTTTTGACAGCGGCCCTTCTTCTGCTGGGTTATCATCTGCAGGAGACGGGACAGAACCCGGCGCAGGCGTTTGAATCTTTCGTGCGCGACAGTGTAGACGAGAGCATAGGGGCTTATGCTCAGCTCGGTATGTCTGCCGAACAGGTCGGGGAATTGAGGAAGAGCGCGCCCCATGTCGTCAGGGCAATCCTTGGCCTCTTCCCGGCCTTAGTAATGATCAGTGCAGTGACCTTCGTCGTGTTGAACGTGCTTGTGGGAATGGCGCTTCTACGGAAAAGGGGGCTCCTTTCTCGTGATTTTGGTGACCTCAATCTGTGGAAGATCCCGGACCGGATGGTCTGGTTCGTCATCGCCGCAGGAATTGTCGTTTTGATACCTCAGGAAAATACTCGGCTTATCGGGCTTAATCTGCTGGTCGTTTTTTTGTTTGCCTATGTTCTTCAGGGCTTTGCCATAATCAACTATTTTTTTACCAGGAAGAGAGTTCCGGTTTTTCTGCGTTGGGTGGCTTATGCCTTGATTTTTGTGCAGAATATCTTTCTTCTGGTCGTTGCAGTCATCGGTTTTGCCGACATTTGGGTCGATTTCCGGAAGATAAACCCGCCTGCGGCAGACTCGGTAAGTCAGGAATAATCTCGCCAGGCAAGGAGTTGTGTCCATGAAGGTGATTCTCAGGCAGGACGTTGGGTCCCTCGGGAAGATGGGAGATGTAATTCGTGTAGCCGAAGGATACGCGAGAAATTATCTTTTTCCCAAAGGGATAGCGGTTGAAGCGAACGAAAAAAATATCCGTGCCCTCGAACATGAAAAGCAGGAGATGGAGCAACGCGCCGGGAAGAGGCGCAAGAAAGCGGAAGCCCTGCTCGAAACCCTGAGTGGCGTCACCTGTGTCATTTCCCGGAAGACGGGAAAAGAGGACAAGCTTTTCGGCGCGGTAACTGCGAAGGATGTGGAGAAGTCGCTTCGCGACCAGGGTCTGGATATTGACCGCAAGAGCATCGTCTTTCAGGAGCCGATAAAGAGCCTGGGAGAATTTCCGGTGAAGGTCAAACTTTACCCGGGGGTCACGGCGGAAATCACGGTCAAGGTGGTCAAGGAAGAGGATTGATTCCATGAAGGATGCGGAATCCTTTATTCACAAAATTCCACCCCAGAACCTCGAAGCCGAACAATCGGTCCTCGGGGGGATACTGTTGGATAACCAGGCCCTCAACAGCGTGATGGAGATTTTACGGGTTGAGGATTTCTACAGCGAGGCTCACCGCAAGATATTTGCTGCCATCCTGGATATTTCGGAAAAGAGCCGGCCGAGCGACCTCGTCACTCTGAACGATTACCTGCGGGACAAGAAGCATATCGACACGGTGGGAGGTGCCGCTTATCTGGCATCGCTGGTCGACAGCGTCCCATCCGCGGCCAACATCGTCCACTATTCAAAAATCGTGAAGGAAAAGGCCATCCTGAGGAATCTAATCGGGACGGCGACGGACATCCTGACAAAAAGCTACAACGCAGGGTCCGACGTGGACGGCCTCCTCGACGAGGCGGAGCACGCGATCTTCGAGATTTCCGAAAACAAGATCAAGCCCAGTTTTTCCCCCCTGAGGGATTTGATCAAAGACAGTTTCAGGACAATAGAACGTCTGTACGAAAAGAAGGAGCTGATCACAGGCGTTCCCACGGGGTTCGAGAAGCTCGACGAGATGACTTCGGGGTTGCAAAAGTCGGACCTGGTTATCATCGCGGGCCGGCCCAGCATGGGGAAGACCGCCTTTGCCCTGAACATCGCCCAGCGTGCCGCGGTCGACGCGGGCATCCCCGTGGCTATTTTCTCCCTCGAAATGTCGAAGGAGCAGTTGGCCTTCCGTATGTTGTCCTCGGAGGCCATGGTGGATTCTCAGAGACTCCGAAGGGGGTATCCCGGGGAGACGGACTGGCCGAAACTGACGACCGCTGCCGGACGCCTTGCGGAGGCGCCCATTTATATCGACGACACGGCTGCGATATCCGTCCTCGAGATGAAGGCCAAGGCAAGGCGCCTGAAGGCCGAGTCGGGGCTCGGCCTCTTGATCGTCGACTATCTTCAACTGATGCGGGCGGGGGGAACAAGAGATTCCAGGGAACAGGAGATCTCGGAGATCAGCCGTTCCCTCAAGGCGCTGGCCAAGGAACTGAACATCCCGGTGGTGGCGCTTTCGCAGCTCAACCGGCAGGTAGAGCAGAGGACGAACAGACGGCCCCAGATGGCCGACCTGAGGGAATCGGGCGCCATCGAGCAAGATGCCGACGTGATCATGTTTCTTTACAGGGATGAAGTCTACAACCGCACGGAAGAGAATACGGGTCTGGCGGAAGTGAACATCGGAAAGCAGAGAAACGGTCCTACCGGGACCGTCAAATTGGTCTTTCTGGAAAAGTATACCCGTTTTGAAAACCCCTCCCGGGAGTACGACCCCTATTAGGCCGAGAGAAGGGCAACCGGCTCTTTCCGGTTGTATTCGATGGCGGTGCGCATTTTTTTTAAAGCCTGGGCTTCGATCTGACGGGCTCGTTCCCTGGTGATGTTGAACCGATTGCCGATGTCCTGGAGGGTTATGGGGTTCTCCGCCATGATCCTGTGCTGGATGATGTAACGTTCCCTCTCTGTGAGTTTTTCAAGCGCCCCGGCTACGTTTCTTTTCACAAGCGCCGTTTCTTCCTTCCTGATGAGCGCCGTTTCCTGGTCCTCTCCTTCATATTTGAGGTGGTCGATATAAGTCAGTTCTCCATCCTCCGTCAGGGTGGCGTCGAGGGAGAGGTCTCGGTTGCTGAGACGAAGATCCATTTCTTCTATCTCTGATTCTTTGACGTGCAGGGATTCGGCGATTTCCCCGAATTCCGGGTTTTTCTCGGAGAGATGCCGAAGCCTCTTCTTTGCCTGGTTTAGCTTGAAAAACAGCTTTCTCTGGGCTTGTGTCGTGCCGATCTTGACGATACTCCAGGATTTAATGATGTAATTTTGGATATACGCCCTGATCCACCAAACGGCATAGGAGATCAGCCTGTATCCCTTGTAAGGGTTGAATTTTTTTACGGCGTGCATCAAGCCGATGTTTCCTTCCTGGATCAGGTCGATGAGTTTGAATCCGTAATTTCGGTATTCGTGGGCGATCTTTACTACGAAACGCAAGTTCGACGTTACGAGCTTCTCCGCTGCGGCCAGGTCGTTATGTTTCTTGTACCGGACCGCAAGGTCAAATTCCTCAGCGGGGCTGAGGATCGGGAAACGGTTGATCTGTCCTATATAAAGTTCAAGGGCGTTCGACTCTGCCGGTAGACTCATGCATCCTCCATGGTTTAGTTATTTGTCAGTATAGTATTTTTAACATGTTAGTCAAGAGTCGTTAAAATATCTAACGGTGGCATCATTGATGCTGCCGTCAAAGGTCAGGGACGGCTTTTACGGTAGGCCTGATGGGGAGTGATGTCGCAACTGAAATTCTATTAACCCCCATGCCCGTATC
>DIEZ01000011.1 GCA_002418885.1 Syntrophaceae bacterium UBA5761
GTGATCGGCGGGGGCAACACGGCCGTGGACGTGGCCCGGAGCATCATACGCCTTGGCGGAAAGGCAATCATCCTGTATAGACGGCGACGGCGTGACATGCCCGCCTTTCAGGAAGAAGTCGAGATGGCACTGGAAGAGGGCGTGGAGCTCAAAGAGCTACTCGCGCCCGCAGGAATCGTGAAGGACCGGAAAGGGACTCTCATCACCATGAGACCCATGAAGGTCGTGGGTGAGGACGAGGGCGGAAGAGGCCGCGTGGAGCCGGCGAGGGGCAAGACTCAGCAGTTCCTCGTCCAGAGGGTTTTCAAGGCAACGGGGGCCGAAAGCGTCGACGAGCTGTACAACCCGCCCGGCAGGAGGAGGAATGTCCTCGTGCTAGAGAACGGCGTCCTTGTGAACCGGCCGAAGGGACCCGCCGTTTTCTTCGGAGGAGACCTGGTCAATGAGACCAAAAGCGTGACCCACGCGGTTGCATCGGGAAAGGCCGCGGCGATCGCCCTGGACACGCTCTTCCGCGACGGTTTCAAGGCCGTCCTCGGCCGTGCGGCAAGTTGCACCGTTGGAAACGGAAAGGCCCTGTCCATGGAGGTCTACCTGGGCGGGGAACGCCGTTCGAGAAATACCCACGTGGTCCGTTTCGAGGAAATCAACACGGACTATTTCCGTTTCGCGCCCCGGATCACCCAGCCGCGGCTCATGAGAGAAGAGCGGCTCAACTCCTTCAAGGAAATCAATCTCAAAATCTCGGCGACCCTGGCCATCCGTGAGGCGGAGCGATGCTTCAATTGCGGCGTATGCAACCGCTGCGACAACTGCTACCTCTTCTGCCCGGACCTCGCGGTGATGCGTGAGCAAGACCTTGCCGGGCGCCATGTAAACTATGACTACTGCAAGGGGTGCGGTCTCTGCGTGGTGGAATGCCCGCGTAACGCCATGACCCTGGAGGAGGAAGAACGATGAAGCGGGTCCTGGAAGGAAGCCATGCCGTCGCTGAGGCCGTCCGGCTCGCAAAGGCGCAGGTGATCAGCGCTTACCCTATCACGCCGCAGACCCACATCGTAGAGATCCTCTCGGATTACTGCTCCACTGGAAAGATGAAGGCCAAGTTCCTCCGCGTGGAAAGTGAACACTCCGCTCTCGCTTCCCTCATCGGCGCTCAGAGCAGCGGCGTGCGGACCTTCACGGCCACGTCTTCCCAAGGGCTTGCCCTCATGCATGAGCTTCTCCACTGGGCCTCGGGCGCGAGGCTCCCCATCGTCATGGCCGAGGTAAACCGGGCCTTAGGACCGGGCTGGAACATCTGGGTGGACCAGACGGACAGCCTCTCCCAACGCGACACAGGATGGATCCAGTTCTACTGTGAGGACAGCCAGGAGGTCCTTGACACGACCCTTCAGGCCTACCGACTCGCCGAGGAGGTGAACCTCCCCGCCATGGTCGTACTGGACGCCTTCTTTCTCTCCCACACATACGAACCAGTGGATATCCCGGACGAAAAGGACGTGGACCGCTTTCTTCCTCCCTACGCTCCGAAATTTCAGCTTGACCCGGCGAATCCCTGCGCCTTCGGCCAGCTCGTCACACCGGCCTTTTACATGGAGATGCGCCACGACATCGACCGCGCCATGGGTCTGGCGCTCACCAGTTTCATAGAAATCGAAGAGGCATACGCCCGGCTCTTCAAGCGCCGTTACGGCGTCGTGGAGGCCGTCCAGTGCGATGACGCAGACGTCGTCTTCCTGACCTCCGGGACGGTGACCGGCACCTGCCGCCTTGTACTCAAGGCGCTGCGGGAAAAGGGAGAGAAGGTGGGCATTCTCAAGGTCAAGCTCTTCCGGCCCTCGCCGGTTGAACAGATCCGCGCGGCGCTCAGGTCGGCAAAGAAGGTGGCCGTCATCGACCGGAACTGCTCTTTCGGCGCGGGAGGCATCTTCGCCCAGGAGGTACGAGCCGCCCTATGCAACCAACCCGGCCATCCCCTTGTCTACAGCTACATCGCCGGGATCGGCGGGCGGGATGTGACACCGGAGCTGCTGGAGGAGATCTACTGGAAGACCAGGAATAGCGAGGTCCCCGAAAAAGACAGCATCTGGATGGGGTTACAGGAGGTGGTTCATGGAACTCGACGCGCTTGATCAGGAGTTGATGTATTCCGGACACACAGGCTGCCCGGGCTGCGGGGCCACCATCGCCATGCGATTTCTCCTCAAGGCCCTGGGGGACAAGACCGTCGTCGTCATGCCTGCAAGCTGCTGGTCCGTTATAGCCGGCCCCTATCCCCAGTGCGCCGTGAAGGTCCCTCTGATCCACTCGGCCTTCGAAACCGGCGGGGCCGTCGCGTCCGGTGTCCGGGCAGCCCTCGACCTTAAGGGAGACAAGGAGACCACCGTCGTGACCTGGGCCGGCGACGGCGGAACGTTCGACATCGGCTTCCAGGCATTGAGCGGTGCCGTCGAGCGAAACGAGGACTTCATCTACGTCTGCTATGACAATGAAGCCTACATGAACACCGGGATTCAGCGGAGTTCCTCCACCCCGTACGGCGCCTGGACTACGACCACCCCCGGCACGGACTGGAAAAAACTCCGGAAAAAGAACATCGTCGAGGCCCTGGTCGCCCACCGTATCCCTTACGCCGCGACGGCCAACATCGCCTTCCCGGAGGACCTCGTCCGCAAGGCCCAGAAGGCGAAGTCCATCAAGGGTTCCCGTTTCATCCATATCTTTGCGAGCTGTCCCACGGGCTGGCGCATTCCCTCGGAGATGTCCATCAAGATCGCCCGTATGGCCGTGCAGACGAATATCTTCCCGCTCTATGAAGTGGAAGACGGCGTCCGCTACACCATCAACTACAAGCCCAGGGAATACCTCGTCCGCGAGTACTTCAAGCTCCAGGGGCGTTTCCGGCATCTCACCGACAAGGACCTGGACGAGATTCAGGAGATGGTGAACGAGGACTGGGAGCTTCTCCTCCGCAAGGCCGACGCGCATGCCTGACGGTCTTTCACCCGCGTTGAATGGGACGCGGCGGCATTCCACCATGGCCCTCTGTCGTTATAAGCAGAAGTAAAGGCTCTTACTATCTCTGCCCCTTTCAAAGAACAAACGACAGAAAAACGATCTTATTCGACTGACATTTATTGCCTGCTTTTCTAAGGTTTTCAGTCAAACCAACAACAAGGAGGGAATCGTCATGAAACTGCCAAAAACAATCTTCGTGAACACGTTTACGGGTGGTCTGGTAGGGCCGAGTATTCCGATGGTCGGTCCGGTGGCTAACGGCGGCACGATAACAGCGGAAACTGCTCCAGGATGTTGGGGTCCGATGATAACCCCTTCCTTCAAGGGAGGTCACGAGGTCACAAGTCCTGTGGCCGTTGAGGGTGCCGTACCAGGAGATGCGATCGCTATCCGCATCAAAAAAGTTAGAGTAACGTCGGTTGTCACTGCATCCGGCACCATGGGTTTTGTTGAGGGGCGTTACACGGGCGATCCTTTCGTGTCCCGACATTGCCCCAACTGTGGGACAATAAACCCTCTCACACGTATCGAAGGCGTCGGGGCGGAAGCCGTGCGCTGTGCCAACTGTGGGGCCGAGGTCAGTCCCTTCCGTCTTACGAACGGCTACACAATAGTCTTCGATGAGAGGCGCAAAATTGCCGTCACCGTAAACGGCAGAGTAGCCAGGAAACTTGCCAAAGATGCCGCAAAGCTCATGGCCCTGCCCGAGTCTTCGTGTCAGAACCCTGTCGTAGCTCTCGCTCCAGCGGACATATCCGGCTTAGCGACCCGACTTCGGCCATTCATCGGGAATATCGGCACCACCCCTTCTATCGATATGCCTGACTCTCATAATGCCGGTGATTTCGGACAATTTCTCTTGGGCGCTCCCCATGAGTACGGCATCACCAAAGAACAATTGGAAAACCGCACAGACGGTCATCTGGACATCGATTCCGTGAGAGAGGGGGCGATCCTCATCTGCCCCGTCAAGGTGCCGGGCGGTGGAGTATATGTGGGCGATGCCCATGCGATGCAGGGAGACGGGGAAATAGCGGGACACACGACGGACGTGGCCGCGAAAGTAACACTACAGGTGAACGTCGTCAAGGGCTTGAAAATCGGTGGACCGATACTCCTGCCGCCCGTAAAAGACTTGCCCCTTCTCGCCAGACCTTTGACCGCGGCCGAAAAAAAAGAAGCCGACGCCTTGGCTAAGAAATTCGGACAGACGGCACTTGAGGACGCACTTCCCATTCAGATGGTCGGTTCCGGGGCAAACTTAAATGAAGCAACCGACAACGGCGTGGCACGTCTGGCAGAGTTATTCCAGATTTCACGGGAAGAAGTTCTGAATCGAGTCACCCTCTCGGGTGCGGTCAAGATCGGACGGCTACCGGGAGTGGTCTCAGTGACTATGAGGGTACCTCTGCCCTGGCTGAAGAAGGTAGGCCTGATAAAACTGGTCAAAGAACAGTGCTCCTCATAGGCACCGGTTAAGGGAATGCCGGTTGTTTCCTGACCACAGGGTCGAAGGTCGACGTTTTAAAAAAACTGTTCTGTGGAGCCCCTTGTCGGCGCTGGAGAGACGGCCGGCCGATTGTGAGGAGTCGATTGCGCCGTCGAAAAGCCTTTGGCGGATCATAGGACCGAAAGCGAGTGTACCGTCCCCAATATTCAGTCCCAGAGGTTCGACGTCTCCGGTTCCCAGGCTTCCAATACGGAGCAATGCTCATCCCAGCGGGTGATCTCGGCCATGTCCTTCTCATCGATAGCGAAATCGAAAATCGCCGCATTTTCGACGATGCGTTCGCGATGCACTGATTTGGGAATGGCTACGATTCCCTGCTGGATCACCCAGCGCAAGGCGATCTGGGCCGGTGTTTTCCCGTATTTCTTCGCCATCGCTACCAAGCGCGGGTCTTTGAGTCGCTGACCACGGCTCAAGGGACTGTACGCCTCGACCACGATACCCTTCGACCGACAATAGTCGACGAGAGCTTTACGCTGGATGAAAGGGCTTATCTCCACCTGATTGACGGCGGGGACGACATCAGAGGTGCCCAGGAGTTCGTCCAAATGACGGATCATGAAGTTACTTACCCCTATGGCCCGCGCCGTCTTCTCTTCCCACAGACGAATGAGCGCCCTCCAGGTCTCCCGCCTCTTCTGGGGTACGGGCCAGTGGATGAGATACAGATCCACGTAGTCCGTCCCGAGTCGTTTGAGGCTCGCCTCGCAGGCCCTGAGGGCTGAATCGTATCCCTGGTCGTCATTCCACACCTTGGTCGTGATGAATACCTCGGAACGAGAGATGCCGCTTTCCCTGACCCCTTCCCCGACATCCCGTTCATTGTCGTAGATACGCGCCGTATCGATATGGCGGTAGCCCACTTCCAACGCCCACATAACCGCCTGGCGCGTCGTTGGGCCGGGCTCGGAAAGGAAGGTCCCTAGTCCCAGGATGGGCATCTTGACCCCACCCGGTAAACCGACAGTCGACGTCAATGTGTAATTCATGGTCACCCTCCATCTTTTTATTCGTTCCGCGTCAACCTTTATCCCCTTAGTGGGACCTTGTCAACCAACCCCGAACCACACAAAGATATTGACATTTACGCCGGTCAAGATTAAAGCAAGGCAGTTTATCATGCTCTGTACGTCTACGGCTACGGTCGAACATAACCATAGACGCCGAGACAATCAAGGTAATCGACCGTATCGCAAGGAAAAAAGTATCGTGATCGTATCCATTCACCAACCCCAGTACCTTCCCTGGCTCGGGTATTTCGACAAGGTCGACAGGGCGGATGCGTTTGTCCTTCTCGATACGGTGCAGTTCAAAAAAAATGAGTGGCAGAACCGAAACAAAATCAAGACGGCCCAGGGATGGCAGTGGTTAACCGTCCCCGTGACCTATCACTCCCTCCAACCTATCAGTGAGGTCGAGATAAACAACCGGGATAGGTGGCAGCACAGACAACGTCAGGCCGTCCTTTCAAACTACAGAAAGGCCCCTTTCTGGGGTTTGTTGGAAGACTTTTTCGAAGAAATTTTCGATGGACATTGGACTCACATCTCGAACCTCAACATCCATGTCGTGAAGCGACTCGCCGGGTTGCTCGGTATCGAGACCCCGATTTACGTCGCCTCCGAACTCGGCACCTTCCCGGATGACCCCGACGACCGACTCATAGCGATAGCGGAACACTTCGGCGCCGACACATACCTTGCCGGCAGCGGCGGCAAGAATTACATGAATCTGCAGAAATATGACTCCCGGGGAATCAAAGTCATATTCCAAGACTTCAAACACCCGGTATACCCGCAGCTATTCTGCGGCTTCGAACCCTACATGTCGGTCGTCGACCTGATTTTCAACTGCGGAGAAAAGAGCTTACAGGTACTAAGGGGGAACGAATGAACATCCTCGCTATCGGTGCACACCCCGACGACATCGAGGTCGGTTGCGGCGGCACCCTGCTGAAGTATGCCAGGGACGGCCATGGCATCTACCTGCTCATCATGACAAAAGGGGATATGGGGGGCGACCCCGACACGCGCCACGGAGAGCAGGAAAGATCCGCCGAGCTCCTCACGGCCAGAGAACTGATATGGGGCGGATACCGCGATACCCAGTTGACGGAGAACATGAACCGCCTCATCCATGACATCGAGGACGTACTAAAAAGGGTCAAGCCGGAATTTACCTTCGTCAATTTCGGGGACGACACGCACCAGGACCACCGAGCCTTGTCCAGGGCCACCGTGTCGGCGACGCGGTACATCAAAAACGTTATTTTCTACGAAGTCCCGACGACACAGAATTTCTCCCCCACGGTTTTCGTCGACATAAACGAAACCTTCCACGACAAGATCTCACTTCTGCTGATGCACAATTCACAGGTGATGAAAACCAACATAGAGGGCCTCTCCATAAAAGACGTCGTCCAGTCGACGGCCATCTTCCGGGGAATCCAGGGACGGGTTCGTTACGCCGAGGGGTTTGTACCGCTGCGCTTGTTCATAAACGTTTGACAAGGACATTATCGATGATTCCCCATTCCCGCCCCTCACTCGACGCTCAGGATAGAGCGGCCTTGCTCTCCGTCCTCGAATCGGGACATCTATCCCAGGGGAAGGAAGTGGCTCGCTTCGAAGACGAGCTTGCATCATTTATCGGTTCGGGAACGGGCGTGGCCGTCAGTTCGGGGACGGCGGCGCTTCACCTCTCGCTCATCGCACTGGAAGTAGGGAGCGGTGATGAGGTCATCCTTCCGAGCTATGTCTGCCCGGCCATTCTGAACGCCGTCCATTATGTGTCGGCAACGCCTGTCCTGGCAGACATCGACCCGAGGACTTTCAACATGGACGCGCAGTCCGTGCGGCGCAGAATAACGGCAAAAACGAAGGCCGTCATCCTGCCTCACATGCTCGGCCTTGCCGCAGATATAGACGATTTCATTTCCCTCGGAGTACCCATCATCGAAGATTGCGCTCTTTCGGTCGGAGGGGATTATAAAGGCCGACACCTTGGCTCTTTCGGTGCCCTCTCTGTTTTCTCCTTCTACGCCACGAAAATGCTCTCCGCCGGAGAAGGGGGCATGGTCCTCTGCAATGAAGAGGCCCTGGCCGGGGCCGTCCGCGACCTTAGGGACTACGACGAAAAAGCGGACTACCGGGTACGTTACAACTACAAGATGACGGACCTTCAGGCCGCCCTGGGAATCAGCCGGTTGAAAAAGCTCCCCTTCTTCATCGAGAGGCGCAGGAAAATCGCCGACCGTTACCGTCGTCTCCTCGAAACGGTCGGCCTCTCCCCACCCTTTGTGCCCGAGGGATGCGGGCACGTCTTTTACCGCTACGTCGTGCTCATGGAGCAGGCGGATGAATTCCTCGCATGGATGAACCGCCGGGGGGTCGAATGCCGAAGGCCGGTGTTCCGTCCCCTCCACCACTACCTAGGCCTCGCAGGCTACCCCTGCACGGAAGAAGTCCACCGTCGGGCCATCTCGATACCCATCTACCCGTCCCTCACAGACGCTGAGACGATGGAAATTACGCAGCAAATCAAAGAATTTTGCCGACGATGAAAATCGCCCCTGTGACTGCCGAGAGCTCAAAAATAAGCCCCAAACGCATACTGTGGCTTCTCGTCGGGATATTCTTTTTGACGCTACTTACGCAGCCGGTGCGTCTCTATTTTTTTGAGATGAGCAAGAGATGGCTCTATGTCTTGAGCTACGCCGGCTCTCTTGCCTTTCTGCTGACACCCGTCATGAGGGCAGTGGCCATCAGATTCGGCATCTTAGATTTTCCGGCGGGAAGAAAAATCCATACGACGGCGACGCCCCTTCTTGGCGGTGTTGCCGTCATCATCGCCTTCACAACGGCCCTCATCGCCAATTCGATCCTGGAACCGAGGATAGTCCTGTTTCTCGGCGGCAGTCTGATTGTCGCCTTAGTCAGTCTTATCGACGACTGGCGAGGACTCTCGGCATCGGTCAAACTCCTGGTTCAGGTCGTCGTCGTCTTTGCTCTCGCCTATAACGGCATCGTCCTCGACCTCTTCCCCGTCAAGACAACATGGGGACACTGCTTGAACGTCCTGTTGACCCTGGTCTGGGTCGTCGGAATCACCAACGCCATGAATTTCATGGACGGGATGGACGGTCTTGCCGCCGGCCTGAGTGCCGTCATCGCCTTTTTTATCGGCCTCGTCGCCTTCCAGACAAATCAACCCTTCATGGGGTGGATCGCCGCCGCCGTCCTGGGGAGCTGCCTCGGGTTTCTTCCCTTCAACTTCCGGGTCCGGAAACCGGCTGCCGTATTCCTGGGCGACGCAGGTAGCACATTCCTCGGATTCGTTCTTGCGTGCCTCGCCGTGATCGGCGACTGGGATGAAAATCCCATTGTGTCGTTCTCAGCGCCGGTCCTTATCTTCTGGGTCCTGATCTACGACATGGCACACATCACAGTGGAGAGAATACTGAAAGGTAAGGTGAGGAATCTTAAGGAGTGGATTGATTACGTAGGGAAAGACCACCTGCATCATAGAATCTGCGGTCTCATCAGAGACAGAAGAAAAACCGTCCTCCTGATCTATTCGTTGAGCGCCACCTTCGGCTTGAGCGCCATCGCGCTCAAGAACGCCCGCACCATAGACAGCATCGTCCTCGTCATACAGGCCCTCCTGATCACCCTGATCGTCTCGATCTTGGAATACTCGGGACGCAACCACGACTGACCTTTTTCAATCAAGAATATCAACCTGTTACGATTTTCGAGAAGTCCGCTATCCTGTAAAAGAGTTTCGATATGGCCTCGAGCAGGGAAAGCCGGTTAAACCGAACCTCCCCTTCTTCCGCCATGACGAGCACCGCCTCGAAGAACTCGTCTACACATTTCCTCATGCCCGCGAGCTCCCGGAGCGCCCGCTCGTAATCTCCCTTGTCGATAAAGGCCCCCACCCTATCCCTGGTTTCCAGGTAGGCTTGATAGAGGGCCCCTTCCTCTCTTTGCGTAAACCGGGAAGCGTCGACTCTCCCGTTCTCAAAACCCTTGATGATGTTGCAGACCCGCTTGAAGGCGACGCCGAGGGGTTCAAAGTCCGGCCTCTTTTTAAAATCTTCCATGGCCTTTACCTTCTTCACCGTCTGCACCAGGTCATGGAAGCCCGCCGACAGTACAGCATCGACGACATCGTATGAATAACCCTGCGTGATAAGTTGATTTTCCAGTCTGCCTTTGAAGAAATCGAGGACATCCCGCTTAACTTCCTCACGGGGCCTCTTCAACCGGTCGGCGAGGATTGCTAGACTTTCATCCACCAGATTGCCGAGAGAAAGCGGATAGCCCTTGTTCAGTACGATGTTGATTACCCCGAGCGCCTGTCTCCGCAGTGCATAAGGGTCCGCCGCTCCCGTCGGCATCTGGTTCACCCCGAAAAACCCGCAGATGGTATCCATCTTGTCTGCGATGCTGACGATCGACCCCTCATCGCTCTGCGGCAGTTTCCCCCCTGCGGAGGTCGGCAGGTAATGTTCGTAGATGGCCCGGGCGACGACAGGGTTCTCTCCGGCCAAGAGCGCGTATTCCCGCCCCATGACCCCCTGGAGGTCGGGAAACTCATAGACCATCCTGGTCTCGAGGTCCGCCTTCGCAAGATGGGCCGCGCGGTCGACATTCTCTTTGAGCACCGGGTCGACCTTCTCGGCGATCAAACCCGCGAGTTTCCTGAACCGGCCGACTTTTTCGTAGGACGTTCCCAGAAGGGAATGGAAGACGACTCTCTTCAGCTTTTCGAAATGCTCCTCAAGCGGTATCTTCCGGTCTTCCCTGAAGAAGAATTTCGCGTCGGAAAGACGGGCGCGCAACACCTTCTCGTTTCCTTTGACGACGACTTCCGGGTTACGCACCAGTGTATTGTTCACGGCTATGAAATGAGGAAGGAGCTTACCCTTATCGTCGACAACCGGGAAATACTTCTGATGCCCGACCATGGACGTAATCAGGACATCCCCCGGAAGCTCGAGGAATTCGGCGTCGAAACTCCCGCAGACCGCGGATGGATATTCGACGAGATAGTTGACCTCTTCCAGCAGCTCGTCGTTACTGAGCACAAGGCCGGAAACAGTCTTTGCCGCCCTTTCCGTCTCCGTCACGATGATCGCCTTCCGCCCTTCGGGGTCGACAACGACATAACGGTCAAGGGTCTCTTTGATGTAATCGGAAAAACCATCGACCGCGAACGGCCCGGGGCTCATAAACCGGTGACCGTAACTCTTGTTTCCGCTGGAAACGTTCCCCAGCTTGAATGAAACCACCTCGCCGCCATAGAGCGCCAGGATCCAATGAATAGGCCTCGCGAAGCGTATGTCTAAGTTCATCCAGCGCATGGACTTCTGGAAGGGTATCGACAGAATAAACCGCTTCAGTATCTCCGGAAGGCTCGCGGCGGTTTCTTCACCCTTGATTACCTTCCGGACGCAGATGTACTCTCCCTTTTCCGTAACGACCGTTCCGACTTCCGATATGTCGATCCCCTGACTCTTCGCAAACCCCAGAGCCGCCTTGGTCGGGTTTCCTTCATCGTCGTAAGAGACCCTCTTCGCGGGACCGAGTTTCTCAACGACCTGGTCTTCCTGTTGCTCGGCCACATCTTCCCCGCAAAGAACAAGTCTCCTGGGAGTCGCAAGGGTCCTGACCACACCGTGGCGAATACGCGCCTGGGCAAATTCCCGGCCGATGATTTCTTCCATGTCTTTTAGTGCCTTGGGTAAAAAATCGGCGGGTATTTCTTCGGTCCCGATTTCAAGTAACAACTCTTTTCCCATCAATCGTCTCCATTGAGAATTGATTCCAAACGACACCACGTATGCCGACAGGGCTCCAACTCTATGGTTTTTTAGACCATCTACCAATCAGGGGATAACCCAGACTCTCTCTCTGTCTCAGGTAACCTTCCGCGCTCAGCCTTGCCAGGTTTCGGACCCTTCCGATGTAGCTCGTCCTCTCGGCCACGCTGATCGCCCCGCGAGCGTCAAGGAGATTGAAAAGATGGGAACATTTCAGGCAGCAGTCGTAGGTCGGCAGGACCAGTTGCCTTGCCGCAAGGCGTACACCCTCGGCCTCATACATGTCGAATATGCGCCTCAGCATCTCGACATCGGCCTCTTCGAAGTTGTAGACCGACCATTCCACCTCTCCCTGATGGTGGACGTCGCCGTACTTGATCCCGTGTCCCCACTCCAGGTCATAGACATTGTCGATACCCTGAAGGTACATGGCGATGCGCTCGATGCCGTAAGTGATTTCAACGCATATGGGGTCGAGGTCCACACCGCCGACCTGCTGAAAATAAGTAAACTGCGTGATTTCCATCCCGTCGAGCCATACTTCCCATCCCA
>DIEZ01000081.1 GCA_002418885.1 Syntrophaceae bacterium UBA5761
GAGTTGGTGCGGCCGGCGCAACAGACGGCTCTTCCGGTCTTACAGGCGCGGGAAGAGGGAGGATCGTGTTCGCAAACTCGCCGTACAAGGGCATTCTCAACGTAACTTCGACCGTCCCGTCGGAAAGGTAATCCCTTTTGACAACCTGCGCACCCTTTACGAGCCCTTCAACCTTCGCCCTGATTGTATCACTGGTGGTAGTAAAGTCCCGAACCTCCGTCTCGGAATCGACACGAACTCCCTGTACGACTTCCAGGAGGTTTCGGTACGCGTCCACCTGGGCTGCCCTCAGCGCCATGGGCCTCGCCTGAGGCTTCCCGTAATACCTTTCAGGAGGAGCACCGATGCCTGTAGCTTCCACGTAGCCCGCCGACCAGTTTACTCTCCCCTTTGCGCCGATCTGCTCAACGACCTGGGTCCATTCTTTCGCGCCGATCGACTCCTGGCCGAAGGCCGAAGAAAACGCCAAAACCAGAGTGCAGACTGCAAACCAGATTACCAAAATGCTTCGTTTCTTCATAATGCCCTCCTAAAGTATGGTTTGGAACGTTGTGCCTGACATCCTCAGTCCGTACAACGAGTAGTTCATTAACCATCTCTCCCGCCGGTTAATGTCCCATTTAACACAAAAAAAAGCGACCCATCAAAGGGTTTTTCTTCCCTGCGACACACGGAAAAGGCCGGCACGGCCGTCATTCAACCATGAAAGCCCTCTTCTCCTCTTCTTTAAGCCATGGTTTGAGATTGATGCTGTCCTCGTTGTCTTTCAGTATCGCTCCTTCGTCAGGAGGGTCGTTTCCCCACCAGTTCCACCGGGCGTCTATGCAGATGGACGAAAAAGCCTGTACGGCAAAGACGTTCCCGATGAAGTTGTTGTGGTTGATCTTAGGCCTGGACATCCCCCGGCACGCGATCGCCCCCTGACCCTGGTTGCCTAAGAATGTATTGAAGGTGATTTTCGGCGATGCATCGTTTCCGCAGAAAAGACCTGCCTGGGCGTTTTCCGCGATATAACTGTATGAAATGTCCGGCGAACCGTACTGGACATCGATGGCCGTGTCGGCATACTTGACTATGGCGTATTCCAGGAAGCTGTTTACCTTCGTCGGAGCGACGAACTGCACGGCATGAGCGTAAAAACTCGGAACCGGCGAAACGCCGGAGGCGGTGAAAAGAATCGGTCTCTCCCTTGTACCCTTCGCCACAACTCCGCCATCCTTCACGACGATCGACGTCTTCTGGTCGTAGAGCACCTGGACACCGGGCTGGATGTACAGGACATGTCCCCCGTCGACGATAACGTCCTTCGTCACCCGGTACGGGCTGTTCGAGAGAACGAGATACCCATCACCGGTCAGAGGCCCTCCCAGGCTCGACGAGAGCACCGGAAGATCCAGAGGCTTCCCTGCCGGGTAAGGGCCGGCCAGAACCTTGGCCACGTCGACCCGCCCCTGGACCTTCTTGAATACCTCAAAACCCTGCGCCGTCCCCCACCAGTTATTGTGCGCCTTCACCGGTTCTCCAGACGACGACCCGACCATGTCGAAAGGGGCATTGTCTAAGATGTTGTTTTCCGCGATCACGGCCTGGCTGTTCCGGACGACAACACCCGACCCCTGATTAAGGATGACCGTGTTCCGCTGAATCGACGGGGCGGCGTTGCTCACCACTATCCCGCCCTTTGCGTTGTCGCGGATCAAGTTCTCTGCGAGGTACGGCTGCGCGCCCTCTACTATCGTCACGCCCGTCTCGTTCCTCTGGAGGGTGTTGCGCGAAAGAGACGGTTTTGAAAAGGCCCCGCTTATTTTTACGGCCTCGGCATTATCGATGAACTCGGAGTCCTCTATCCGCGGCGAAGAGGACTCACAGGTGACACCCGTCAGGGCGTTACGGACGCGGGCGAATCGAACGACATTCTCCTTCTCCCTCACATTCCGGAAGGTTATGCCCTCCCACCGGGTCCCATCCATCCCGCCGAAGGTGATGAGACTCTCACGGTCTCCAAGCGCCATGATCCGCCCTTCGACGACGATCCCCTTACCCTTCGAACGGATTTCCGCACCAGGTTCTACCGTCAGGACGGCCTTGTCGACGACAGTCACCGTGTCCTCGATTACGTACGGGCTTGCCCCGGAATACCACGTCGTGTCCGCTACGATCGCCCCGGACACTGCCGTCGGACCAGGCGCCACGGGCATCACGCAGACCGCTTCCGACTTTTCGCTTTCGTTGCCCGCGCGGTCTACTGCCGACACCCGGTAATAGTATTTTTGGAAATTGACGAGGTCATGGTCCTTCGCTTCCGTGAGCTCCGTCTTCACCACCTCGACGAATCCCGTGAGCGGCGTCTGGCTCCTGTAGAGCCGGTAACCGGCAAGGTCCGGATTCGTATTCTTCTCCCATCTCAGGAGGTTGTGTTTGTCACGCCCGATGCCTATCAGGCCTTTCGGCTTCTGCGGCGGTGTGGTGTCCAAAGTTACGAACCCGATGGCGTCGACCCAGTCCGTCCTGTTGCCCGAGTCGTCGGTCAGATGGCCCGTTACTATGGCGTTTTCGACGTTGTCCCCCGGAACGACCCTATAAACTCCGAGATAGCCGCCCGGTTCTACCTCCTGCATGTCGATGTTTTTCCTGTAGTCACCTATGTCGAAGGCCGCCTGCATCTTCGGGGTCCCTTGGATGACCACCCTGATTTCGTCACCCGCTTTCTTCGGCAGTCCTTTCGTGTCCTGGGTAAGCAGGGTGATGACCGGCGGCCTCACGGCCTCGGCGATCGTCGGCGTGGGTATTGTCTTTACCATGTCCCTGAATAGGTCGTCACAGGCTCTGAGAAGTTGAATGTCCCCCATGTTCATGGCCGCAGCGATCACCGTAGCTATGATCCCGACGGGCGTCGTCGCTATCCCCCCTTCGTGGATCCGCGCCACATGCCTGCCGCTCCAGAGAAAATGACCCGTTTTTGTCTCGTACATCCTGACCTCGGCGCCGACGGAGACCTGAGAATATACCCCGGCGAAGAACTTGTCGAAATCTGAAATCTCCCCGTAGACGACGGCGTCCGCTTCCAGGATCTTACCGAGCTCCTGGGGAGTTATTTTGTAGATTTCGGCCGTATCCGTGAGCCCCGCCTTCGCAAGCAAACGGTCGACACGGTATAACTCCATATCTTTGAAGGGTAGAGAACTGAAATGGTTGTAAAAGCCCTTCCGTACCTCTCGGCAGCCCTCCGTACTCCCCGACTTGTCGATAAATGGAAGGACGGCGACAGTCCGCGGCTTGCTACCCTCCATGTAAGGGTCCACTTTATAAGTGCCCTTGAAAGGCAATGTCATCTGAGGGGCGATCTTGGTACCTTTGGTGCCTACTACACAACCTGTCGTTATCGCGACAAAGGTCATCGACAGGACGAATGCCGTCAATCGGCTAAGAGGTTTCATGCCAAACCCTCGACGGAATAACGAAAGAATAATAAAGCAAATGCGGCCCGGAACGCCTAAGAGTCCCGGGTATCCCTGCTCGATGTTCATTCATCTGATGCCGTGTATGCGAAGTTAAACATCATGAAACGCCGCTTACCGACCACCATCACGGCCGAACGCTAACGTATCCACGCCGAGCAGCACGTTCCCCTCACTCTGTACGGGCTCACCGTGACCGGGATAGATCGTCTTTACCTTCACGTTCCGCAACAGGTAATCGAAGGACTCGACGACGCCTTCTTTCGATGCATAAAAGCTGTTCAGTCTCCCTTTTTCTCTTTTATCCATGTTGACCATCAGGTCGCCGCAGACCAACTCCTCAGCTTCTCCGTCGTAGAAGCACAGAGAATCTTCTGTATGTCCCGGAGTTTCGATGACTTCCCAGCCGTCGAAACCCGCCCAGTACCGCCTTGCCCCATCGCCGTCGAAAAATTCGATCCTATCCATAGAATAGGGCAGTGGAGAGAGTTTCCTGAGTCCAGGCAAAGGGATGCCGGCAAGGCTCTCGAAGTGGAGGTGGCTCAACTTCCGTACATAGCCCGCGCTTTTCCATGCCGTCGGACCGAAGGCGGTACACCAATTTTTCATCGGCGAGAGGGCACTCCTCCCCTCCAGGTAATCTTTGACCCGTCGGTGAAAGAACACCTTCGCATCGTCGGCGGCGAAGAGAAGGAACCTTCCTATTCCCCCGATATGGTCGAAATGGAAATGAGTGACTAGAATCGTTCTTACGTCTTTCACGTCACTGCCGAGGTCCCTTTTGATAAACGCCTTCACGTCGTCGGCAGCACCGGTACTTCCCACATCCACCACAGCGAGACCGGCATCACCGGTAATAACGTAGGTTCTAGAAAAGCCGCAGGTCGGAACCGCGTACACCATACCGTTCTCCCCACATAGAAGAATCGGGTCAGCGTGTCTTTCTTTCCTTGACGGGGATTTTCTGGCCCCCTTCATCAAGAACCGCGTTGTGTTCCGGGAGCAGGTACAGGAACTTGTAAGGTATTGCGACCGGTTCTCTCCCAGTCCCCGAAGCCAACGTCCGTTGAGTGAGAACCCAGACGGCCCCTGTCTCCGTGTTTACCAGATAGGCGTTATCATCCGTTCCCGCAACGACTTGGAATTTTCCGCATGCCTGGGCCATCGAAGCATCGGGAACAACCGCAAACATAAGAAAAACGGCAATCACAACTACCATTCCTTTCAATATACGACCCCTCATCGTTAAGCACCTCATCTCCTTTTGTTGTATCTTTTTACTTCTCGACCGTTACTTCGTCGCTCTGTTCACTTTCGATGTCGTCTTTGTCGACGGCAGTGACGACATATCTCTTGCTCGTCCCGTTACTGGGAACATCTACGGAGAATCCGGTATCCTTTACCCTACCTATCTCTTTAACACCACTTGGCCTTTTCTCATACACCCTATACCCGACGATGTCGGGCTCCGGGCTTTTCGACCAGGTAATGATAACTTTCTTCCCCTGGGTCTCCCATTTTAAACCGGTCGGCTTCTGCGGCTTGGCCTTTGTCATAGCCGAAACCACGGGCAAATCATAGCTTTCCACATCGACCTTGTTGTAGGTCCTGAGGATATAATAATACTCCACCTGATCCTCAAGCTTACCGAACAACCCTCCATCGTCCACAACGCCCTGGGAATACCTTCCCGGAATCTTCTTGACAAACTCGAACCTGCCGTCTCTCGTCTTCGACCGATAAAGCTTATACCCCCTCCACGCCATCTTCCGCATTCGGTGTCCATACGACCTGAACTTTTCGAGCAAGCCCGCTTATCGCCTTGACATCACGAGGGACGGGCGGCCTGCCTTTGGTAACTGCCGATACCACCGGCGACGGGTCAGTCTCCGAATGAGGGTCTTCAAAGGCGGTCACCCGATAATTATACCGTGTATCGTCGGCAAGTCCCTCGATATCCGAGTAGTTTATCGGACTGCTCGAATAGACAATCTCGACTTTCCGCAATCTCACAAACTCCACCTCGTCTCCCACACTCCTGTATATCCAGTAACCCTTCACAAAAGGGGAATCTACCGGCACCCAACTCAGCCTGACTTCACGGATCAAGCCTCCCTGGGCCGAAATTTTCTGCACTCCGGGAATCGAAGATGCCCTTACAGGCTCGGAGAAATTGCTTTCAACGTTGTTTTCGTTATAAGCCGTCACCTTGAAAAAATATTCTTTCCCGTCGACGGGACACTTGACCGCAAGCTTGACCTCCGCCGAGACGTTGTCCGGCGAGGTGATTCCGATGTCCTCAAGGGTTACTCTGTGTGTGTCCGTATAGGGACCGCCGGCGGACTCGGCAGTCCCGACGATTCACCCTTCCGGCTCTCCGCTTCCTTCGACAACAACTTCGCTATCTGTTCTCCCAGTTTGAACGTCTCCGACATCAACTCCGCGTCACCATAGGCCCTTATCAGGAACGACTGAAGGACCCGCTTCTGACTGACCGAAAAGAGATTGCACCTTACCGTGATCGCCGAACCGGTCTTTCCCACCGTACCCGCCACCACAAAATCGAGATCAAGTCTACTGCCGATATGGATGACGTTTTCCGTCGCATCATTCTGTTGAAGGTCGTTGAGGAAGAGAAAGGATTCGAGCTCCTTGCGGTCGAGCACACTCAGGGCGGGGTTACCCCGAAACGACGAAATCAAGTAGTTGGTCACCATCGTGGCGTACGAAGAGGCATCTATGTTCAAGGCCCCGAAATTGAAGACAGAGAGTTTGACGGTCCTCACCTGGGCGACGGATCCTGTCGGAAAGGCGAAGACTGCGGCGACGGCAACACACATCGCGACCAGGATGACCTTCCCGGCATGCCCCTTTGACGACTTCTTCGATGCCCAAGGCGGCCCGGACCCTTGCTGCATATATTAATTCCTACAGATCTTCCGTCAGTTTGTCGATCATCTCTCTTGCATTCCGCGATACCGGCGTCGATATTCCCTTCATGTTCTCGTCGAAAATCGCGTCCATGAAACGCTCTACGGCTTCGTCCCGGTTCCTTCTCTTGATCTGCAGGAGGGCCTGATTGTTGTACTCCACCTCCAGGGACGAGAAGTGCCTGAGGACGCTCCGGCCTATTTCTGATACCTTCGCGTTCGTCAGCTCGTCCAGGACATCCGTCTCCGTCGGCAATTCGAGCTGGTCCCCGTTGATGCCGGCCAGAGGGACGGCATCCTGGTACTTGTCCTCTTTAGACAGCCTCCCGGCAACTGTGTTCGTGAACAGATTCTCCCCCGTCCTTGCATCAACCAACTTGTAGGAGACCTCGATAGACGCGCTGATTTTTGCGTAGCCCCGTCTTGTAGGAAATCAGCTGATGGTTCTTTCGTATCACAGTCTTGGGAGGGGCCGTTTTCAGGTCTTCTTCCGAGGGATTCTTGTGCAGGATCAACCACTCCACGTATTCCGGGTTCCTCACTTCCTCCTCATCGATCACGACCTTGACTTGGTTCATGCTCGGGAAATCCTTGTACTCGGAGGTGAAACGAAGCACGTCTCCCATCACGAAGGTGTCGATCCCTCCCATCTTGCTGAGGGCCTTCATGGTGTCTACGTCGACAAGACCGGTCTGCCCGAGTTGGAGTTCCTTGAGGATCGATTCTAGGTTTTCCCGTTCGATGATTCTGACGTCACCGCTGGCGTTCTTGTACAGAAAGGTCATGAGCTTGTTGGCCACGATCCTTCCCGCATCCTTGTGGATGCTGGGGCTTTTGAAATCTAAGATCGCAATGGATTTCCGTATCCTCTTCTTGATATTGTCCTTTGCTTCCTGAATCTTGAAAAACAGGCCCTTATAGTTGGGGTCCAGGGCTTCAAGCCGCTGGTAGGCGATGAGGGCATTGCCCCATTTGCCTTTCTCGGAGTACTGCTCAGCCCGGTCGATGAGCTTGACCCCGAGGTTGCCCGCGACAAATTCCTTGAAGAGGGCGTTGTCCTGGAGGGATGGCAAATAAGTTTTGGCAAGTTCCAGTTTCTTGGCGCCCTGGTAAATTTTTCCCCTCTGGACGTCTTTGATTGCCTGATCAAACAAGCTCTTGGCGGCCTTATCCTTCATCTTCTCCAGTTGCCCGGCCACTTCTTGATTCGAGGGGTCATATTCCAGTGCCCTTTCGAATAACATGACCGCCCGCTGCCACTCCATAGCCTGGGCGGCTGCATTACCTGCCTTGATGTAGTAAACGACGTTGTCCTTACTCCGGGCTTCTTCATAGCGCTTTGCGGCGTCAAGATACCCCGCGTTTATGTCGACCACGGCCTTTAATGCCTTCGTGGCTCCCCTCCAGTCCTCCTGTTTTCCGAGGTCGATGCCCCGCTTGTAATATGCCGCCGAAGCCTGTTGGACGGCCTGGGCAAGCTTGTCGCCGGTATCTTCATAACCAGGGAATACCTCGTTGATTCTATGCAGTTTCTGGATCGCTGCGAGCCAGTCGTCCTTTTTTAAATCCGCATCAGCCTGGCTGTAGAGCGTCTTGACCAGTGATTGCAACTCGCTTTTCTTTCTGTTGACGTCTTCATAAAAGGCTGCGACGGTCTTGTTCTGCGGGTCAAGCTTGTAGGCAAGGTCGGCCTCCTTGGCTGCTTGTTCGAGCCTGGTTATGTCCGCCTGCTTTTCCGCCGTCATCAACTGTTTGGCTTTTTCGAGATGGATCTTCGCGGACTCCTGCTTGGCCTTTTCAAGGGATTCTTTGTATTCTTTGCTGCTTGGGTTTTCCTCAAGCGCCTTCTGATGAAACTCTATCGCCTCGTCCCATCGTCTCTCACCGGCAAGCTGTTCCCCTCTCTTGAAGCTTTCAACTCCCGCGCATCCGACAATGAAGGCGATGAAGAAAAAATCACTAAGCACTTACTTATGCTAAGCCTTCCCATCTCTATCCTCCTCGAAAGTCAAAATTTCCTCATCACGGCCCGACCTTGACCTTTATCGTGTTCTGCGAGATACCTTATACCCTGACGGCCTTGCCGTTGACTCGCAAGGCGGCTATGTCATCAGCTACGCCGTGGACGTTCCCCCTGACCTCCAGGTCTATTTCCACGTGCCCGTTACGGTATTCTCTTTGATTGACCTCCTTCACTCCCTTGACGTCGTTCGTGATCAATTCCTTGAATTTCATTTCACCAGATCCCGGTAGGACTTCAATCCCGACGCAATCAGTTTTATCGTCGCGGTGTTTGTCAACTCGTAAGACCAGCGGTTGATGAGCTGATCGGTTAGCTTTCGCGCGAGCTTTTCCGACGCCTCAACGGTCATGGACTTGATCACGTCTTCCATGCCCGGACCGGACCGAATCTCACTGTCCGTGGCGATGACCTCGGCCGTATCAACCTTCACCGCCCGCGCGGACAGGTTCACCTTGTTGAACCTCATCTCGACTCCGTTGACGGTGAACCGACTCGTGGATGCCTCGGTCCTCCCAACCACCAGGACCTCGGCGCCGTAACGGCTTCCCAATTTCGAGGCAGCGGCCGCATCATCGGCAACGACCGTCAGATTGTATCTACTAAGCTCCCGATTGACACCTTTGGTCTCCACCAACTTGAATCCCCGGGAGAGGAAATGCTTTATCATGGCCGATTCCGCAACCGCGTCCCTCTTCTCCCCCTGGCCTATCAGCACCATCAGTCTGGGTCGGGACTTGCGCGACAGGATCAGGTTGACCGCTTCCAGTTTGTCCTTCAACCGGTTTACGCTGACGTCGGCCTCTATCGTAACACGGTACTGGTTGTCCTCTCTCTTTTCATCAAGGACCTTGTACGTATTGATGAACCCATGGGACTCGGACAGTATCTGGTCCATTTTGACCTGATAATTCTCCACCTCGGTAAAGCTTGACACCATGACGCCGACCGCCTTCTCAACGGCTTCTCTCTGGGCATTGTCGATGGCCTTGTCGCGTGCGACATCGACCATGTTGTTGTGGATGGTAGCCGCACCTTGAGACTCGATCTTTGTTTGAGCGAAAAGATCGCCGCCGGCAAGGACAAGACAGAGGCCGACCACAACGATCTGTAAGAACGTCTTCCCTTTTTTCATGATTGTTTCACCACCCCATGGGAGGTCTCGGTGCTTTTTGCGGTCAACCAGGCCCTGTTTTCGTCGATGAATTCCTTCAAGGCCACCTGCCAGAACCGCAACGTCCTACCCGTCAGGTTCGAGAACTTCATTGCGCTCAAGACGGACCACGCCGGCCTCATGGCCTTTCTCGTCAACCGGTCGGACGTTATCGGCCTGACTTCTACCCTACCCTCCAAGTCGGCGAACTCGATTATCTTCAACGCAAACTCATACCAGCTGCATCTTCCGCGGTTCGTCAGATGGTAGAGACCCCTGTGACCTCCTTCCACAAGAACCTGGACGGCGCCGGCAAGGTCGCGCGTGTACGTCGGAGAACCGACCTGGTCGGCAACTACTTCCAGCGCGTCCGCGTTTTCCGCTTTTTCCAGGATGGTCCTGACGAAGTTCCTGCCCTTCTTCCCGTACAACCATGCCGTCCTCACCAGGATATAATCATCGGTCATCTCACGCAGATAACGCTCACCCTCGAGCTTGGATTGTCCGTAAACATTGAGGGGATTGGTGGGGTCGTTCTCGGTATAGGGTTCTTTTTTCGTCCCGTCGAAGACGTAATCGGTGCTGAAGTGTACGACGCACGCAGAATCGCCACAGGCTTCCACGACGTTCCTCACGCCCTGCGCATTCACCGCAAAGCAAACGTCCCTGTCCGTTTCACACCCGTCCACATCTGTGTACGCTGCGGCGTTGATCACACAGTCAGGCCCTACTTCTTCGATCACGTCCCGGCAATCAGCGGCGGAGGTGATGTCAAACCCGTCGATGTCCTTACCCGCGACCTCGTGACCGAAAGAGAACCTAGAGAAAAGCTCGCCTCCCAACATGCCTTTGTGGCCGAGGATTAGGATCTTCATGCGTACTTCACGCCCACCAGAAAAAGTCCGTTCGCAGGAGCTGTAGGACCAGCTTTGCGCCGGTCTTTTGCTTCCATCACCCGTCTAAACCCCTCGGGAGACAGCTTTGACCTACCCACGTCAACAATGGTTCCGACGATGTTCCTGACCATGTATTTCAAAAACCCGTCAGCTTCAACCGAGAAAACGACCATTTCCTTGCCGTCGGAATCGAGTCGACAGTCAAAAATTTCCCGCACCATACTTTTCGATTCGTGGCCGGAGGCGCAGAAAGAGGAAAAATCGCGCCTTCCCGGCAGCATCCCTGCCGCCTTTTTCATGGCTTCCAGGTCGAGTTGACCGTAGACGTGCCAGCAGTAGTTCCGCCAGAGAGCAGTTCGGTTAGGGCTGTTGAAGATCCTGTATTCGTAAACCTTGCTCTTCGCGTCGTACTGGGAATGAAACTCTTCGTTTACTTCTGTGATTTCTTTGACGGCGACGTCCCTGGGGAGGAGGCTGTTCAGACCTCGCAGGAGTGATCCTTCGGATAGACGCGTCGATGTGCGGAAGTTCGCCACCTGCCGTAGGGCATGTACCCCGGCATCGGTCCTCCCCGAACCGATGAGCGTAACGCGCTCGCGGGTCATCAGCAGTATTCTGTCTTCTACCGTCTCTTGGATGGTCCTCACTCCGGCTTGCCGTTGCCACCCGTAGTAAGCCGCACCGTCATACTCAAGGACCATCTTGAGGTTCTTCATCTGATGTTCGGAGGTCATGCATTCGCCGGACGGGCGAATGTCCTTATACAAAAAGTGGAAGAGGGCAACCCCTTCATTGCCGGTCTTGCAACTGTTGCCCGCAAACCTTCAATGCCTTTACTGCGGGGAGGTCCTTGCCCTCCAGCAGTTCCAGAAAAGCGCCTCCCCCCGTCGATATGTATGACATGTTGTCGCGCTCCCCGGCCTTCGCTATCGCCACATCGGTGTCGCCACCGCCGACGATCGAAAGGGCGTACGTATTAGCCACGCTATGGGCCAAGGCCGACGTCCCACGACTGAAGGCGTCGATCTCGAAAACGCCCATCGGTCCGTTCCAGACTATGGTCTTGGCGTTACCGAGGGCTTCCGTAAACAACGTGATGGTTGCCGGCCCTATGTCGAGGGCCTTCCACTTCGAGTTTATTTCCTGGACAGGCACTATCTTGGTCTCCGCCTCAGCGGTCATTTCCTCGGCAACGACACAATCCACCGGCAGGTAAAACTTTACGCCCAGCTCTTTCGCGGTCTTCATGATATCCCGGGCCTTGCCCAAAAAATCGTCTTCGACCGGAGATTTCCCGACCTCATAACCGAGGGCCTTCAGGAAAGTGAAGGCCATGGCGCCTCCCAAGATCATCTTGTTCACCTTTTTCACCAGATGGCCTAGGGCGTCGATCTTCCCCGACACCTTCGAACCGCCGATGATGGCGACCAGGGGCCTCGCGGGCTTCTCCAGGGCTTTGCTGAAATAAGTCAACTCCTTCTTCATGAGAAAACCGGCACCGCACTCCTTGACGAATTTTGTGATACCTACGTTCGAGGCATGGCACCGATGAGCATTCCCGAAAGCGTCGTCGATATAGACGTCGCAGTAACTTGCGAGCTCCCTCGCGAAGGCGTCGTCGTTTGCCTCCTCCCCCGGGTGAAACCGAAGATTCTCCAGCATGACGATGTCCCGGGGTTTCATCGCGTCAATGAGTTTTTTGACACCCTCGCCTACGCAATCGTCGGCCAGTTTGACTTCCTTGTCCAACAGCCTTGAGAGCCTTCGCGCAACCGGAGCGAGGCTAAGTCCCTCCACCCTCTTACCCTTGGGGCGGCCCAAGTGCGAAGCGATGATTATCCTGGCGTTCTCATCGAGGGCGTAATTGATCGTCGGAAGCGTCGCCCTGATCCGTGTGTCGTCTGTGATGTTCAGGTCTTTATCCAACGGAACGTTGTAGTCGAACCGGCAAAGCACTCTCTTTCCTTTGATGTCCATTTCGTCGATGTATTTCATGGGTAGGTCAGCCTTTCAGGAAATTTTTTGAAATTCATAATCTGGCATGACGGGACTCACTTTCTAGCCCCGCTGTTCGGCATCCCACAGTTGTTTACGGCTGATTTTTATAATATTAGAACACTACACAGGTCAAGGGAAATAAATTTCACGTTCATCTTTTACAAGTCGAATTTAAATTGCATTTATCCCTATGTGGTGTTATTTTACTTTGTTATGTGTTGACAGAATCAACCTAGATAGGAGACTGCTTTATGGGACTTACAGAAGATAGGATAAGAGACTTTGAGGAACGAAAAGCGCGGCTCATGACGATGGGCGGCGAAAAGATGATTCAGCGGCAGCACGAACTCGGAAAGCTAACAGCAAGGGAAAGGTTGGACCTACTCTTCGATAAAGGAACGTTTCAAGAGGTCCAGCTTTTTGTAAAACACCGCTCCACGCTCTTCGGCCTGGCGGAAAAAGAAATCAACGCAGACGGCGTCGTTACCGGTTACGGGAACGTGAACGGCCGGACCGTGTTCGCAGCCGCCCAGGACTTCACCAGCGCCGGTGGGAGCCTCGGCGAGATGCATGCAAAAAAGATATGGAAAGTGATGGATATGGCTATCGCCGCCCGCAAACCCTTTATCGCCTTGAACGACTCGGGCGGTGCCAGGATACAGGAAGGCGTGCCCGCCCTTGACGGTTACGCAGGCATCTTCTATCGGAACACCCAAGGGTCTGGCTACATCCCGCAGATCACAGCCATCATGGGACCGACGGCCGGGGGCGCCGTGTATTCGCCGGCTTTAACGGACTGGGTATTCATGGTAAAAGGTACGAGTTACATGTACATCACCGGCCCGGATGTCATCAAGGCCGTCATCGGTGAGGAGGTCACCCACGATCAACTCGGCGGTGCCGAGGCCCACGCCACCAAAAGCGGCGTCTGTCACTTCGTCACGGAAAACGACGAAGACTGCATCAACAAGATAAAGACGCTCCTCTCCTACCTGCCCGACAGCTGCCACAGCCCCATACCGGTCAGCGAAATCACGGATACGGCCGACCGTGAATGCCCTGAATTGGACAAGATAATACCCGACAAGGCGACCCGGGGTTACGACATGAAGAAGGTTATCGCCGCCGTTGCCGACAACGGGGTAATTTTCGAGCCGCATGAGCTTTGGGCAAAGAACATGTGCGTCGCCTTTATCCGTATCATGGGCATTCCCGTCGGCGTGATCGCAAACAACCCCCGCTTCGACGCCGGCGTCCTCGACACAAAGGCATCGGATAAAGCGTCCCGTTTCATCCGTTTCTGCGACGCCTTCAACATTCCTCTCCTTACCTTCGCCGACGTACCTGGGTATATGCCGGGAACAAACCAGGAATGGTCTGGGATCATCAGTCACGGAGCCAAACTGCTCCACGCATACGCCGAAGCCACCGTCCCCAAGGTTACCGTCGTGACGCGCAAAGATTACGGCGGCGCTTACATCGGTATGTGCAGCAAGTACTTGGGAGCCGACTACGTCATGGCTTGGCCGTCGGCGGAGATAGCCGTCATGGGCGCGGAAGGCGCATGCAACATCGTCTATCGCCGCGAGATCGCCTCCGCTGAAGACCCGGCAGCCAAGAGAAAGGAGTTGGTTGCCGCTTACGAAGCGCAGTTCAACAACCCCTATTTCGCCGCCGGCATGGGGATTGTCGACGAAATCACCGCTCCGAGGGAGACGAGAAAGAAAGTCATCGCCTTCTTAGAAGCTTACAAAGACAAGGCGGAAGTCAGGCTCCCGAAAAAGCACAACAACATCCCGCTCTGATGGAAGGGACGAAAGGGCGGTTCTCAAGTGCCGCCCTTTCGTCTATCATTCACCACTTACGCACAGCCATACTTTGTTCCGGATGAGGCGGCAATTGCGAGTGCTTTTGCCACCCTTTTGAGAACGGCCTCTCTATCCAGGATGTCGAAAACCCTGTTGAGCTCCGGTCCTTCGAGCCGTCCTGTAGCGGCTGCCCGGATAGGTGTGAAAAGGGCTTTTCCCTTCAGGCCCGTTCGCCCTCTCACGAAATCGATCACGAAGGCATAAAAACCACGTTCCGGACAGTTTCCGTCCGTCAGTGCTTCCTGGAGGGCGGCCAGAACCGTCCTTGATCCGCCTTCCCTTAGCAACGACACGGCTTCTGCTGAAACCTTGAAATGTTCATCTAAAAATATCTCGACTTGATATGGTGCGTCGGAAAGGCGTTTCAGGTTTCCCTTCACCGCTCCCAGTACCGCCTCCACCCATTCTTTGGGGCGCGACCGAACGTCCAAACCGGCTTCCTCCAGGAAGGGAACGACTATTGCGGTAAGGTCTTCCAAATCCAATTTTCGGATATACACGGTGTTCAGCCAGTCGAGCTTTTCCTCGTCGAAGACGGCTCCACCCTTCCCGATACGGTCGAGCGAAAACTCCTTCACGATTTCCTCCAACGTCATCACCTCGCGACCCTCACCGTACGAGCTCCCCATAAGAGCGAGATGATTGACCATGGCTTCCGGTAAGATGCCCTGGCGCCTGAATTCGCGAACGGTCACTGAGCCATGCCGCTTGCTGAGTTTGGCCCGGTCCTTTCCCAGGACAAGCGCATGGTGGGCGAAAACCGGAGGAGGAAAACCGAAAGCGGCGTAAAGCATCAATTGAGCGGCAGTGTTTGACAGATGGTCTTCTCCACGGATGACATGGGAAACCTCCATCAGATAGTCGTCGATGACAACGGCAAAATTATAAGCGGGTACGGCGTTCGAACGGAGGACGATGAAATCCCCGATATCCTCGGCGTTAAACTTCATCGGACCCCGGATGAGGTCTGTGAATTCGATCAAGCCCTCCTCCACTTTGAAGCGGTATGCATATGCCCTACCTTCGTCGTCCAACTTTTTCCTCTGCTCCGCCGTGAGATTCCTGCATCGACCACCGTACCGCGGGGCCTTTCCTCGCGAAAGAAGTTCGGCACGTTCTTTCTCCAGCTCCTCTTCTGTGCAGTAACAACGATAGGCCCTTCCTTCCGCGCTGAGGCGCTCAAGATAGCCCCTGTAGACCTCCAGACGCTCGGACTGGCGGTAAGGACCGTAAGGGCCACCGTCTTTTTCGGGGCCTTCATCCCAGTCGACCCCGAGCCACATTAGGTCCTCGAGGATATTCCTCTCATAGAGGTCCGACGTCCTCACTCTATCGGTATCCTCGACCCGGAGGATGAAATCACCACCGTGATGACGGGCAAAGAGCCAGTTCAAAAGCGCCGTCCTCGCATTGCCCACATGCAGGTCTCCCGTCGGCGACGGGGCGAACCGGGCCCTAACTCTCTCGTTATTCTTCATGACTCCTTCAGTGAAACCACGGCGAAAACCGCGACGCCTTCTCCGCGCCCTACGAACCCCATACCTTCGTTCGTCCTGGCCTTTATGCTGATCCTGTCCACCGGAAGGTCGAGCACGGATTCCAGTGTCTTTCTCATTGCCGGGATGTGGGGTGAGAGTTTCGGTTTCTCCAAAACGACAGTGACATCGACATTATTCACGGCAAAACCGTTCTTTCTCACGATGCCGAAGATTCTTTCCAGGAGCACCCGACTCGAAATATCCTTGAAAGCCGGGGCGCTGTCGGGAAAATGGCACCCTATGTCACGCTCCCCGGCGGCACCGAGGATGGCATCTCCCACTGCATGAAGCAGTGCGTCGGCGTCGGAGTGACCAAGGAGCCCTTTCTCGAAAGAGACTTCTACCCCACCGAGGATAAGCTTCCTCCCCTCCACAAGTCTGTGACTGTCATAACCGAACCCGACCCTCATCGTTCACCCTAGGCCTTCCGCCTGTTTATCAAATAATCCGCGTATTCGAGATCTTCCTGGGTCGTGATCTTGATGTTTTCATACGACCCGGGCACAACCTTCACCGGTATACCCATCCTTTCCACGAGGACGGCGTCGTCGGTGCCGTAAAAGTTCTCTTCATAGGCCCGCCGGTACGCCTCGCGGAGGACCATTTTTTTGAAGGCCTGCGGCGTCTGCGTCAGCCACAAACCATCCCTACGTAATGTATCGACAACAAGGCCGTCGATCCCGACGTCCTTCACCGTGTCTTTTACCGGGACAGCGAGCGTCACCGCACCGTGAGATGAGCATTGTTCGACGGCCCGTGACACTTGCTCCACTGTCACAAAGGGCCTGACGGCATCATGGACGACGACCACGTCATCTTCCGCCTCAGCCTCCCCGAGGGCATCCAGGCCCCTCTTGACCGAATCCTGCCGCTCCTTCCCACCGACAAGGACCAGGCCGACCTTCGACAGACCGTACCCTCCGACGATGACTTCCCGGACGAAGGTCACATCCCCCTCCGGCACAAGAAGGACCATGCGGTCTACCCTGTCACCCATACGTTGAAACACCCTGAGGGTGTGCACCAGCATATGGACACCGCCGAGCGGCATATATTGCTTCGGAACTTCGCCGCCGACCCGCCTCCCTGTTCCTCCCGCTGGTATGATGACTTCCACTTTCATCGCTATGCCCGGAAAAGGCAGAAAGGCCCGGGCTGCTCTGGGCTGTCCGGGCCTTTAGTCTTCTCAGTTACCGGAACTGGCGGTCGTGCTCTTGTCGTGACCTGCCTCTTTCAATTCGGAAAAAATCATCCTGCCGGCGGTGGTCTGGAGAACGCTCGTAACCATCACCTCCACCGTTTCCCCTTGGTATCGGACGGCGTTATCAACAATGACCATCGTGCCGTCGTCGAGATAGGCAACTCCCTGGCCCTGCTCCTTGCCCTCTTTGATGACCTTGACCGTCATCAATTCACCCGGTAGGACAACGGGCTTAAGGGCATTGGCCAATTCGTTCACGTTCAGGATCTTGATGCCCTGGAGCTCGGCCACCTTGTTCAGGTTAAAATCGTTGGTTATGATCTTGCCCCCCATCTTCTTCGCCAGTGCAATCAGCTTTCCGTCAACCCCTTTGATCTTCGGGAAGTCATGGTCCACGACCTCGATGTTGACCCCGACACTCTTCTGCATCCTGTTCAGGATGTCGAGGCCCCTGCGTCCTCTCGACCTCTTTAGGGAGTCCGACGAATCGGCGATGTGCTGCAGCTCGTCGAGGACGAACCGGGGAGTGATCAACGTCCCCTCCACGAAGCCCGTTTCGCAGATGTCCGCTATACGGCCGTCGATTATAACGCTGGTGTCGAGTATACGACAATCACTCTGCCTAGCACCTTTCTGCGTCCCGAAAGGGGAGAAAGACAACTCCTCGCTCTTCTTCGAACCAATCACAAGACCCAGATATCCTAAGATGCAGGTCAAAAGAACGTAGATCCATGGGGCGATGTCCTGCCTTTCCAGTATGCTGACGAAACTAAGCCCGTAGGCAAAAAGAAAGGCGATCAGGAGTCCGATGATCGTTCCGATCACGCCTCCAAAGATCACCCTGAGGGATACTTTCCTGATAGCCTGTTCGATCTGAATCACAAAGATTGCTACTAAAAAGCCGGCTAATAAACCCAATAAAGAAACCGGGAATGAAGTGTACTTAAAAGCTATGAAATAACCGCTCAGAGAGCAGGCTATGATCAAAATAAATCGGATGACCAGTTGTGTCATGCTACCTCCTTTCTAAGATTTTCCTCCTAATCAAGCGTAGTTATGAATATTTCAAAGAACCCGTGAGAGAAAAAAAACGGTACATGGCCGCCTCTTGGCTCCCCATGTACCCTGGAAGAAGTCCCTTATCAGGCAACGCCTTTCATCATGCCTTGCATCGGGAACAAGGCATTTATGTCTTCTTCGACCCTCGTTTCTTCGGATTTGCTGACGACAGAGATTTCCTTGATCAAGAGATTTTTCGCCGTATCCATCATCTTTCTCTCCCCGAAAGAAAGATCCTTGTCGAGTTTCAGGATACACAGGTCGCGCAGTACCCTGGCGACTTCATAAACCGACCCCGTCTTTATCTTCTCTAAATAGTCACGGTAACGCTTGTTCCAGGTCTGTTTATCGATGGTGACGTCCTTTTCTTTAAGGATTTCATATATCCTGGGAATCTCGCCGGCGGAGATGACGCTCCTCAGCCCTGCGGACTTTACGCTATCGAGAGGTATCATGATCTTCATGTTGCTGCCGAAGATCTTCATGATGTAGAAAGACTGTGTGCTTCCCATCAAGTCTTGTTCTTCTATCGCCTCGATAACACCCACACCTTGAGCGGGATATACCGCCAAATCCCCTACCTTGAACATCTCTTGCTATCTACCTCCTTGGAACTTTCTACGGTGTTTTACATAACATATTTCCCGCCCAAGGTCAATTCAATCCTCGATTAGACACATTATCAAAGGCTCTGAAACGGTTCACATCAAATAAAATGCTGCTTGATGCCGTCGAGGTCCCTGTCCATCGTAGCGGTATCAGCGTCGAGGTACCGTTTCACTATTTCACGAAGACGATGGTAGAGGAGAGGGTCGGCATTCAGGTCATCGAGCCTCCGGTACAGACCCTTACGCCTGCCGAATCTGAATATCAGTCGGTCCATATCCGGAAGCCCGAGATAACAGTCGACGACGGCGATCATCTTTTCTCGGTCATCGGGGAGCTTTCCCTCCACTTCTTCGATGAGATTCAGTATATGGTCGCTCACAACCCTGCTGTCGATACCTTCGAGGTGCTCGAGGAATATCCGGATTTCCCGAACCACTCCGTCCTCGTCCAGAGGCTCAAAAAGCCCGGCCTTCATGCTGTCGTACAGGGGGGTTCCTTTCCTCACCTGCAAGGACCGCAACCTGATGAAGGCAGGGTTGATTTGATTCAAGACCCGCGCAGACTCGACGGCGTGCTCTTTCGTCCACCGTACCCCTCCGAGTCCGGGCATGACGTATTCGGAAAGCGATATGCCGGCCGCCACGATCCTGCGGCCCCCTTCGATATGCTGTTCCGCCGTGGCCCCCTTCCTGATGAATTTGAGAAGCGGGTCGTACCCGCTTTCCATGCCCACATGGATTCGCGAAAGCCCCGCTTCGCGGAGTAGTTTCAACTCTTCAACGGTCTTCTTCGCCGCCGTCAGGGAACGACAGTAGGACGTTATTCTCCTAACTTCCGGAAACTTCTCGCGGATAAAGCGGAGTATCTCAGCGAGGTCGTCCGTCTTCATGACAAGAGAGTTCGAGTCTTGCAAAAAGACCGAGTCTCCGCCGAAATAAAGCCAGGCCGCGACAATCCTGAAACATTCGTCGTAAAAGACCTCATTGTTGAAAATACAGTCTACCGTCGCATTACCTATCTTTCCGCCTTCTCCGAGCCTCCAGGAAAGGGCGATTATTTCGTCGGCGATTTCCCTCATGGCCCGGATATCCTGCTTGACCTCTTCCACGGAGCGCATCTCGAACTTCTCTCCCCTGTAAGTGTGGCAAAAGGTGCACTGGTTCCAGGGGCAGTTGCGGGTCACGCGGATGAGCAGGCTCCTCGCCTCGCTCGGGGGGCGGATGGGGCCGAGTTCAAAAGAACGGTTCGTACTCATAGTCACGATTCTCCTGCGATGAAGTAAAAAACAGACAGCGAAAGGTAAAAAGGCCAAAACGTCGAACTCGTTAAAGCCCCTCTACTGTCGACTTATGTGTCTTTTCTCTAAATTTTACGGGCAGCTATGCCTTTAGTCAAGCCTGCCGACTGTGTCGGACGCCCTTCGCCGTCAACCTACTTTCCTCTGCTCACCGCCTCGTCTCCATCCCACAGGATACCGAACGTTTCACAACACCTTCATCCTTTACCTTCGGCGGCGAGTTCCTTCAGAACCTTGGCGAAGACATCGTAGGTCTGCCGACCGAAGAGGACAAAGCGGACAAGTTCGACATCCTGGTGCTCCTTGAGATAATCGACCGTCGTTCTCAGCGCGATCCTCGCCGCTTCCTCAAGCGGATACCCGTAAGCACCGGTGCTGAGCGACGGAAAGGCAGTGCTCTTTATGCCGTGTGCAGACGCGAGTTTCAGGCTTTCCCGATAAGCGCTCTCAAGGAGGGCCGCCTCACCGCTCTTTCCGTCGCGATAAACCGGCCCGACGGCATGGATGACGTACCGCGCTTTGAGGTTACCTGCTGTGGTCAGAACGGCCTTCCCCGTAGGGCAACCGCCGATCTTTCTGCACTCCGCCATGACGGCCGGGCCGCCCGCCCTATGGATGGCTCCGTCCACTCCACCGCCGCCGGCAAGCCGCGAGTTGGCGGCGTTGACGATCGCGTCTGTCTCTTCGTCCGTGATGTCTCCCTCCGCCAGAACGACCCGCGAACCGTTGACCCTGATTTCCATCGCGCCCTCCTTTTTCATCCATACACGGGGGTCCCCTTCCCTTTTATCAGCATCCGATAGGTCTTTTCGACCCTGTCCCAGTTTTCCTCCCGGTCCATAGACCAGTACCGTCCGATCACTGAAACAACACGGCCGACACCGATTTCCTCGGCCTTCTTCTCGATCATCTCGACGTAATTCGCCCCGCTCTCCGGTTGTTCACCCCGCCTTCCGAGCATTGCATGAACGAAGACATCCTCGAGACCTTCCCGTTTCGCCATCTCCATGAGCGCCATAAGATGGTCGACCGACCCGTGGGAGCTGAAGAAGGAAACTATACCCATCAGATGGAGCGAACGGCCGTTTCTCTTTGCCGCCGTCACGGCTTTGAGGAAGGCGGAATTCCTGAAAAAAGACCCATCCCTGATCGCCCGGTCGATCCTTGACCTGTCCGAATAAACACGCCTGCCGGCCCCAAGGTGAAGATGGCCGACCTCGGAATTGCCGACTGTCCCTTCCGGCAGGCCCACGGCTTCGCCCGCGGCCTTCAACTCAGAATGGGGAAAACGTGCCCAGAGACCGTCCATGACCGGGGTTACGGCGCGGGCGATCAGATTTCCCGTCCGGTCCTCATTAATTCCCCAACCGTCCAGGATGATAAACAGCAACCTCCGCCTGAGAGTCTGTAGATTACCGCCAGCCTCGATCAGCGAGCGTCCCGTCATGGTCGAGGGACAGGGAATGCCCATGATTTCGAGGACAGTCGGGGCGACATCCGCCAACTCACCCTCCTTCCTCAACGTAAGGCCGGCGTCCATCCCCGCCAGGATGAACGGGACGGGGCTGTCCGTATGGCCAGTGTCCACGACACCGTCGGGATAGAGCCATCTTTCTACGGTCCCGTGATCCGCCGTCACGATGACCTGCATACCTGCCCGCAGGGCCTTATCTACGACCCGCCCGGTGTGGGCATCCACGGCCTCCACGGCCCGGATGACCGCCTGCTCATTCTCGATGTGACCGACTACATCCACGTTCGGAAAATTGACGAAGACGATGTCGCAGGCCCGGTCGCTTATCTTATCCACGACCGCTTCTGAGACCCGGGAGATCGACATTTCGGGGGCTTCATCGAAAAGGACGACGTCCTTGCGCGTCGGCACGATGACCCTCTCCTCACCCGGCAGAGGCTCGCCTTTCTTACCGTTCAAAAAATAAGTGATGTGGGCGGCCTTCTCGGCCTCTGTGACCTTCGCCTGCCGGAGCCCCTGCCCTGAAAGCACATCGCTCAAGGTATCCGTCAATACTCCCGCCGGCGGAAAGGCAACTTCCACAGGCAGACCCCGTTGATATTCGACCATGGTGACAAAGTGAAGCCCCATCCCTTCCACCACGGGGAACTCCTTAAACCCGTTTTCCACAAGACTGCGCGTCAGTTCGACCTCCCGCTCACCCCTGATGTTGTAAAAAACGACTGAGTCGCCCTTACCGACCCTGCCGACCGGACTGCCTTCGCCGTCGAAAAGGACCAGGGGCTCCAGGGTCTCCTCCTCTTCACCCCTACGGTAGGCCTGCCTGACGGCCGCCGACATGGCGCGCATGCTTTTAATCCTCATTGCCCTCTCCAAATCTCTCTAAGATTCACCAGACATTACCGGAAAACGAGTAAAAGCATTTTCTAAATGAAAGGGTTTTCAAATGCAAAGGAAACTTTAAGTACCCCTTTCCTGTTGAAAATCCGTTTTCTAAATGTTACAAAAAATCGGGATGAAAACGCACTCGATTTCAAGAATAGCCACAGACAACGCCGAAAAGACCGACCTCGAGATCTTGCAGGAAAGGGCCGAAGTCCTCGGACGGGCGGGGGAACGCCTTTCGGCAGCCCTTCAAAATCTAAAAAATATCGGCGACGCAATCGAGAGAAAAATGGCTTCCTTTCATGAGATGACGCGGAACGTCCAGGGTCCTTTTTCCTTCAATGAATTGTTCGATAAGCATTCACAGGCTGAATTTCTTCTCGAAATCAACAGTGATATACAAAGATACAACGAGGCCAGGGAATACGCTAAGCTTCGCTTCTACTACCTCATCGTGACCAGAGAGGCCATCGGGTTCCGTCGCCATAGATGCGTAGAGGAGCAATACCCAATACCACCGAAAAAGAAGGTGCTGAAGAAAATTTCATGGACCGATTCCAAAAACAAAGAATGAGAATGGTCGACACGCAGCTGCGGTCGAGGGGCATTAAAGATACGAGGGTACTGAAAGCCATGGAAAAAATCCCACGGCATCTTTTCGTCGACGAAGCCCTCCAGGATCAGGCTTACAACGACTGTCCACTACCCATCGCAGAGAACCAAACAATCTCACAACCTTACATGGTAGCCTTGATGACGGAAGCCCTGGGACTCAAGGGAAGAGAGAAGGTCCTCGAGCTCGGGACGGGGTCCGGTTACCAGACGGCCGTCCTGGCTGAACTGGCCGACCGGGTCTTTTCCGTCGAGAGGATCGCCTCGCTCGCGTCGAGGGCGAGAAAGATTCTCGATTCACTCAATTATTTCAACGTCGCCATCCGGGTCGGGGACGGCACGTACGGGTGGCGGGAGGAAGCACCCTTCGACGGCATCATCGTGACCGCAGGGGCCCCTGAGGTCCCGAAGACCTTGGTAGAGCAGCTTGACGTGGGTGGTAGGCTCGTCATTCCCGTCGGCGGTCGTTTTTCTCAGAACCTTATGAGGATCACTCGTATGTCTGAAGATATCGACGACATCGAGACGGAAAACCTCGGGGGATGCCGGTTTGTGGACCTGATCGGTGAGCACGGATGGAAAGAACGATGATGCACCTGACGACGAGGGGTTGAAGATTGCCCATGCCCACTTACGGAAAACTGTTCATCCTGGCACTGATGGCATCTATTGTTATCGGTTGCGCAGGGCCCGTCGTAAAAACATCGGAAAGCCCCCGGGGGGTTTACCATAGGGTCAAAAAGGGTGAGACCCTCTGGAGTATATCTCACGCTTACCACAAAGACATCCTGGACATCGTCGTCGCCAATAAGATCGACAACCCCGACTTGATTGAAGTAGACAGCGTGATCTTCATCCCCGGGGCGGATCACCTGGAAGAGACGCCGGCGCTGCCGGCAAAAACCGAGACAACGATAAAGAAAGAGGAGGCCAAACCAGAAAAAAAATCGTCTCCGCCTCCTGTTGTGAGAAAAGAAAAGAAGGCACCACCCATAAAACCGGTCGTACCGGCGGCGGAGTCCCCGCCGAATGACAGGCCGCAACAGCGCCCGCCGGTAAAAGAAGAGCCCAAGAAAATCTTCGGCGAGGCTCATTTTATCTGGCCGGTCAAGGGCACCATTATCTCCCGGTTCGGCATCCAGCCCAACGGCCTCAAACGTAACGGGATTCGGATAGCCGCAAAAGAAAGCACCCCCGTCGTCGCCTCCGCCGCCGGCGAAGTGATGTTCTCCTCTTCGATCAAGTATTACGGGGAAACGGTCATCGTCAAGCATGACTGCAATTATTCTACGGTCTACACGTTCCTCAAGAATAGGAGGGTCAAGGTGGGTGACCACGTCAGGAGGGGTGAATGCATCGCCTTCGTCGGCCGCCCTGAAAACGGCGACGGTAAGCCCTGCCTGAACTTTGAAATACGACAGAACAACAAGCCGCGAAACCCGCTTGCGTTGCTGCCCCAATAAAAAAGCGACCGAAAGGAAATTTCATGAGAATCAGCGAAGAAATCTATGTTTACGAATGGACGGATTATTTCGACAATAACTGCAACAGCTTTTACATCGGCGGCGACGCCAAGGTCCTTGTCGACCCGGGTCTGAAAAGGTACGTCCCCAACCTTCTCGAGAGCATGGAAGAAGACGGTGTCGCGAGGGAAAATATTCAGTATATCATAAACACCCATTCCCATCCCGACCACTACGAGGGTTCCGTGATGTTCGACGGCTCCGGCGTCGGAATCGGTCTACACGAGGAAGAGATCAAATTTCTCGATGCCGGTGGAAAGTACCTCTATGAGCTCTTCGGGCTCACCTTCCCCGAGGTAGACGTCAACCTTGTCCTCCGCGAAGGAGACATCACGCTCGGCAAAGAACATTTCCAGGTCCTCCTCGTACCCGGACATTCGCCCGGCTCGCTCGCCCTTTACTGGCCTTCGAGGAAGGCCCTCTTCTCGGGAGACGTGATTTTTGCCCAGAATGTGGGAAGGACGGATTTCCCCGGCGGGAACAGCGTCCTGCTGAAGAAGAGTATCGTGAGACTCTCTCAACTGGACGTAGACACCCTGCTGCCGGGCCACATGGGGATAGTCGACGGAAAGGAAAGGGTGAAGATGAATTTCGATGTCGTCATCGAGCATATTTTCCCTTACGTCTGAGCCGCGCTTCTCAAACTGAAACGATGCAAGGCATCGAATCGGCACCGCCGTTTTTCGGTCGATACACAAAGCCTATGAAACGCGCCGACTTCAAAGCGGCTTACCTGACGACATACGAGAAGGAACTTTTCCCAGAACGGATAGATAAGGCCTTTTCCCTGCTCGAAGAGTGCGCGGTCTGCCCCCGAAGGTGCGGTGTGGACCGCACGAAGGGGGAAAGGGGATTTTGCCGGGCCGGCGCCCTGCCCGAGATATCGTCCTACGGACCCCACTTCGGTGAGGAAAGACCGCTCGTCGGCCGCCACGGGTCGGGCACCATCTTCATGACCCACTGCAACCTGCGTTGCATCTTCTGCCAGAACTACGGCATCAGCCGTCTCGGTGAAGGGTACAGGATTACTTTCGAGAAGTTCAGCAGGGTCATGGTGGAACTCGAGCAAATGGGCTGTCACAACATCAACTTCGTGAGCCCCTCTCACTTCGTTCCCCACATCCTGAAGGCCCTGCCGAGGGCCGTTGAGATGGGGCTCTCCGTCCCGCTGGTGTACAACACGGGAGGGTACGATTCGGTGGAGACCCTCAAACTCCTCGACGGCGTCTTCGACATCTACATGCCAGATTTCAAGTATACGAGGAACGACGTGGCCGAAAAGTATTCCGGGGCGCCTGATTATCCCGAGGTAGTTATGGCGGCACTGAAAGAGATGCACCGGCAGACGGGTGACCTCGAGATGGACGACGACGGGATCGCCCTCCGGGGCCTCCTTGTAAGGCACCTTGTCCTCCCCGAAGGCCTTGCCGGTACCCGCGAGGCCATGCGCTTCCTCGCCCGGGAGGTCTCGCGGGACACCTACGTCAACATCATGGACCAGTACCATCCCTGCGGCGACCTCATCCCGCCGGGTTCGCCCCTCTTGAGGCGAATCACGAGAAAAGAGTTCATAGAAGCAGTAAACATCGCGAAAGATGAAGGCATCACGCGCCTCGACAGGGGATGAGATGAGGAAAAAAGGCAGGAAGTCCGAATTGATCGCATCGCTGAAGGAGCGCATGGCCCGGGCGGCGGCAGAGCTCCGTTTCGAAGAAGCCGCGCGCCTGCGTGACCTGATAAACGCCGTGGAACGTACCCCCGAACCACGGAAGGTCGCGTTCAACCGACCCGTCGACGAAAACGTCGGCGGCTTTTCCCTTTCTGAGAGGGAGGGGGACGATTCTCCGGGCCGGACGAATTCCCGGAATGCCGCTCAGGCCGCCGGAAAGCCGCGAATCAGCGATGACGAAATGTCCCGCTTCCTCGAAAGACTGCGGCACCGCCTCCAGTTGAGCCGCGTCCCCAACCGCATCGAATGCTTCGACGTCTCCCATCTCGTCGGGGAAATGACCGTCGCGTCCAGGGTCGCCATGTCGGAGGGAAAGCTTGACAGGAACCGCTACCGCCGTTACCGGATCAGGACGGCGGGCCGCGGAGACGACTGTGCGGCCCTGTTCGAGGCCGTGAGCCGCCGACTGAGGAAAGGACTGGAGGAGAACGACCTGCCCGACCTGATCGTCCTGGACGGCGGGAAACCCCAGCTCTCCGCGGGTCTTGCCGCCCTACAGGCCTTGGGGATCGCTGATGTGGACGTCGTCGCCCTGGCGAAAACGCGCGTGGTCGAGTCGGAAATGCCGGGGGAAGGACCGGTAAAGGTCCCTGAGCGCATCTACATCCCGGAGAAAACCACGCCCGTCGTTCTGCCGCAGGCATCCCCGGAGATGCTCCTCCTCGTCCGACTCAGGGACGAGGCGCATCGTTTTGCCGTCACCTACCAGGACAAACTCAGTCGCAAGGAAAGGCTGCGCTCCGAGCTCGACGCCATCCCCGGTATCGGTGAAAAGAGAAAGAAGGCCCTCCTGAGACACTTCAGCTCCGTAGAGGAGATATCGAAGGCCGGCGTGGAAGAGATATCGAAGACGGAGGGGGTGGGGCTGGAGACGGCACGGGCGGTCTACGCCTTCTTCCACGACGTCATCCCGGCTCGAGAGACGGAGAAAGATGGCTCATAGTCCGATCCGCGTTGAAGGGGCGAGGCAGAACAACCTGAAGGGCATCACCGTCGAGGTACCCGTGGGGGCCGTCACGGTCATCACCGGGGTTGCAGGTGCCGGAAAGTCCTCCCTTGCCTTCGATATCCTATACGCCGAAGGTTATCGCCGGTACGTAGAAACCTTTTCTCCCTACGCACGGCAATTCCTGGAACGGCTCGACCGCCCCAAGGCCGACCGGATCGAGGGCATCCTCCCCGGAATAGCGATCGACCGCGCCGCCCCCGTCAAGACCTCGCGGTCGACCGTCGGTACAATGACCTCCGTCGACGACTACCTGCGTCCTCTATTCGCGAGGAACGCAACGCTCTACTGCAGAAGCTGCAACCTTCCCGTCTTCCGTCATTCCCCCGCGTCGATCTTCGATGCCCTCTTGAAGACGGCGCCGGGCAGACAGGCCGTCATCTGCTTCACCCGCCCCATCGGAAGCGCCGAACCTCAGACGGTCCGGGACGTCTTCCAACAGGGCGGTTTCCTCCGCGTCCTGGAAGACGGAAGGGTGGCCCGCGTCGATGAGGCGCGGCTTAAGCCCAACGACGGGAGGATCACCGTTGTCCTCGACCGCGTGACCGTGGACGCCGAGGCCCGACAACGCGTCGTGGATTCCGTCGAGACGGCCTTAAAATTTGGCGAGGGAAGCCTGGAAGTTCTCATCGAAGGCGAGGCGCAACCCCTGCGTTTCAGCCGGAAGCTCCACTGCGAGCGATGCGACATCGACTACGCCGAACCGACGGCGGCGCTCTTTTCGTTCAACAACCCCGTCGGGGCCTGCGAGAACTGCCACGGTTTCGGCCGGGTCATCGACATTGATCCCGACCTGGTTATCCCCGACGGCGGCCTCAGCCTGTCCGCCGGTTGCGTCAGGCCTTTCCAGACGGCGTCTTTCCACGAATGCCAGCGGGACCTCCTCGACTTTGCCCGGCGGCGCAAGATCCCGACGACGACACCCTGGCACAGCCTCGACCGCGACACCCAAAAGGCGGTATGGGACGGAGAGGGTGACTGGTACGGCATCCAGGGGTTCTTCGACTGGCTGATGGGCCGCCGCTACAAGAAACAGGCCCGTATCCTCCTGTCGCGGTACCGTCGCTTCCTTCCCTGTCCTGTGTGCGGGGGCGGAAAGCTCAAACCCGATGCCCTCCTCTTCCGCCTCGACGGCAAGATGTTCCCCGAATTAGAGGAAATGGCCATCTCCGAGGCGGAATCTTTTTTCCGCCGATGGTCTCCTCCGGCGGAGGACCGGGCGTCGGAACTGCTCTTGGGTGAACTACGCGGGAGGCTGGGGTTTCTCCTCGACGTCGGCCTCGGCTATCTCTCCCTCGGCCGGTTGTCGCGAACCCTTTCCGGCGGAGAAACCCAGCGGGTGACCCTCGCCACAGCCCTCGGCTCGTCGCTCACCGGCACACTTTACGTCCTCGACGAACCTTCCGTCGGACTCCATCCCCGCGACGCGGAGAGGCTGGCCGGCTTGTTGCGCACGCTCGCCTCGGCGGGAAACGTCGTCGTCGTCGTCGAGCACGACCCCGCCTTCATCAGGAAGGCGGACCGGGTGATCGACCTCGGGCCGGGTCCGGGGGAAAGGGGCGGCTTCGTCATCCACCAGGGCAGCGTCGCGGGACTCATCCAGAATCGTCGTTCGCCGACCGCCGCCTACCTGAGGGGAGAAATCTCCATGCCGCAGCCCTCCCGGAGACGGACGCCGCAGCGAGGATACCTGCGCGTCGTCGGCGCCCACGAAAACAACCTCAAGGACATCTCCGTCGACATCCCTCTCGGACTGCTCGTCTGCGTGACCGGCGTAAGCGGTTCCGGAAAATCGACCCTGATCGACCGGGTACTGTACCGAAACCTGAGGCGGCAGATGGGCCTCCAGGCCATGGAGCCGGGAACATGCAAGGGGGTCGAAGGCGCAGAACGATTGACAGGCGTCGTCCTCGTCGACCAGGCCCCGCTCACCCGCAGCTCCCGGATGAACGCGGCAACCTACCTGAAAGTCCTCGACCCCCTGCGCAGAGGATTCGAGGCGACGGAACAGGCCCGGGTCATGGGGTTCACACGGTCCGCCTTTTCCTTCAACACACCCGCCGGCGCCTGTCCTAACTGCAACGGATCGGGGTACGAGCTGGTAGAGCTGCAGTTTTTGCCCGACGTCTACATCCGTTGCCCCGCCTGCGACGGCAGGCGATTCCGCCCGGAGGTACTGGAGGTACGCGTCAGGGGGAAAAACATCGCCGAGATTCTGTCCCTCCCCGCCGAGGAGGTGTCGCGCCTATTCCAGGACAACGAAGCGGTGGTGCAAGCCCTCCGTCCGCTGCTGGACATCGGGCTCGGGTACCTCTCCCTATCGCAACCCGCACCCACCCTCTCGGGCGGCGAGTCGCAGCGGCTAAAACTCGCCAAGCACCTCGCCGGCGCCCAGAAAAACGGAAACACCCTCTTCATCCTCGACGAACCGACGGCGGGACTGCATCCTGCGAACGTATCCGACCTCGTGGGCGCCCTGCAGAGACTGCTCGACGCCGGCCACTCGGCGGTGGTCGTCGAACATGACATGGACGTCGCCCGCGCCGCCGATTGGGTGATCGATCTCGGCCCCGGAGGCGGAGCGGAGGGCGGCTGCATCATCGGACAGGGGTCCCCGGAGAAAATCGCAGAACTCGACACCCCCACCGGCCGGGCACTCAGAAACATGCCCCTCCCCGAACTACGGGGAAGTACCGTCCGCCTGCCTTCCTCGTCTTCCCGCGGGGCGGCCATCCATATCGCGGGGGCAAGGGAGCACAACTTACGCAACGTCGAGGTAAACATCCCCCGGAACCGCCTCGTTGCCGTAACGGGCGTGAGCGGCTCCGGTAAATCGACGCTGGCCTTCGACGTCCTCTATTCGGAAGGGCGACGCAGGTTCCTCGACTGTCTGCCGGCGTACGCACGCCAGTATCTCCGCCCCCGGGCAAGGCCGGAGGTCGACAGCATCGAGGGGCTTCCCCCGACGGTGGCCCTGGAGCAGAAGACGTCGACGGCGGGAAGCATGTCTACAGCCGGGACCGCATCCGAAGTCTACCATTACTTGCGTCTCCTCTTCGCCGCCGCGGGGGTTCCCTACTGCCCGCAATGCGACGTCCCCGGAGAATCCGCCGACGTCGCCGGAATCGCCGACCAGATAATCGAACGTTTCGCAGGCCTGGACATCCACGTCCTGGCGCCGGTCATCAGGAAAAGGAAGGGACACCACCGGGAGGTCATCGAAAGGGCCAAAAAACTCGGCTTCAGCCGGCTCCGGGTCGACGGCACCATATATCCTTCGACCGAGGTGCCCCGTCTGGACCGTTACAGGGTCCACGACATCGACCTCCTTGTCTCTTCCCGGTCAGTCGGCCCGGAAGAATACGGCCGGATTAGGGACGACATCGAAAAGGCGCTGAGGCTCGGCGGCGGCACGGTGATCGTGGCGGATGCGTCAAGAGACCGGGAGAGGTTCTACTCCACGCGGACGGCCTGCCCGCGCTGCGGTTCGGGTCTACCTACAGCGGACCCGAGGCT
>DIEZ01000089.1:0-4368 GCA_002418885.1 Syntrophaceae bacterium UBA5761
AATAATGGTAGATCGTCGCCTTTGCGACCTTCGACAGACGGGCGATATCCTCCAGATTTGTTTTCTGCATCCCGTATTTTTTAAACATCTGCCGTGCTGTATTGAGGATTGAATCCACTTTATCCTTTTTCATGAGCCCTCCCTGAAAAATATACTTTTATACTGATTATGTTCAAAAATTTATAATGTGTACTGTGCCTTTGTCAATCATTAACCTTGGCACATAAATTAATAATTTCTCTTATCCCATCTTCCAAAATATTCTTTCTCCATTTCCGCCAGGCATTCAATGATCTGCCCTGCATATTCTCTCTGGACTTTGAGTCCGTTGAAAGCCGGCCGATGCGGCTCAAGGACTTTCACCGCCACCGTAAATCGCTCCCGAAATCGAGGAATGATTCCAAAAGATTTCTGCTCATCTCCGCGCAGGTAGATGCATAGAATGCGACAATTCGAAAACTCCTTTACGAAACGGCCTGCGCCGTAAGAAAACTCTTTTTTATTAATTCTCCCTGTGCGGGACCTGCCGCCTTCCGGAAAAATAAGAAGGTTCTGTCCTCCCGACAAAACAGCATCACACCTGTCGAGAGCCCTCTTCATTTCTTCACGGTTTCCGCCCCGGTGGACGGGAATGCATTTGGCAAGATAGCCGAGACCGGCGAGAATCGGATTTTGCTGAAAATTATCCCGCTCCGGCAAATTCCATGGAATCCGCCGGAAATGGGAAAAGTGCTGGAACAGCGAAAACATGACATAGGTCAGGATCATGGAATCCACCATGGTCAAATGATTGGCACAGATGATCCAAGATCCGTTATGTTTTGCAAACTTCCCGAAGCAGGCCTTTCGGATCCGTTTGAGGTCTCGGATCCTGTATCCCATTGCCCTTATGAATAGAACGTTGAGAGGCGCAATCAGGAAAATCCCGATTTGTCCCAGGAAATATTGAAGCTGCATGGATCTGGTGACTCCCGAGCGCATATGGCTCAGTTCAGTTTCTTTTCAATCAGCAAAACCGCGTCGCCGATGGTTTCGATCTTATCGACTTCATCGTCCTCGACGGTGATGTTGAAAACATCTTCACACTTGATAATGAAATCCACCAGTCGCGCGGAGTTGACCTTCAGGTCGTTAAGGATATGGGTCTCCCTCGTAGCCTTGTCCAGCAACGAAACATCCTTCGTGTAAGCCTTGAGAATGTTCAGCATCTCCTGAAAAATCGTTTGCTCATCCATTTTGCAATCGCTCCAGTTCAAAATTAAAAATCGGAAATAACGAATTCACCGTTTCACTAATCTCGATACGCGAGCCTACTGATTCTACAATGGTTACTGTTCGCGTCTCCAAAGCAGATATTCTTCGCTATCTTACTCAATCCTGGTATCCCAACAGTATTTCCGCAAAGCCTTTATGCATGCAATCGTGCAGGTGAAGGACACCACGAAAAGCACGGCAACGAACAGGAAAAACAATTTCTTAATTGCTCGCCCCAAACCTTTTCTCATTTACGATTTGCGAAGCTACTGTTTCCACTTCCTGAAAATAATACAGCTATTCATGTCTCCAAAGTCGAAACCGGTCTTTGCTATCGTAGCAGTCGTGCTCAATCCAGGGATCCCGATACCTCTTCGTGGACACCTTTTTATGCATGAAACCGTGCAGGTAAAGGACGCTACGAGAAGCAAGGCAACAAACAGGAAGAAAAGTCTTTTCATTAGTCATTACACCCCACTCATTGACAACTCGCGAAACTACTGATCCCACTTCCTGAAAATTATACAGCTGTTCATGTTCCCGAAGCCGAAATCGGCTGTTGCCATGGTACGCAATCCGGGGATCTCCAGGCAACTTTGCGGAACCTTATGGGCGAAGTCGGCTATACCGGGATGGATATCCTCGCAATTCACCGAGGGATGAATAAATCCTTTGTGAAGCTGCAAAACCACAGCTGCGCATTCAACGGCGCCGGCGGCGCCAAGGCAGTGTCCGACCAGCGATTTTGTTGACTGGATGTATGGAAAATCCGCGGGACCTAAATCCAGGGCTTCCGACCAGATGTGGACTTCCATGGGATCCATGAAGTCGGCCGTGAGATGGCCGTTGATGGCGTCGATCTCTCCGGGTTCGATCCCGGCATCCGCCACGGCCGACTGAATGCAGCGCCGGACTCCTTCAGGGTTCGATGCCGTGATGGAGCCTCCCATGCGATGGCCGCCGCTGTTCACGGCGCCTCCAAGAACTTCTGCATAAACTCTGGCGCCGCGTTCCAGTGCGGTTTCCAATTCTTCAAGAATCAGGACAGCGCCTCCTGAGCCGGGAACAAGTCCACACGCTGACGCGCTCATGGGCCTGGACCCTTTCTCGGGCTCTTCGTTGAACTTGCAACACATGGCCCCCATGGCATCAAACCCGCCCCAGACAAAGGGCAAGGCACCTTCCGATCCGCCCGCAAGCATACGTTTGGCGAGACCTGCGCGGATCCGCCACATCCCTTCAATAAGCGCCTCGTTCCCGGTGCTGCAGGCCGATGAATTGGAAGTCACCTGGTTCCCCAGTGCAAGAAGGCCCGCTATGCAGGCGCTGGCCCCGCTGTTCATGACCTGTTCAACAATGCGGCTCCCCATCCGCCGCACCTTGCCTTCGTTCACCATGGGCACCAGTTGTGTTGCGATGGTATCCATGCCGCTTCTGCCGGAACCGATGATGGCCCCTGAGTCCCAATCGACGCGATCGTCTTCGGCGTCAGGCACGGTCAGGCCCGCGTCCATCCAGGCATCAACCGCCGATACCGAGGCGTATCCGATATTGTCGTTGATGGACAGACGCTTTTCATGATCGAAATACCGCTTCAGGATCGTGTCGAAATCCTGCGGGACGCCGCCGATCCGGCAGGCAAAATTCAGGTTTCTGAGCTCGGGAATAAACCGGATGCCGGACCTCCCGTTCCGTAAAGCGTCTTCATAGGCTTCAAGTCCGTGCGCATTAGGCGCCACTATTCCCATGCCGGTAATGACGACTCTTTTCTTCAATTTGATCACTCCCTTGGATTTTAAATTTCAAGATCCTTACATAATTTTAAATCCCGATGAAAACACCCGCCCGCGCACCGTTGATACGGGCGATCAGTTCATCATCCACAAATACCTGTCCATCGCCGATGGCAATACCGGCACCCGACTCCCGTAATTGAAAAAAACGTTTCACGTCGATCTCGTATCGTACAACCCGGTTGAAAGGACGGATCTGCCCGTTTAAGGACACCGCGTCGCACCCTAAGGCCCTGCCTGATCCGAGAGCCCCCCGCCAGACGCAGTAAAAACCGAGAAGCTGCCAGAAGGCTTCCACGCAAAAACACCCCGGCTGCACCGGATCTCCCGGCATATGACACTGAAAATACCAGGCATCCATCCGGATATCCTGTTCGGCGAAAATTGAACCTTGCTTCCCGTTTTCTTTGAAAGAAAGAACCCTGTCCAGCATGAGAAAGGGCGGCGCCGGAAGGCGGGCATCGAAATTTTCCGGAGGATCTTCCACGAGATTCCCATAGGCGAAGAAAACCAAGTCTTTGCGATTGAAACATGCACGTGCTCTGAATTCCGCATACTTCATGTGTGCTCTTCGACTTTCAGCTTACGCACTGAATTATAAGACTGGTCCCCGCAACGGCAATCGCCATATAGCTGACGGAATCCGGAGAAAGCGGGACACAGCGCGACCGAATTTCGCTTTTTTTACATAATCCACTCTTCGCTGGTTTCGACGACCGTTTTTTAGAATAAAGTATACTTTTAAACTATTTTTGTTCAATAGTATATTTTATATGCTGATGTCAATAGATAAAATGATCCCGAATTGTTTTGGATCGCAGCTGAACAACTTTTGGCTTCAGGACAAGGAATTCAGCGACGAGGGCTACCGGGGGGAGAAAGATGAACATTCTTAAGGTATACGCTTTGGGAAAAAATCAATAAGGTCTTGGCGATGCGAAGATCTTAGGAAAAGTGCTGTGAAAAAGGGATGCCTTGGGATTCATGTGAATGGGTTACGGGAAAAGGTTACATCCTGCACTGACATTTACGTGCAAAACACGCAACAAATTTATGTGCATTGTCCTTATATGTCAAATAAGCCCGCTCACGACGCCAGATAATAATTGACATTTTATGTCAAAACGCAAGGGCGCTATCCTTTGATTGTCCTGAACGGAACCACCACGCCATTTGCCTTTAATCCGTCAAGATAATCCGCCCATGCCTGCATCATTTTCCGGCGTTCTTCAAGGTGGGCCGTCCGATTGTAAGCCCGCCCGTTCGGGTCACGCACGGCATGGGCAAGCTGATGCTCGATGTAATCAGGCCGGACATGCAG
>DIEZ01000089.1:4414-6962 GCA_002418885.1 Syntrophaceae bacterium UBA5761
CCCATGCGGCGAAGCGCTGCGTTAACGGCATTGTTGCTCATCGGCCGCGCGAAGGAGCGCCCGGACGGGAAAACGTAGCGGCTTGGCCCGGTCACTTCCTTCAGTTCCGTCAATATCTCCACCGCCTGGCGGCAAAGCGGTACGATGTGTGCCTGTTTCATCTTCATCTTGTGCGCCGGTATGTTCCAAACGGCTTCGTCAAGATCAATCTCCGACCATTCCGCATTGCGCAGTTCTCCGGGGCGAGTGAAAAACATCGGCGCAAGCCTCAAGGCGCACTTCACGACAAAATGGCCCTGATAGCCGTCCAAGGCACTTAAAAGGGGTGCAACTTCTTTGGGCTCCGTAAGCGCAGCATGGTGCCTTTCTCGCGGCTGCGGCAAGGCTCCTTTAAGATCGGCCGCGGGGTCGCGCTCTGCCCTCCCCGTGGCAACGGCATATCGGAAAACTTGCCCGGCAATCGTCCTGATCCGGTGTGCCGATTCGAGAGCGCCCCGGCTTTCCACCCTGCGAAGGACGGTGAGCAGTTCAGGCGCCTTGATTTGATTGATCGGGCGTTTGCCGATCCATGGAAATAGATCGCGCTCCAACCGGCTCATAATCGTGACGGCATGCCCAGGCGTCCACGTCGGCGTGAATTTCGTATGCCATTCCCGGCCAATGACCTCGAAGGTTTCGGTTTCTTCTGTTTTTGCCTGCTTCTGTGCCTTACGAATAGAATCAGGATCAATGTTGTTTGCAAGCAGCCTCCGGGCATCTTCCCGTTTGCGACGTGCGTCTTGCAGACTGATTTCCGGGTACGATCCGAAAGCAAGCTTCTTCTCTTTTTTGTCGAAACGATATTTAAACCGCCACAACTTACCACCGGAAGGCGTTATCAGAAGATATAGACCGCCTCCGTCAAATAGCGCAATTGGTTTGTCTTGCGGTCTGGCTTTTTGGATCTTCATATCCGTCAAAGGGATGATTCGTTTCGGCATGGCAATACCTCCACTTTTGGGTACCCGCATTACATTATGGGTACTCTTTGCTTGATTTTAGGTACCCATAAATCCCGGATTTTGATGAATCATATAGCATGTTATTAGACGGAAATCAAGAAAAAACCCGCTATTTCTAACGGNNTGGAGGCGGCGGGAGTCGAACCCGCGTCCGGAAACATTCCGCTGCAGCTTCTACATACATAGCCTTTGTTCTAAATTCACTCTCGAAAACTCCCAAAGGCAGGATTTATCGAGAGCTATCCTGTTTTGATTTCGCTTCCCCCGCTTCAGGAAGGCGGATTCGGCTATCCTACCTGTTTGACGCCCTCATCCGACCCGATAGGCGAGGCCGGGAGAACGTAGCCGTCTTATGCGGCTAAAGCGTAATCGTATTTGGTTGCGCTTAAATGTTTTCTGCCTGTTTTACGAGGCCCGGCAGCACCTCGGTATGCCACTACAGCTTTCCTATCCCCGTCGAAACCGGTACGCCCCCATTCGGTGAATCGATCTCAAAGGGATTAATTTGCAAGAATTATAAAGTACATGGGCAGCAAAGTCAACCCTTTCTCGCTTTTCCTGACTATCATTGCTGCTCGCGAAGGAGCGGAGAGGCGTACGGTCTATGATAATGAATGATTCTCCACGATCACCGGTCTTTTCCACGCATTCCCCTTTCCATCTCACGCTTGTCGGCCTTTATCTTAAGGCTCTCGCGCTTGTCGTACAGCTTCTTGCCTTTGCCGACTCCGAGCTCGAGCTTCACCTTGCCGTTCTTGAAGTATAGCCTCAGCGGCACGAGGGCAAGGCATTTCTCCCTGGATTTCCCGTAAAGCCTCCTGATCTCTCTTGCGTGGAGCAGAAGCTTCCTGACTCGCAACGGGTCGTGGTTCATGCGGTTCGCGTGGGAGTACTGGCCGATATGGAGGTCATGGACGAAGACCTCTCCGTCCTGCACCAAGGCGTAGCTGTCCTTTAGGTTCGCCTTTCCTTCCCTGAGCGCTTTCACCTCGGTCCCAAGGAGTGATATGCCCGCCTCGAACGACTCTTCAATAAAATAGTTTACGCTCGCCGTCTTGTTCCGGGCGATGAGCTTTTCGTTCGATTGTTTATTCGTCACGCCGGAGGCACCTCCACCCAGGCTTTTATCATGCTCAGTCTTGACCTCCCCCCACAACGGCCGAGGAATCTTGATTAGAGTTCGACGGCCGACCCATCATCGCGATCATTCCCTGGGCGGTTGCACAAAATACTTCCTTACCCTCCCTCGACACAAAAATATCGCACCGGCAAACGGCCTGGTTCCGGCTCGAATAGAGGACGTAGGCCCTTGCGACCATGAAGTCGCCGATGACAGGCCTGAGATAATTAACTTTGAATTCCAGCGTCACGACTTCGGGGCCGAGAACGCTTCCGCCCGTGAACGCGAGGGCGGTGTCGGCGGCGTAGCCGATAACCCCTCCATGGACGAACCCGTGCTGCTGCATCAGGTCGGATCGGACCGGGATCCTCAGCTCCGTGTGCCCCTGCGAGAAGGCGACGAGTTCGGCGCCCATCAAAACACTGAA
>DIEZ01000089.1:6983-8348 GCA_002418885.1 Syntrophaceae bacterium UBA5761
GGTTCACCTATTCTATCCCCAGACCTCCCCCGACGGTACAACTTTCCCACTGTTCAACCCCTATTCTTTGAGACCCGGCAGATAATCGGCCTTGATATGAAACATGGCCTTGAAAATGTTTTCCCGTACGTTCTTGTCGTCCTGCTCAAGATCCTTCAGCAATTTCTTGACGACGGTCCTTTTCGAAACCTTACTCGTGGGACAGGGATTCTCGACCACCGGGAACCCCCGCTCTCTGCCGTACTTTTTCACCAGTTCCTCCCGGATGTACGCAAGGGGCCGGATGATCTGGAGCTTTCCGCCGAAGATGGACTGTCTGGGCATCATCGTGCTGATTTCCCGGCCGTAAAAGATATTGATCAACAGCGTCTCGACGATGTCGTCCTTGTGATGGGCAAGAGCGATTTTATTGCATCCCCGTTCCGCCGCGATCTCGAAAATCCTCCGGCGTCTGAGCCGCGAACAGAGATAACATGGGTTCTTGCGGTTGTAATCGCTATGGGACAGAGGGCCGATATCGGTCTTCTCCATCACGTAGTCATATCCGTTCTCCCTGAGAAAACGCTCCAGCGCGGCAAACCCTCCGTATGTCCCGTCGAACCCCATATCTATGTTGACGGCGAGAAGGGAAAAATCGGACGGCGCGTGAACCATAGGGGAGTTAAGGAGGTCGAGGAGAGCCAGACTGTCCGTACCACCCGAGACGCCGACGATGACGCGGTCCCCCGTTTCCAGCATATTATAGTCCATCACTGCCTTCTCCATCCATTTCTTGAGATGAAGAAAAAGCTTCGTGCCTTTTTCGCGCGGCACTGCGGGCCTGACTTTTTCAAGTACGGCCGGTTTAGAAGAATCGTTGCTCAGCGCCTGTTGAACCATACCGGAATGATGCCTCTCAGCTTCCTGATGCCCGTTTTTATACTCGAATGGTACGGTCTTAGCAAGCGACTTCACGCACCACATTCACCTTGAAAAAAAAGCCGTCTTGGGTTAATACCATAGCACATTTCAATCCACACACCTCGAGGAGGCTCCATGAGTGAGATCGTTCACGTCCAGGCGCGAGAAATTCTGGATTCAAGAGGAAATCCCACGGTTGAGGTCGAAGTTGAGTTGATATCGGGCATCATCGGCAGGGCTTCCGTCCCTTCGGGCGCTTCGACGGGGGAGCACGAGATGCTCGAATTGAGAGACGGAGACCAGAAGAGATACAGGGGTCTCGGCGTCGAGAAGGCGATCCGGAACATCCATGAGAAGATACGGCCTGAGCTCATCGGCATGGATTGCTTTATGCAGCGGGAGATCGACCACATGATGGTTGAACTCGACGGGACGGAGAACAGGAGCAACCTGGGCGCCAACGCC
>DIEZ01000089.1:8381-20221 GCA_002418885.1 Syntrophaceae bacterium UBA5761
CTTTACCGTTACATCGGGGGTGTGGCAGCAAAGGACATCCCGGTCCCCATGGTCAACATCCTGAACGGTGGACAACATGCGGACAACAACGTCGACCTCCAGGAATTCATGGTCATGCCCGCCGGCGCGAAAAATTTCAAGGAAGCCATCAGGATGGCCAGCGAGGTGTTTCACAGCCTGAGGACGGTCTTGAAGAAAAAAGGTTACAACACGGCGGTCGGGGATGAAGGGGGCTTTGCGCCGAACCTGAAATCCAACGAAGAAGCCCTCGTCGTCATAATGGAAGCCATAGGGAAGGCCGGCTACGAAGCGGGTAAGGACATTTTTATCGCCCTTGACCCAGCGGCGAGCTCTTTCTACGAAAAGGGGAAATACATCCTCGCGGCGGAAAAGAAGCCGGAAAAGACATCCGAGGAGATGGTCAAGTTCTACAGCAACATCGTCAAAAACTACCCGGTCATCTCGATCGAGGACGGCCTGGCAGAGGACGACTGGGAGGGCTGGAAACTGTTGACCGACGAGCTCGGTGCAAAGGTCCAGATAGTCGGTGACGACCTCTTCGTCACCAACAAGAAGCGGCTGGAAACGGGCATCGCAAAAGGCGTCGCCAATTCGATCCTGATCAAGGTAAATCAGATCGGCACGCTTACGGAGACTCTGGAGACGATCCAGCGCGCCAAAGAGGCGGGCTACACGACGGTCGTCTCTCACCGGTCGGGCGAGACGGAGGATACGTCCATCGCCGACATCTCCGTAGCGGCGAACTGCGGCCAGATCAAGAGTGGGTCCGTCTCGCGGAGCGAGCGGCTGGCAAAGTATAATCAGCTTCTTAGGATAGAGGAAGAGCTCGGCGACATGGCCGTATATCCGGGGATGTCCGCTTTTTACAGCATCCGTAAGGTCGGCAAAAAGCCCGGGGAATAACCTTACGGGAGCGGTATGCTGACGGAAAACGAGAAAATAGAAGCACTCGTCGGACTCGGTATCAAACTGAATCAGTTGCAAGACCTCGACATCCTCATGGAACATATCCTGGCGGAGGCCAGGAACTTCGTCAATGCCGATGCCGGCTCCATCTACATCCGCGACGTGGACCGCCTGATCTTCAGTTATACCCAGAACGAAACCCTCCAGAAAAGGATGCCTCGTGGAGCCAAACTCATCTACTCAACTTTTTCGATTCCCGTGGACGAGACGAGCATCGCCGGCTTCTCCGCCGCCACCGGAAGGACGCTTAACATCTCGGACGTGTGGGCTATCGACAGCAGTCGTCCCTACCGATTCAACAAGGACTTCGACGAGAAAACCGGCTATCGGACACGTTCAGTCCTGACGATTCCGCTCAAGACCCTGCAAGGGAACGTCATCGGTATCCTTCAGATCATCAACGCCCAGGACGGCAACAAAAAGGTCGTCCCTTTCTCCACGGAAGACGAAAGGATGATGCTTCACTTCGCGAGCACGGCAGCCGTCGCACTCGAACGGGCTCAGCTCGTACGGAACATCATCCTCCGCACAATAAAGATGACCGAGATGCGGGACCCAAAAGAGACGGGCGCTCACGTGAACCGGGTCGCGAGCTTCGCAACGGAGATTTACGAAAAATGGGCGAGGCTTAAAGGGATTCCCGAACGGCAGATCGATACGAACCGGGATTTGTTGCGCATGGCGGCCATGCTCCACGATGCAGGCAAAGTGGCCATCCCGGACGCCTTACTAAAGAAACCGGGGAAACTCACCCATGAAGAGTTCAAGGTGATGCGGTCTCACACGATTCAAGGTGCGAGGATATTCATGGACCGGCATTCGGAATTCGACGTAGTAGCCTTCGACGTCTCTCTGAACCATCATGAAAACTGGGACGGTACGGGTTACCCGGGCCATGTGGATGTCGCCACAGGCCTCCCTCTTCGAGGAAAAGCCGTCCCCGACGGCTTACCCCTCGGTAAGAAAGGAGAAGAGATCCCCCTTTTCGGAAGGATCGTTGCCATAGCCGACGTCTTCGATGCCCTCACTGCGAGGCGCTCCTACAAACACGCATGGGATGAGTCGGAGGCATTGGAGGCAATCGAAAAGGCATCGGGAAGGCAGTTCGACCCCGAGTTGGTCGGCATCCTTTCCTCCTGCCTGGACTCCATCCGCCAGGCGCGCCAAAGGTACCCGGATGAGGTTTAGAATCCCTACACCGTAGTTCCTGATTCAAGGTCGAAACCACGACGGACAAGATTCATACGCGTTCGCTCAGAGGAACTTGAACAGCCGCTGCCTCAGAGACTCGACTTCGCTGCGGTCGTCCGTCAGGGAATAGACAACGGTTTCCTTCCTATCCTTTTTGTCCTTCTCCCTTTGGAGAAAGAGTATCTCCATGTCGCAGAGAAATTTGACGGCGTTCTTGTAGTTCGAGCTTGACAACGCCTCCGCCCTCATGATCTCCCCTTTTTTATACATCCTGGTGCCGAGCTGCTGTATTTTTTTGGTGAATTCCCTCTCCGTCCGAGCACCCTTTTTCAGGTACGAACATCCGCGTATCACCACCCAGTACGACTCGATGTAATTATGGATAAGGCCCGCATAGGGCCTTAGGCCCACCCTCCCCTTACCCTTGACCTCGATCCAGGCCTCGTTGTCCCGTTCCTTTCCCTCGATCATGCCGCGGTCGTGACTGTAATTGAGGACCTGATTCACCTCCTCGACGTCGTCCACTTTGTCGTCGAAAATGAACTCATTCTTGAAGAGCCTTCTGAAAAACTTGTAATCCTCAAGTATCCGATAGAGGGGAATTGCGTCCTCACTGGAGGACAGTATGGATGTTGCGACGAAGCTGAGGGGGACGAAGAAGTGGAGTATGTTGTTCTTGTAATACTCCAGGTTGAGCCGCTTTTCCTCGTCCAGAGAATAGACGATCTCTTCGACCTCCTCATCCCTGTCCTCTTCCTCGATGCCCATCTTGGAGATCAAGCCCGCGGTCTCGAAGAGGCTTAGGGCGTCCGCGACGGCCCGTTCGCGGTTGGCGAAGGTGGAGGCGAACTTCACGTTCCGGCAGGCAAGATACTCATAAAGTTCATTGATTATGCCCACGAGTTCGTCGTGGGATATGCCCCGCCGGTAATGACACAGCATCGCCGCCGCAACGAGCGCGGAAGGAGTAACCACCGAGACCTTGTTGATCTCGCCGACGACCTCGTAGCCGATCTTTCTGTAAAAACTCTGCCGTTCCTCAACGGTCATATCTTCGTAGGTTTTCTCCAGGGAGGTCATGTAACTCTTGAGAAAGATGGGCTTTCCGATGTTGACATACACACGACCGTAACGTCTCCTCAGGAGACCTCCGCTCTTGATGACGTCTGTCGCCTTTTCCCTTGCCTTCTGTGCGCCGCCGAGTTCTTCAAGATAGGCCTTTTCCTCCATCACCCGGTCATAGCCGATAAAGACGGGGATGACGGCTAGGTCGCTGCTGATGCCTTCCTTGTATGCCTGGATGATCATGGACAGCATGCCGTACCTCGGCATAACCATCTTTCCGGTCCGGCTCCTGCCGCCTTCGATAAAGAACTCGATCGGAAGACCCTCTTTCAGGAGAACTTTGATGTACTTCGCAAACACCTCCCGGTAAAGGACGTTCCCCTTGAAGCCGCGCCTGACGAAAAAGGCGCCGGACTTCCGGAATATCGGCCCGAGGGGCCAGAACATGAGGTTGGTCCCCGCCGCGACGAAGGGCAGAGGGATGCTGTTGACCTCAAAGACATAGGACAGCAAGAGGTAGTCGATGTGACTCCTGTGACACGGCACGATTACGAAGGGCATGCGCTTCGATATGTCACGGATCATCGCGAGGCCTTCTCTGTCTACAACCACCCCGTCGTAGACGTTGTTCCAGAGCCAGGTGAGAATCTTGTACCAGATGTCGATGTATATATCCTGATAATCCGCGGCGATCTCTTTTAGGTATTTTTTCGCCTCCTTGAAGACAGCTTTGAAATCTTTCTTCGTCACCGTCGCCAGCTCTTCCATCGCCTTAACAAGGTAAGCGTCCCGCAATACCGTGACTATGATCTCCTCTCTCGACTTGAGCACGGGGCCGAAGACAACGCGTCTTTCCTCGTTGATCCGGTCGATCAGCTCCCTGCGTAGGTTGTAGGAAATGTTTTCGTAGGATCGCGGCGGGTTCTCGGCTTCCAGGTATTCGGCGAGGTTGACAGGCTTTGCAGGAACCACGGTCGCCTTTTTTGAATACCGGAGAAAGGTGATGACCCTCCGCAGCGGGTCGGGGTTCTCCACATGGCCGAGGAGTATTTCCATGATGGTCTTGTTCTTCTTCTCTCTCCTCTTGCCGTAGAAGAAGCCGACAGGTACGACGAAGATGGGGGTCTCCATCTCCTTCTGGGCGTGGATAAGCTGGATGAGTGGGTCCTTGGGATAAGGGCTGCCCAGAAAATCCGAGTCCCGAAGGTAGATGAGGGAGCTTTCGCCTTTTTTCGTTATTTCTTTCAGGTATTCCGTCTTGTAAGGATTGAGGCTGTCTTTCTTTAACACTATGTTGAATAGGCGCGTAAAAGCGCACTTAAGGGCCGTGAATAAGGGCTGCCAGGCAGCCATGTTGACGGCGTGGCAGTAGATCGGTGGCGAAATTCCCTTTCTTTTGAGAACCTCTCTCAGGATCAGGGCGTCTATCTGGCTTGCATTCTTCTGGGCATAGACCACGACACCCTTTTGGTAGAGACCCCTCAACTCCTCTGCCGCCTCGTCGGAGAACCCCACCCGGGAAAGAATCCCTTCCAGAAAACGGCTGAGGGAAAAACTGTTCGAGTCGTATAGGGAGCCTCCGTAGCAACCGATTTCTTTCCTCCCGGCCTTTTTTTCCGATGCGGCGTCTGTCGTCATGGTCTGGTACGCCCGTCAGTCTTCCCGCCTGAAATCGTCCGGAAAACGGCTCGTCATATAGTCCCTTACGTAGGCCTCTATCTCCCGAACCGTGGAAAACGTCATGGCCTTGTTCAACAGGGCCTGCGATTCCTCGAAAGTGGCGTTGCGGATGATCTTTTTCACCCGCGGTATGGCCAAGGGGTTCATACTCAGCTCGTCCAGCTCGAAGCCTAAGAGGACAAGGGTGTACGCCGGCTCTCCCGCCATTTCTCCACACATCGAAACTCTAATACCCGCCCGATGGCCAGCCTCTACGATCATCTTGATCAGTTTAAGGACGGCTGGATGCAGGGGGTCGTAAAGGTAGGTGACGCGCTCGTTGACCCGGTCGATGGCAAGGGTGTACTGAGTCAGGTCGTTGGTGCCGATGCTGAAGAAATCGACTTCACGGGCAAGGCTGTCGGCAATGACGACCGCGGACGGTACCTCGATCATTATCCCCAATTCGATGTCCTCGCCGACCGGAACCCCCTTCCTGACGAGGTCTTCCTTGACCTCCCAGAATATCTTCTTGGTCTCGACGATCTCCTCCAGCGAGGAAATCATCGGGAACAGTACCCGCGTCTTTCCAAAAGCGCTGGCCCTTAGGATGGCCCTCAACTGAACCTTGAAAAGTTCTACTTCTTGCAGACAGAATCTGATGGCCCGCAATCCCATGACCGGGTTCATCTCCTTGGCCAGTTTCGGGTCGGAAATGAATTTGTCACCGCCCAGGTCGAAGGTCCGGATGGTGGACCACTTTATGCCTTGGCCTTCGATCACGCTCCTATAGTTGACGAAATGCTCATCCTCCGTAGGCAGTTGTTCCCGGTTTATGTATATGAACTCGGTACGGTAAAGCCCGACACCCTCGGCTCCATGAGCCACAGCGGAGGGGATTTCTTCGACGAATTCTATGTTGGCCGATATGTCGACCTTCCGGTTGTCCCTCGTGACCGCCGGAAGCCTCGCCTCCCGCAGCAGCCCATCTTCGAGTATCTCAAAATGTCTCTTCTTTTCTTCATAGCGTCTGATGACTTCCGGGTCAGGGTTAACGATGACGAAACCGTCCAACCCGTCCACGACGACAATGTCGCCGGACCTGACTTCTCGCGTGACCCGCTCCAGCCCCACAACGGCGGGGATACCGATCGACCGCGCAACGATGGCGGTATGCGATGTCTTCCCTCCCATATCGGTCGCAAAGCCGAGGATGTTTTCGACCTTCATCTGAACCGTGTCCGCCGGGGATAAATCCTTAGAGATTATGATCGACGCCTCTTCGATGTCCGTAAGCCTGATGTGCTCCCTGCCGACTAAGTTCCTGAGGATTCTCTGACCTACGTATTCCACATCACTGAACCGCTCCCTCAAGTATTCGTCGTCGATCTTCTCGAAGATGGCGCGATACTTGTCTATCGTAAGCATCAAGGCCCACTCGGCATTGATCATCCTTTCCCGGATGACGTTGACCGTGTTGTTGATAAGCGTCTTGTCTTTGAGCATCATCATGTGTATATCGATGATGAAAAGCGGCTTCGGGCCTTCCCGGTCGGAGAGTTTCTTCCTGAGGGCTGCCAGCTGACGCCTCGATTCCTTCAACGCCTTCTCAAACCTAGAAATCTCTGCCAGCACTTCCGCCTCACCCTCGAGCTGATAACAGGGGACGTTGGCGATGCTGTAATCGAGAATCAACGCCTTGCCGGTCGCGATTCCCGGTGACACACCTATGCCCTTCAAAACATGAGTCTTTCTCTGACTGTCTCTTTCACCCATCAACTTTCCCCAAATTTATTTTCGATGAGATGCCCAAGACTGTCGACGGCATCCTGAGCATCGGGTCCTTCCGCCCTAACCGTGACCTTGCTACCCTTGGGAGCGCCGAGCGTTAGGATGCCGAGGATGCTCTTCGCGTTGACCTCCCTGCCGTCTTTTTCGATGAATATTTCCGACCTGAACCTACTGGCGACATCCACGATCAAGGCGGCCGAACGGGCATGGATACCGAGTTCATTGGTGATGGTGAAGATTCTCAGGCTCGTCGTCATCTCAGGCCGATCACAAGAAAAAGGAGGAAAGATACACTGTAGAAGATGGTCACCGCGGATACCCCCTTTTTTAAAGCCCAGAGGCAAGCAAGGATCACCGCCAGGAGAAAAACCCTCTTCAGGATATCGAGACCCTGCACAAAGGGCCATTCCGTCTGGCTCGAGACGACCAGAGCCAGGGCGGCGAGAAGGACGACGGACACCCACCGGAGCTGCCGCGCCATCCCGGGGAGGTTCATCGAACGTATGAATTCGATACCCTCTTTGCCCCTTCGGTAACCTTCGACCAGGCCTTTCAGACGAACCCAGAGATGAAAAGGGTTGAAAATAAGGATCGGCACGAGGAACGCGATAAAAAATCCTTTTAACGCAAGCAGCACGCCGACCGCCGCCGCGAGCGGCCTCAGGGAACCCCAGAAGAAGGAATCTCCTATGGCCGCATAGGGCGCCATGAGCGCCGCCTTCAACTGATCCACTTCGGGATTGTTTCCGTTGCTGCACAGGGCCTCCTCTAACCTCATGGCGGACCCGATGATCGGACCTGACATGTAAGGATTGGTATTGAACATCTGAAGATGCCGCACAAGCATCCTCGACCTCACATCCCTGTCCGTGCTCAGGGTACGAATCGAAGGGATCATCGCAAAAGCGAATCCCAGGTTCTGCATCCTCCAGAAATTCCACGTCGACTGGATACAAAAGGACCTGAAAAAAACGTTAATCATCCTTCTGCCCGTCTCTTGATCCATCCCGCCGTATCTCCGTCGAAATATAGTGAAGTTGATAACATGATTGCTTTTCCGAGTCAATCTTGACGGTCCGATGATGGAGGTCCGACGAGTCTATTTTTTAGTCTATTTTTTTCTTGACAGTAAAAATTTTTTCTGTAAACTCTGGCGCCCTGGTTGAGGAACATCCGACGGCGTCCGGTCCGGGTCTTGGGATTGACGCCTTTTTTTGAACCAAGAAAAGCAAACAAATAAACAAATAATTAAGAAGGGGGTGATTCCGATGGTTTGTCAAACGGTAAAGGCCGGCATTGAGTGTGCATTCATGACTAAGAAGGGTTGTGGGTTCAACGGTGGGACCTGTAACGCAATAATCGATAAGTGTGAGGGCTGCGGCAAGATAATCGAAAGCTCTTTTGGCAGGTTTTGTACAGTCTACCCGGACCCGGCGGCCAAATGGTCACACAGCAGCTGTCCGACCGCTACGCACGTCAAGAGGGTGAAAGAAGAGGCATCGCAAAAAATCAACCCGCTCAAGGCATCGAAGCGAGCCCAGAAACATTAAGGTTCAGCCTCAAGTCTCGGCCTTTCTTCATCTGTTGTTAAAAAAGCCGGCTGTAGGGGTCCCTCTCCAGCCGGCCTAACTTGTGTCTCTCCTGCCGTCGCTCATCAATCGAGCAACTCCCTCAATTCCTTAAGGCCCTGCTTGATCGTCATGAGCCGAGACCTATCATTCTCTTCTCGACCTTCAGTCCGGCTGCTGCATTTCAACTCTCTCAGCTTATTCCGCGCCCCGGCTATTGTAAAACCCTCGCAGTACAGAAGATTCTTGATGGTGAGCAGTTCTTCGACATCCTGCCGCCTGTACAGACGCTGATCGGCGCTAGTACGAATAGGCTTCACTGTCTTGAACTCAGACTCCCAATAACGGACGACATAGGGCTTCACCTGGAGTATCTTGCTTACTTCACCGATCCGGAAAAAATTCTTGTCGGGAAGCGGTTCACTCATGAAGACCTCACGTCGGAGAATTGACGCGTCTTTAGGTGATCGACCATCTTCTTCCGCAACCCTGGTCACTATCAGCCTTCGTCAATGAAGGGATTTTCTAACCTATGACAAATACTGGAAAATAGGCGGAACTACTTGTGGTTCAAGGCTTTTCTCAAAACCTGACTTGACTTGAAGGTCAGTACCTTCCGCGGCGATATCTCTATCTCTGTTCCGGTTTGGGGGTTTCTCCCTCTTCTGGCCTTCTTCTCCTTCACGACAAAATTGCCGAACCCGGAAATCTTGATCTTTTCCCCCTTTTCGAGGCGTTCTTTCATGATGTCAAAAATCGATTCCACGATCCGGGCCGCATCCTTCTTAGAAAAACCTAACCGGTCATAAACATTTTGAATGATATCGACCTTTGTCATCGTTGACCCTCCTCTTTTCTGGTAAAGCTACTCTCCCCTCACCTTTGCCCCCGTAGCACTCAGGATCCTCTGTACGACCCCGCCGTGAACACGGGCCACCTCTTCGTCAGTCAAAGTCCTTCCTTCCGCACGATAGGTGAATCTCAAGGCTATGCTTTTCATGCCCACAGGAACCTTCTCGCCCCCGTATACATCAAAAACTTCTATTTTTTCAAGCAATTCTTCTACTCCGGCCATAGCCGGGCCCATAAGCTTCTCCGCTTCCATGTCCGCTCCGACGAGGAAGGCTACATCTCGATACACCGCAGGAAATTTCCTGACCTCCTTGAAAACGACCGCTCCGGTGAAACGGTCAGCCAAGAGATCAAGGTCAACTTCAAAAACCATCGCCCGGCGCTTAATATCCATCCGTTCCAGCACGTCGGGGTGAACTTCTCCGACGATACCCGCCTCTTTTTCGCCTACGAATACCCGGCAGGCACGCCCGGGATGAAGGCATTTTATGTCTACGGACGGCGCAAAACGAACACCTTCAATCCTGAGCATCGACAGCAGATTTTCCAGACACCCCTTCACGTCATAGAAATCAACTTGCACGCCTTTAGAATGCCACAACTGGTCATACCTTGAACCCGTGATGAGGGCACCGAGCCTCTCGCCTTCCCGGGGAAGCTCCCCGTCCCCCGCCTCCGGTATAAAGACCTTTCCTTTCTCAAAGAATTTGAGGTCGAAAGAACCGTTGTTTATGTTTTTTTTCATCGTTTCGAGGAGACCGTAGACGAGAGTGATCCTCATCACCGATTGGTCTTCCGTCAAGGGGTTCTTGATTCTGACAAAACGTTGCCCGCCGTCATCATCCCCCAACCCAAGGATGTCCGCGGAATTCGGGGAGGTAAAACTGTAATTGATCACCTCCGAATACCCATAACCGTTCATAAAAGCGTTCACCTTCTCAGCGAGGACCTTCTTCCTGTCTCTCAGATCCTTGCGTGGTCCGGCGGGAGGAACCGCTTCCGGAATACAGTCATAGCCTCGAATCCTCGCTACCTCCTCAATCAGGTCTATTTCCCGGGCGATATCAACCCTGAACGTCGGCGGTGTCACGAGAAAGTCTTTACCGTCCTTCGTCACCGTCATTTCGAGGCTTTTTAGTATTTTCCCTATCTTCCGGCCCGGAACAGCCGCACCAAGAACGGTTTTCACCCGGCCGACTCTCAACGGGATGTCTTTCACCTCCGGCAGCTTCTTCGGGTAATTGTCGATGACGCCCTTACAGATTCGACCGCCCGCCGTCAGCGCAACAAGCTGGGCCGCCCGGTCGAGGGCACGGAGGACCCCCTCAGGGTCGACCATCCTTTCGAAGCGGAAGGCGGCATCCGTGCTCATGCCCAGCAGCCTGGCCGACCTGCGGATCGAAGCGGGATTAAAATAAGCACTCTCCAGAAGAACCGTTTCCGTGTCTTCCTGGATCTCAGAATTCAACCCTCCCATGATCCCGGCAATAGCCACGGGCTTGACCCCATCACATATCATGAGGGTACCTCTCTTGAGGACCCTCTCCTTTACGTCCAGAGAAACAAACACCTCCCCTTCCTCGGCACCCCGGACGACGATCCGGCCTTCTTCCAAAAATCTGAAATCGAAGGCATGGAGAGGCTGCCCGAACTCCATCATGACGAAGTTCGTCACGTCGACCACATTGCTGATCGGACGGAGGCCGACAGCTTCGAGACGCTGCCGGATCCACCAGGGAGAAGGGCCTACCCGGACGTCCTTGACGACCCGCGCGGCGTAGCGGGGGCAGAGCTCAGGGTCGAGTATATCGACGGCCGTGACCCTACGGATGTCTTCACCTGTTTCTTCCACCTTTATGTCCGGGTAACGGAGTTTCTTACCGGTGATCGCCGCGACCTCCCGCGCAACGCCGATGATCGAGAGGCAGTCCGAACGGTTGGGGGTGACGGCGATGTCGAGAACGAGGTCGACCAGGTCCAGGGCCTTAGTCAGGTCCTCGCCTAGCGGAAGTTCCGGGGGGAGAATCATGACACCCGTCGCGTCGGGGCCGATGCCCAGCTCCTCCTCGGAGCAAAGCATCCCCTCCGAGAGCTCACCCCTTATTTTTGAGCTCTTGATTGTGTAACCGCCGGGGAGCGAAGCCCCCACTTTTGCCAGGGCGACAACGTCGCCGACGCGCATATTCCCGGCGCCGCAGACCACGCGAAATACGTCCTTCCCGTCCGTCACCTCGCAAAGAGACAACTTATCGGCGTCGGGATGAGGCTTGAGGTCGAGTATTTTCGCCGTGACGACGCCGCTGAACTCGGGGCGGACTTCNNCATCCACTTCCAGGCCGGCCATGGTCAGCTTTTCCGCGAGATCATGGGGGGCCAGGTCTATATCGACATAATCACGCAGCCACCTGAGACTGACTAACATAGAACGCCTAAACTCCTGATCAGATATTTTTCAACGGCGGGCGATTCGACACCGGGCAGGGATTCCTCTACCGATGCCATGCATCCCTCGGTTCTGTCGCTTAGGTTAAAATTGTTCGAGGAATCTCTGGTCGTTTTCATAGAAAAGACGAATGTCGGATATGCCGTACTTCAGCATGGCGATCCTCTCCACACCTAGGCCAAAGGCAAACCCTGTGTATTCTTCCTGGTCGTATCCGACAGCGTTGAAAACCGCGGGGTCCACCATGCCGGAGCCCAGAATCTCGAGCCAGCCGCTCTGCCCGC
>DIEZ01000089.1:20372-21774 GCA_002418885.1 Syntrophaceae bacterium UBA5761
AGTCCTTCAACCTGATGAAACATAGGGGTATGAGAAACATCGGAATCGCGTCTATAGACCTTGCCGGGCGAGATGATGCGAACGGGGGGAGGCGTCTTCTCCATAACCCTCACCTGGACAGGCGACGTATGGGTGCGGAGGAGGACATTATCGGACACGTAAAGCGTATCCTGCATGTCCCGGGCNNTGTTCAGGGCTTCGAAGTTGTAATAATCAAGCTCTACTTCCGGGCCTTCGGCTATCGTGAACTCCAGGGCCATGAATATGTCGCAGATTTCTCGGGATGTTTGCGTGACAGGATGGAATCGACCGTACTTAAGACCGCGTCCGGGAAGTGTCACATCGATCTTCTCGGCCAGGAGCGCTCCATGCCGGCCCTCTGTCGACAGTCGCCTGAGGGCATCTTCGACCCTGGCGGACAGTTCTTGTTTGATGTCATTGGTCAGTTTGCCGAGGACCGGCCTTTCTTCATCCTTTATTTCCCCCAATCTTCTCAAAAAGGCCGTCAACAGCCCTTTTCTTCCCAGGTATCTCGTCCGGACGGCATGGAGCTCCTCACTCCTCGCTGCTTGGTCCAGTTCCGCCAGGGCCTGCCGGCGGAGTTTCTCCAGCTCCTCTCTCATGCCTGTCGCTCGCCCACGGCAGTCGTAACAATCCGGGAGAAACCTTTCGGGTCGTTTACTGCAAGATCGGCAAGGATTTTTCGGTTGATGCTGATGTTGGCCTTCTTCAATCCGTCCATGAGGCGGCTGTAAGTGACGTTGTTGAGGCGCGCAGCCGCGTTGATCCTCGCAATCCAGAGCTTGCGGAAGTCCCGCTTCCTGGCCCTGCGGTCACGAAAAGAGAACTTCAACGCCCGGTCTACGGCTTCTGCGGCTACAGTGTACAGACGACTTCGTGCCCCAAAATATCCTTTTGCCAGCTTGAGGATCTTCCTCCTCTTCTTTCTGGCAGTTATGCTTCTCTTGACTCTCATTGCTCGTCTCCTGCTTTCCGTCGTTATCTAAGATGCTACCTTATTGGGGAATAAACTTAAACGCCTCCGGCGGCACGCATCCTTACAGGTATGGGATCAGTCTCTTTATTCCTCTCGTGTCCCGCTTGTCGAGAACCGCCGACGCCCTCAGGTTTCTCTTCCTTTTTGCGGACTTACTTGTCAGTATATGGCTGTGAAAGGCCCTGCGTCTTTTAATCTTGCCGGTGGCCGTCAATTTGAACCTCTTAGCGGCCCCCCTGTGTGTCTTCACTTTATTTAGCATAGTGTCCCACCCCTATTTCTTCGGCGCTACGATCATGACCATGTTTCGGCCCTCGAGTTTAGGCTGTTGGTCGACAGTCCCGATGTCGCCGAGTTCCTGTATCAGCCCTTCCATGATTTTCCGGCCGATCTCCGCATAAGCTA
>DIEZ01000089.1:21825-22995 GCA_002418885.1 Syntrophaceae bacterium UBA5761
TCCGTTTTCGGCCGCAGTCGGATTTCTTTCAGCTGCAAAACGGCCTGATGTTTCCTCGCCACTTGCATTTTCTTACTCTGCTGGTAACGGAACTTACCATAATCCATGACCCTGCAAACAGGCGGTGAGGAATTCGGTGCCACTTCTACGAGGTCCAGCCCCGCTTCGCTCGCCTGCCGAAGGGCATCCTGGATAGTCATTATTCCCAGTTGTTTTCCCTCAAAATCAATCACCCGTACGGAACCGGCCCTTATCTCCCTGTTAACCCTTAAATCCTTAGCGATGAGTCACCTCCTCAAGTTAAGGCTTCCCGCCATCCGACTGAACACTTACACAACCCTCTGCGGAAAACATCTTCTCCGCATCACCCACATCCCGCTTCCAGCGCACGATGTCCGGTTTATTCGTACCTGGCACACCTCTCCTGTACCAGGGCGATGAATGCCTCCGGCGTCATGGGCCCGATGTTCTTTCCGTCCCGCTGCCGCGGTGAGACTGTAGCCGACTCCACCTCCCTGTCGCCGACCACCAGCATGTACGGTATCTTCTGCATCTGGGCCTCCCTGACTTTGTAGCCCAGCTTTTCGTTCCTGAAGTCCTTCCCCACTCGAACACCGGCATCGAGGAGCTTTTGGTAAACGGTTTCACCGTAGGGTATCTGGTTGTCCGTCACGGTAAGAAGGATGGCCTGCATCGGAGAAAGCCAAACCGGAAAGGCGCCGGCGTAATGCTCAATCAAAACACCCATAAACCGTTCGATGGCGCCGAGGATCACCCTGTGCAGCATCACCGGCCGATGTTTCTCCCCGTCCGTCCCTATATAGCTCAAGTCGAAGCGTTCGGGCAGCGTAAAGTCACACTGAATCGTTGCGCACTGCCATTTACGTTTCAAGGCGTCCTTCAGTTTGAAGTCGATCTTCGGCCCGTAAAAGGCACCGTCCCCGACATTGACGTCATACAGCATTTTTTTGCCCTTGAGCGCGGCTTCGAGCGCGTTCGTGGCCATCTCCCAGTCTTCGTCCGAACCGATGGAATTTTCCGGCCTCGTGCTCAGCTCCACCTCATAATCGAACCCGAAAATCTTCATCGCATAATCGACGAAGTCCGCGATGGCCAGGATCTCCGAATTCAGTTGCTCGGGCGTACACAGGATGTGGGCGTCGTCCTGGG
>DIEZ01000084.1:0-465 GCA_002418885.1 Syntrophaceae bacterium UBA5761
TGTCGTTTCGTCTTCCTTTCCGGGTCCTCACGCCAGTCCTTGAGAATCGTCAAAAGTGTCCTTCGTTGGTCCGGTGAAAGCTCCTTCATCATCTCGGTCTGCATCTGCGTCATTGTTTTCTCAAGGGCGGCACGGGCTGTCTTGACCTCACCGGTCTGCCGGTCGATCTCATCCTGGTCGAGGTCGGCCTTTGTGAGNNAGGTCTTCGAGAAGCCCCTTCTGGTGACGGTAGTTCCAGCGATCTTCGACGACCTGGTTGTGGTATTCGTCGTAGATTTCCCTTACCCGTGAGAATTGTCCGTCGGTAAGTCCCAGCTTCTTGACGACCTTCGGGCGTTCCCACCATTTTTTTACCTCTGGTTCATAGACCTTTTTCTTTTTCGAGGCGCCATGAGAGGGTGGGGGTGTCAGAAGCAGGACAGCGCAAACGACGCAAAAAAATACCAGGCATTTTTTCATGACGGT
>DIEZ01000084.1:522-5421 GCA_002418885.1 Syntrophaceae bacterium UBA5761
GCGAATACGGTGCCTGGGATGTGCAGATTCAGCTTCTCTTTTTCAGCCAGGGCGTGTATAAAAACAAGCATCTGCATTCCTTTCTCGTATGATATGTCGGTACTCACGGTTGAGGAATTGTATTACAAAACCTGCCCATTCTTCTAATCGAGGCTGCTTGACTCTAGAAAGAGGCGGTCAGCAATATAGAATGCGCTTAAATCCACGAGGGTATTTACGGTGAAAAGCAATTTAAACCTTGGGCTCATCGGTAACGGTCGCATTGGGGCATTGATCAATGAGAAGGCAGAGATCGTGTGGTATTGCGTTCCCCGCTTCGATGGGGATCCTACGTTTTGTTCCCTTCTCAAGGAACATGAACCGGGCGAAGGGTTCGGGTATAGCTCTGTCGATCTGATCGACGTGGTGACGACGAAGCAATGCTATGAAGAGCACTCGGCCATCCTGGTAACGAGACTTTACGACGCTCACGGTGGGGCCGTTGAAATCAGTGATTTTGCACCGCGGTTTGTACAATTCGGCCGCATGTTCACGCCTATCATGGTCATCAGGCATATCAAGAGGATTGCCGGTGAGCCGCGTATTGTCGTCCGTATTCGCCCCGCCTATAACTACGGCCGGCACCCCTGTGACACCACTTTTGGCAGCCATCATATACGTTATGTGGGTGATAACTGGACAATGCGGGTGACGACTACTATGCCCATTACTTATCTAATCGAAGAGTCACCTTCTTTTATCGAAGACCGTGTTTCTTTAGTGATAGGGCCGGATGAAACGATTCCGGAAAATATCCACATGTTGTCCCGAAGATTCTATGAGGATACCCTTCAATACTGGAAAGAATGGGTGCGTGATTTAGCCATTCCCTTTGAGTGGCAAGAAGAGGTGATCAGGGCTGCTATTACTTTAAAACTTAATGCCTTTGAAGACACGGGCGCGATCGTGGCGGCCATGACCACATCCATCCCGGAATCTCCCAATTCGGTTCGTAACTGGGATTACCGTTACTGTTGGCTGAGGGATGCGTACTTCGTCATAAGTGCCTTGAACCGACTGAGCACGACCGAAACGATGGAAAGGTATCTTAATTTTCTCGTCAATGTCGTGGCTGATTCCAAAGATAAGCATCTTCAGCCTGCATATGGGATCTCGGGGGAGACCCGTCTCGAGGAATACGTCGTAGACTCATTGCCGGGCTACCGAGGCATAGGTCCTGTGAGAGTGGGTAACGATGCTTATCGCCAGGTTCAGCACGACGTGTACGGATCAGCCATTCTGGCTGTAGCCCACACTTTTTTTGACTGCCGTCTCGTCAAGCGGGGCGGGATGACCTTGTTTCGCCGTCTCGAAGAACTGGGCAAGGTGGCCTTTAAGGTGTACAACCAACCCGACGCCGGCCTTTGGGAACGGAGAAACATAATCAAAACACATACGTTTTCTGCCGTTATGTGTTGGGCCGCCTGTGATCGCCTTGCACGGATCGCGGAGCGATTGGGGTTGCCCGAAAGGAAAAACTACTGGCAGAGACGAGCCCTGATCATTCATCGAGCAATCTGCCGCCGGGCGTGGAATGAAAAGCGGCAAGCCTTTGTTTCCTCTTTCGATGGGGATTCACTCGATGCGAGCATCCTGCTGTTGCCCGAATTGGGTTTTCTTTCTGCGCGGGACCCCCGTTTTGAGCAGACGGTTACCGCCGTGGAACGGGAATTGATACAGGGTAACTTCGTTTACCGCTATGTGGAGCCGGATGATTTTGGTCTCCCGGAGAACGCCTTCATCGTCTGTACGTTCTGGTACATTTGTGCTCTTTTATCCCTGGGCAGGAAAGAGGAGGCCCGCTATCTTTTTAGCCGGATTATGTCGCGGGCAACCCCCCTCGGGCTTTTTGCCGAACACATAAATCCTGCAACAGGCGAACAATGGGGCAATTTTGTCCAGACATACAGCATGATAGGGTTAATCAATGCCGCTGTCCGGCTGAGCAAGAGATGGGATGAGGCTTTTTGAGTAAGGAGCGGTAGATGAACGCAATTGATAAGATTATGTCGGGATTTCAGGGATTGAAGATTCCTCTCCGCTTCGTGTTGCCGCTTATCCTTTCGCTTGCCGTGCTCGCCTATCTGATGATGCCGTTGGTAGACAAACTCACTCTCCATTGGACGATTCGAGACCTGGATATGAGATCGGAGATCATTGCGCGAACGATGGAAGAGCCCTTATCCGAATTGGTGAAGCAAGGGAATCGCGGGAAGGTCCTTGCTATCTTCAATCGTGCGATTCGGGACGAACGGTTATTTGCCATTGCCTATTGTGATAAGGAAGGGGACATCATCTATCGGACCAACACGTTTCCGGTAGACTTGGATTGCGAGAAATTCGTGAAGGAGCCGGGCAAATCCCATACTATCCGTGACCTCTTCAAGAAACCCGTACACCTCAAGACATACCCGTTGACGGTAGAGGATCAGCCGCTCGGGACATTGATCCTCGTCCATGATATAAGCTATGCCGAACGCCGGAGTGCGGATACGCGAAAATATCTGTTTTTCCTGTTCCTGATCATCGGCCTCATCGTTTCGGCCGTCACAATCGTCGTAGCACATCTGAGCTGGCGAAAATGGACGCATGGCGTTCGCACTTTTTTGCTGCGCGGTAAAAGCCGTGAGGGGCCTGTTCCCGCCGAGATCAAGCCACTCGTGGCCGATTTGAGAAACCTCCTCCGCTCGCTCGACGAGGATCGGAGGCTCACCGATGACCTCACCGTTACGTGGAACCCCCAAAAGCTTCGGGAACTCCTCAGAAAATACATGAGGGGTGAGCAGATTCTTGTCGTATCCAATCGGGAACCCTATATCCACGTGAAAGGTGAGGCGGGCATCGAGGTAAGTCGGCCTGCCAGCGGGCTTGTTACCGCCATCGAACCCATCATGCGGGCATGTTCGGGTACGTGGATTGCTCACGGCAGTGGTGCGGCAGATCGGGATGTAGTGGATGCCCATGACCATGTTCAGGTTCCGCCCGGAAAGGAGCAATATACGCTTCGTCGAATCTGGCTGACGGCAGCGGAGGAACAAGGATACTACTATGGGTTTTCTAACGAAGGGCTCTGGCCCCTCTGCCATATTGCCCATATCAGACCCGTATTCCGGAGCGAAGACTGGGAATGTTACATTACCGTCAATCGCCGCTTCGCCGAGGCGGTCGCAGAAGAAGCAAAGACCGAAGACCCGTTGGTTCTCGTCCAAGATTATCACTTTGCATTATTACCCGAGATGCTCCGGGAACTATTGCCCCGGGCCACGATCATCACCTTTTGGCATATACCGTGGCCCAATCCCGAGGCATTCAATATCTGTCCGTGGAAAGAAGAAGTGCTGGCGGGGTTGTTGGGCAGCACGATCGTTGGTTTTCATACGCGTTTTCACTGCCGCAACTTTCTTAGCACCGTCGATCGTTATCTGGAAGCGAGAATTGAGCAAGAAACCTCTACTATTATGAGGCAAGGGCAACTGACACTGGTCGAGAGCTACCCTATTTCCATTCAATGGCCTACGGAAGGTAATTGGCCGTCCGTCGAGGAATGTCGAAAGGAAATCTGTTCCTTTTTGGACATTCCTTATGACAGTTTTATCGGTTTGGGCGTGGATCGGTTGGATTACACCAAAGGCATTCCGGAGCGGTTACGGGCCGTCGAAAGAATGCTCGAATTGTATCCGGAAATGGTGGGCCGTTTTTACTTCATTCAGATTGCCGCTCCCTCTCGCTCTACGCTCCAAGACTATAGGAACCTTGAGGGGTATGTTCGTGACATGGTCAAAGATATAAATGCACGGTTTCAGAAGGGTTCTTATGTGCCCGTTATTCTCCGTATCGCCCACCACGAGCCGGAAGAGATCAATAAATACTACCGGGCAGCGGATGTATGTCTCGTAACGAGTCTTCATGATGGGATGAATCTGGTGGCAAAAGAGTATATAGCGGCGCGTGATGACGAACAAGGGGTTCTCCTCTTGAGCCAGTTTACCGGAGCGGCACACGAGCTTCACGAAGCCTTGATCGTCAACCCCTATCATATTGAGCAGACAGCAGAGATGCTTTACCGTGCGCTTACGATGCCGGAGAACGAGCGGAGAGACCGGATGCGCAGCATGAGGGCATTGGTTAAGGACTTCAATGTATACCGCTGGGCGGGGAGATTACTGATCGATGCGGCGAGGGTGCGCCAGCGAGAGAGGCTATCGATTCGACTCGGCGGCACCTTCAGAGGGCTATGAAAACAGCCCGTTACTTGCTTAGCGACGGAGGCAGGCAGGCATTAATCAACTTCGTAAGCCGGGATACGCTTTTCGCGTTCGATCTCGACGGAACACTGGCACCCATAGTGGATGATCCCGATAAGACCGCTGTGCCGAAAGAAGTAATCACCGGTTTGGAAGAGCTTAAGGAGCGGGCATATGTGGCCATAATTACCGGGCGCTCTTGTGAAGATGCGAAAATTCGCATGGGGTTCATTCCTCACCGCATCGTGGGTAATCACGGAGTGCAGGGACTGCCGGGTTGGGAAGCGCGAGAAGAGGAGTTTCGGAAAACGGTCTGCGAGTGGGAAGTTCAACTGCGGAGATTAGGATTTATCAAGCGTGATCCGGGGATCCGCATCGAGAACAAGAAGCTATCCATCGCCATTCACTACCGAGCGGTAAAGAATCCCATAGAGACCCGTTCGATCTTGGACCATATTATAGACCGTCTTATTCCTCCACCCAGGAGAATAGGGGGCAAATACGTGGAGAACCTGTTGCCTGAGGATGCCCCGGACAAGGGAGATGCCTTTCTGCAGCTGATGAACCTTGCCGGTCGATCGAAGGGATTTTTCGTGGGCGATGACGAGACGGATGA
>DIEZ01000084.1:5465-5726 GCA_002418885.1 Syntrophaceae bacterium UBA5761
GGTATTACTTGAAACATCAGGGAGAAATTGCCTCGATGTTGAAAATCATCAATCATGTCCTTTCAGCCGGTGCTGAAAGTGGTGTAGTTTTGCAAGGTGGCGAAGGGTAAATCGGAGTTTCAGGAAGCGATGAGGCAGAGAAGGGCAGCCATTTTTTATTTGTCGATGCAGGAAGAGCTGTCATAATGTTAAACTTTATCACATGTTGAACGACGAGCGATTCATGCGGATGGCGCTGGGCGAAGCCGAGAAGGCCCTGCT
>DIEZ01000013.1:0-16636 GCA_002418885.1 Syntrophaceae bacterium UBA5761
GCGCGGCTACGTGCAGGGGATGCACAACCAGTGGCTCACGAACATCACGCGCCAGGTCCTCGGCCGCTCGGCAACGTTGGGGGCAGCCAAGGTCGAGGTACGCTTCCGTTACAACCCGGACGTCAAGAGCCTGCCGGCAATGGTGCCGGCGGTGATCCCGCTTCTTCTCCTGATGATACCGGCCATGCTGACCACGCTCTCGGTCGTGCGGGAGAAGGAACTGGGCTCCATCATCAATTTCTACGTCACCCCCGTGACCCGGCTCGAGTTCCTCCTGGGCAAACAGATCCCCTATGTGGTCCTGGCGCTGCTCAACTTTCTTCTCCTCACCGCCCTGGCGATCTTCCTGTTCCGCGTGCCCCTGAAAGGGAGTTTCCTCACGCTCTGCGCCGCGGCGTTCTTGTACGTGGTCATTGCCACCGCCTTCGGGCTCGTGATCTCAGCCTTCATGCGCAGTCAGATAGCCGCCCTGTTCGGCACGGCACTGCTGACCATCCTGCCGGCGGTCCAGTTTTCCGGGGTGATCGACCCGGTTTCCTCGCTGGAGGGAGCGGGTGCCTTCATCGGCCGGATATATCCGACGACCCATTTCCTTACCATCGCCCGGGGTACCTTCTCCAAGGGGTTGGGTTTCGGCGACCTCCATGCCTCTTTCGTTCCCCTGCTGCTGGCGATTCCCGTCGTCATCGGCCTTGGAGTAGCACTGCTGCGAAAACAGGACTCCTGACCATGCACGCCTCCAACATCTTCCATCTCGGCGTCAAAGAACTGCGCAGCCTACTGCGCGACCCGGTGATGCTCTTCCTGATTTTCTTCGCCTTTACCTTCGCGATTTACACCGGCGCGACGGCCCTGCCCGAGACACTCCACAAGGCTCCCATCGCTTTCGTGGACGAAGACCGTTCGCCGCTCTCGGCTCGCATCGTAGATGCCTTCTATCCGCCCTACTTCATGCCCCCCAAGATGATAACACGGGCGGAGATGGATGCCCGGATGGACGCCGGCATCGACACCTTTGCAGTCAACATCCCGCCCGATTTCCAGCACGACGTCCTCGCCGGCCGCTCGCCGACGATCCAGCTCAACGTCGACGCCACCCGGATGAGCCAGGCCTTCACCGGAAGCGGTTACATCCAGACAATAATCGACGGCGAGGTCTCCAGCTTCCTCCAGGGGTATCGCGCCTACCGGACCCCCCCTGTGGACCTGTCCCTGCGGGCGCGCTTCAATCCAGAGCTGAATAAGACATGGTTCGGGGCGGTCATGAAGATCATCGACAACGTGACCCTCCTCTCCATCATCCTCACCGGTGCCGCGTTGCTCCGGGAGCGGGAGCACGGGACCGTGGAGCATCTGCTGGTCATGCCGGTGACCCCCTTCGAGATCATGACAGGCAAGGTATGGGCCATGGCGCTCGTCGTGCTTGCCGCCACGGCCTTTTCGCTGCTCTTCATCGTCCAGGGACTGCTCAGGGTTCCTATCGAAGGCTCAGTCACCTTGTTTCTGGTCGGGACGGCGCTCCATCTCTTTGCGACGACGTCTCTGGGCATCTTCCTGGGCACCTTCGCCCGCTCCATGCCCCAGTTCGGTTTGCTGATGATGCTCGTGCTCCTGCCCCTGCAGATCCTCTCGGGGGGCACCACTCCCCGGGAGAGCATGCCGGAGTTCATCCAGGTCGTGATGCTGGGGGCACCGAACACCCATTTCGTCATGTTCGCCCAGGCAATCCTGTACCGCGGGGCAGGTGTTTCTGTCGTCTGGCCGCAATTTTTTTTCCTGGCCCTCATCGGCTCCATCCTCTTTGCCCTGTCCCTCGCCCGCTTCCGCAAGACTTTGGCAACGATGGCCTGAGAGCGACACGCGGCAACCGTTTTGGGCCCGGCGTCAAGGCCAAAACAAGAGCATTTCCCGCTGCTAAAATCTCTCGAATTATTTCAGCAAGTTGACGATCGTTTTGCCGAACTGCTCCGCCGCCTGAGGACCAGATGCCGTCACGACCTTCCCGTCGACTTCAACGTCCCTACCCGTGTAGATAGCTCCTTTTGCCTTCAATGCCTTCGCCTCGGAGCTATAAACCGTCGCTTTTTTCCCTTTGAGGATACCCGCTTCGGACAGAACCCGAGGCGCGATGCATATCGCCCCCACGAGCTTCCCCCGTTTATACGCATCCCGGGCAATCTTCAACGCGACGGGATTGTTAAAATATTCTCTCGCCCCGGCACCGCCGACGAAGATAACCGCATCGAAATCATTCACGTTCACATCCGCTATGAGGATATCCGGCTTGACCTTCGCGCCGAGCATCCCCGTAGCGGTGTCGAGGGAAGAAGAGGCGATCGTCACCTTGACCCCTTTGCTTTCCAGTATTTCTTTCGGCGTCAGGAGCTCTTCGTCCCTGAAGTCCTGAGAGGCAATGACCATCAATGCCTTCTTCCCTTCCGCTGCATAGGCCGCGGAAATCACGGCTACGAGCAGTAAAACGCAGGCAAAGACTTTTCTCTTCATTGTTCATCGAACCTCCTTGTTCTTTATTTTCGCTCCTCAATTGTGACAATCCAGTCAAAAGTTGCTATGCCGAAAGCTCACTTGCCGACGCAAAAAGACGCGAAGATTCGGTCTAAAATATCTTCGCTCGTCGTCTCGCCGGTTATTTCACCGAGGCTCTGCAAGGCATCCCTGATGTCCTGGGCGACGAATTCCGGAGAGAGGCCCGAAGCCAGGCTTTCCCCGGCTTGCGCGAGGAATTCGGCTGCCCTTTCGAATGCATCCTTGTGACGTGCGTTACAGAGGAGCTCTTCCCTGCACTCCATCTCTTCGCCTCCCAGGACGGTCTCTAAGATCAATTTTTTCAGTTCTTCTATACCGCTCCCAAATTTCGCGGATATCCTGAGGGGTCGAGACCCCGACAGGGCTCTTTCGACGTCCGCCCGGCCGAGGCGCTGCGGCAGGTCGCTCTTGTTGACCGCCACAATGACCTTTTTTTCCTTTAACCCTCCCAGTATCCGGAGGTCACCGGCGGAAATGCCCGCGCTCCCGTCCAGGAGGAAGACGACGACGTCCGCCCTCGCGACCCTTTCCCAGACCCTGCTTATGCCTTCTTCTTCGATCGCGTCTTCGGCCTCCCTGATGCCCGCCGTGTCTGCAAGGCGAACGGCCACGCCGCCTACCTGTATCTCCTCTTCTATGAAATCCCTGGTGGTGCCGGGGATGGGGGTCACGATAGCCCGTTCCTCCCCGAGAAGCCGGTTCAGTAGGCTCGACTTCCCCACGTTGGGCCTTCCTGCGATCACGACGCGGACCCCTTCACGGTAGAGCCGCCCCTCTTCATAACCGGCGAGCAATCTTGCGATTTCCCCGGCCACCGCATCTATCTTTCCTGCCGTCTCGGAAGGCGGTTCCGTCTCGATGTTCTCTTCGGGGAAATCCACGGCCGCTTCCAGCATGGCCAGTTGCTCCTCCAGGGCCGCCCGTATCTCCTTGACCTTTTTGGCGAGGCCGCCCTTGAGCTGGGCGAGGGCGACTTCACGGGCCTTCGCCGCCCTCGCACCGACGAGGTCGGCAACGGCTTCCGCCTGGGAGAGGTCCATCCGGCCGTTAAGAAAAGCCCGGCGGGTAAACTCTCCCGGCTCCGCCAGCCTGGCCCCGGCCTTCAATACCTCCTCGAGCACCGCCCGCAGAACGGCGGGGCTGCCGTGACAATGGATTTCCAGGGTGTCTTCACCGGTGTAGGAACGGGGTGCCCGCATAAGAACGACCAGGGCCTCGTCGAGGACGGCCCCGCTCTCTCGGGACAGGATATCGCCATGATAGAAATGGTGGGTAGCAAAGGGACAGGGCCGTTTTCCGGGCCGGAAGAGCAGGCGACCGACCTCTTCCGCTTTCGGGCCGCTCACCCGGATGACGCCGATGCCGCCCGCTCCCGGCGGGGTGGCGACGGCTGCGATCGTGTCTTCTTTTCCGGTCGAAACCGCTCGGATGAGGCTTACTCCTTCTTTTTCGGCAGGATGATGATCTTCCTGTACATCCCCTCGCCCCTGCTCTTTGTGGTCAGGATTTCGTCGTCCTTCAGGGCGATATGGATGACCCTGCGGTCGCGGGCGCTCAGGTGGTTGACCGTTATCGGTTTCTTCGTCTTTTTGACCTTCTGCCCAAGCTTCTCCGCCAGCGTTACCAGGTATTCGTCCCTTCGGTCCCGGTAGTCTTCCGTATCGAGGACTATCATCCTCCTGTCCCTGCCCGTTTTTCCGACCGCCTTATTGAGGATGTACTGTATCGCGTCGAGGGTCTGACCACCTTTGCCGATGAGCAGCCCGGAGCCGTCTCCTTTGATGTTCAAAGTTATGGCCTCGTCCGTTTCTTCGACGGTCACAGGGAAATCCATCCCCATCCGAGAAAGAATCCCCGTCAGGATATCCCGCGCCTTTTCCGCCGTATCCCCCGTTTCCGTTGCCTCTTCCGCGGGTTTTCCCGGCGGAGCCTCCGTCGTTTCTTTGGCCGCCTCCGTCTCCACCTCAAAGGTCATAAGGCTAGCCCGGATGCGGGCCTTTTTCGTTCCCACGAGGCCCAGAAGCCCGGACGACCCTTCCGACAGGATCTCGATGTTCAGCTTTTCGCGGGGCACTTTGAATTCCCTGCAGGCATTCTCTATCGCCTCGTCAATGCTCTTTCCTTCGACCTCAAGCGTATCCATCTGAAACACCTCGTTAAACCAATTTCTTGTTGATGTAATACTGCTGACCGATACTCAGGATGTTGTTGAACAACCAGTAGATGACCAGCCCGGAGGGGAAGTTAAGGAACAGGAAAGTGAAGATAATCGGCATGGCCAGCATTACCTTCTGTTGCATCGGGTCGCCGGCGGAAGGGGTCATCTTCTGCTGCCAAAACATGGTCGCCCCCATGATGATCGGCGTGATGTAATAAGGGTCCTTCGCCGAGAGGTCTTGAATCCACCAGACGAAGGGCTGATGACGGAGCTCGATGGAATAGAGGAGCGTCTTGTAGAGCCCGAAAAAAACAGGTATCTGGATGAGTATCGGCAGACACCCGCCCATGGGGTTGATCTTGTATGTCCTGTAAAGCTGCATAACCTCCTGATTCAGGCGCTGCTTGTCGTCCTTGTATTTCGTCCTCAGCTCATTGATCAGGGGCTGCAGTTTCTGCATGTCCTTCATCGATTTGTAGCTCTTGTTGCCCAGGGGCCAGAAAATGACCTTGATCACAGCCGTCAGGATGAGGATGGCCACCCCATAATTGTTGACGAACTTGTAAAGAAAGTTCAGGGCAATCAGGAGGGGCAGCGCCAACCATTTGATCCAGGAGCCGAAGTCGATGGCATTTTCGAGGCCCACACCTTCCGCTGTCAGGGCCTTGTGTTCTTTAGGGCCGAGGTAGAGAGAATAGCCGAAGACTGCAGCCTGCCCCGTCGGGACGATGTTGGTCGGACCTTCCAGGGCGACTGTCACCTGGTTGGAATCGTCCTTTACGGTTACGAGGCCGGTCAGCGACGGTTGCTTCGGGATCAACGCCGCGATGAAATACTTGCTCTCGAAGCCCCCCCAGGAAACAGGCGGAGGAAAGACCTTCCGGGCCTCCATCTTGCTGACGGTTACTGTCTCCACGTCGTCTTTGATGCTGTAGATCGGACCATCATGGCCGTAACTGTCCTCAACAGCCTTGGGATCGACGTACTGGTTCCAGGACAACTGCGCCTTTTCGTTTAGGTTGGCGGCCGTGGGATTGAAGACCCGGACCTCAAGGTCGGCATGATACCGGTCTGCGTAGAAGATGAATGTTTTTTCGACCTGCACCCCCTCCGGCGTGGCAAGGGAGAAGTTCAGCCTGCGGCTTTCGCCCGCCTGCGCGAGCACGACGGAGTCGGAATCCGCCCTGTAGACACTGTCGGGGGCGATGTTTACGCTCGAATCGGCGAAAGAAACCGCAAGCGGCGGGGCCATCCCCTCTTTGACCTCCACAAGGCCTACCATGTCTGAATTCTCGTTCAGGGTCTTGCGGTAGGCTTTCAGCTTGAAGGATTCCAGGCCGGCCCCTTTTGTCGTGAAAACTGCCACATACAGAGGCGTTTCAACCCTGATTTCCCGGGCAGGCGCTGAGACGACGGTAGGGCGAAGGGCCTTCGCCGGAGCAAGAGCTGCCGCCGGGGCAGGCTGAGACTTCGACGGGGCCTTTTGAGGAGCGACCTGCCCTTCTTTCGAGGAAGGCGTAGCCGGTTGTTGCGGAGCCGGCTTTACGAAAAAATACTGAAAAGCCAGGACAACGGCGAAGGATAGAATGATGGCAATGATTGTCCTTTTATCCATTAAGCTGCCTCCAGATTCCCCGCTGCACGTACTACTTTATGGGGTCATACCCGCCTTGGCTGAGAGGATGACACCGGAGCAGCCTCGTCAGGCCGCGGTACAGACCCTTCAGAAAACCGTATCGCTCGACGGCCTGAATCGTGTACTCGGAACAGGAGGGATAAAATCGGCAGCACGGTGAAAAAAGGGGAGATAAAACAAGTTGATAGACTTTTATCGTAAAAACGGTGATCTTCGCGAGCATCTTCATCTGTATCAATCGACCACTCCTGCCATGAGGAGGGTCTCCAGTTCCCGCCTGACTTCATCATACTTTTTCGTCGAGGTGTCTTTCCTTGCAACGATTACGATATCCTGTCCGGACGGGAGTCTGTCTTTGTTCAACCTGAAAAATTCCCTCAAAAGGCGTTTGATGCGGTTTCTCTTCACCGCCTCGCCGACCTTTTTGCTGACCGTTACCCCAAGCCTCGGGATGCCGGACTCATTGGGGTGCAAAAAAACGATGAAATTTGCCGAGGAAAGCCGCTTCCCTTTGTCGTAGGCGGCGGAAAAGTCTTTTTTCTTCAGTATCCTTTCGCTCTTCCTGAAAGAGTGTCTTTTCATCTTCCCCGCAGACCGGGCTTTCTGGAAACTACCATGCCCTACCTGCCGGCTTGCGTCTTTCCCCGGAACTCGCTCTACACGGTCAACCGCTTTCGCCCCTTTGCCCGCCTTCTACTCAGGACCAATCTTCCTCCCCTGGTCGCCATCCTCACGAGAAAACCATGGGTCCTCTTTCTCTTTATGTTGCTGGTGTTCCTTAAAGTCTTCTTCATGACATCGATCCTATTGAAAGTTTAAGCAACCTTCTAAACCATAGACGCCGGATTTTGTCAAGGTATTATTGAAAATTATGAGCCATCCGTGATATGTCCGGTTCTGTAGCATCGGGCCTGTCCTGTTTGTTATGGTCGCCGACAGGAGGTGTCGGCTGAGCCGGGCGGAGGTGTTACGGGAGTTCGAACGCAGCTTCGACATGTCTGAATGTCCGAAACGACCTCTTTCAGTTTGCCTCCTCGCTTAAGTTGAGATAAATTCAAACACTGTTCGTAATAATTCCTTTTCCAAAAGCGGCTCACTTTTAGGCGATCCTTTTTGAGTCCATGTATCACAACGAAAACAGAAAGGTCGGGAAGATGAAAAAAGGAGAGAAGCCTCCCCGTTATGGAAAGAGGTTGAAATATTTCAGGATTGCCAAAGACGTGACCATCAAAGAACTGGCGGAGGCAACCAACCTCTCACCATCTTTCATCAGCTTGGTCGAGAACGACAAGACCGATGTCAGCTTTTCAAACATGCAGAAGATTCTGAGATACTTGAATCTGACGCTCGCTGATTTGACAGAGAATCAACCCGTCGACGGCAAAATGGTCCGGCTGAACGACGCAAGAAACATTACCAAAGTAAGGCTGGCTGATGCCCGCTATATCGGGCCGGATGAACAGGGCACGGTTATATTGGAATTAGTGAGCACCAAGAAGAACAAGAAAATATGGCCGGGTTATTTCATCATGAAACCCGGGCTGTCCTCGGTCCCATGCAGCATAAAGGAGAAGAGTTCTCGCATATCATTCAAGGTATCTTTGAGGTGAGACTGAAAGACCCAAAGACCGGCACGGAAGAGATTCACCTTTTACGGAAAGGGGACACGATCTATCATCCCAGCAGTTACTTGCATACCTACAGAAATTTGAGCAAACGGGACGGCATATTCTTGGCAGCCGTAACTCCGCCTACTTCTTGACGGACTTACTCCACCGCCCTTGTGAGGGTTTAGATGTCGTCCCTGTTCCGCAGGTCTCTGCCGCGGGTTAGACGGAAAAGAAAGGCTATGTTGACAAGGATCAACAAGACCAAGCCGCTCGAACAAAGATAGACGACCCCCAGTGACCAGTGCGCGGACACCCACCCTACCAGGTAGACCGCCAGCGCCCCCACCCCGAAAATCAGGATCGACCCCAACCCATAACCGGTGCTTCGCCACCGCGGCGGCGTGAACACGGCGATCAGGCTGTTTTCTATGGGCTGGATGCCCAGCGCGAAAAACACGTAGACCGCCGCCACAGCGACGAGCCATTGGTCGCTGAGGAAGGCCAACAACAGTGCGAGCGGCATGGTGATGCCATAGAAGAAAAACCAGAGCCGCTTCAATTCGTGGCGGTCGGCTATCTTCCCACCCCATACTTGACCGAATATGCCCGCCACATAGATGAGCGAAGTCAAGGTTGCTGCGGCCATCGTCGTCGTAGCAGCCATAGTCGGGATGCTCAGCATGTCGTGGAAGTACCGCACAAGCAAACCCGCCTTCATCTCCAAGTACGCCGGAAGGGCGACAATGTTGATCCGGTATACCAACCCGCCCAGGGTCACGATCCAGAAGAATAGAATCACGGTTCCCCATGTAAATCCTTTATCATTTCCTCCACCGTTGATCTCGGTCGTCTTTTTGCTGATGTGCGATTCGTCGATCCGGAAAAACAGCATGGCCGCCCCGCAGGACAGGCTGACGACGCCCATCGCCGCATAGGCCAATTTCCATCCGGCAAGCCAGTTCAGGACGCCGACCAGGAAAGGCCCTACGATCAGCCCGACAGTCCCGGCGACACTGTAAATCCCCAGCGCCGACCCCCGGCTTTCGCCGCCGTGCGACATCAGTCCCATGCCGGCGGGGTGACAGATGCAACAGAATGTCCCGATCAGGGCGAGCGACCACATGATGCCCGTCGGGGTGGACGAGGTCGCGGCCAGGAAAGAACCGGCGGCACAACCGAAGAAACCGATCATCAGGGTGAGGTGGTTGGTGAAACGGTCGGCGAACAACCCCCAAGGCAGGGAAAAAATACCGAAAGCCACGTACATGGGAAATCCGAGCGCGAGGACATCCTTGAGGCTCATCCCCAGCGATAACGTCAACGGGATGGCCAGCGCCGGGAAGGCGATCTCATAGAAGTGGAAGAGAAAGTGCGAGGCGATGGGGAAAAAGATGGCCTTTTTCACGCCGCTATCCTCCGGGGGAGGAATTTACGCCAGAGCGTGAAGAGGCGCGTCATGAGGATGGCCACGACTATCCTTGGGACCCAGAGCCAAAAGGGGATCAGGCCCAAGGAAAGGAAAAGTGCAGGGTCTTCAACCATCGCGTGGTTGATCCCGATGGAAAGGTGGAGCGTCTCGATGTCCTCCCGGCTTATGTGTCCTGCTCGCGATTCCTGAATGATCACGCTCCCTCCGTAGGCCAGGCCGAAGATGACGCCGGTCAGCCAGACGAACCCCACCTCCCGACTGAGTCCCATAACCCTCAAGACAGGGGCGAGAAACCGCACCAGGCCGTTGATCCAACCCTTGACTTTCATGACCTCCAGGAATGTCATGATCGTGATTATGATCAGGAGAATCCGGATCGCCAGACTAAGCATGGTCAAGGCCCAGGACAGGACCATTTCACCGAGAGTTTTCACATGGGAAGAAAGGACAACCGGCGTCTCCGCCACGGAAGACTCCCCGCCCACGAGCAAGGGAGCAAGAACCGCGACGGTCAGCGCGGCCGTAAAAAGTCGGATGAAGGTGGCCTTCCAGGGATTGATGCCGGATTTGCCCTGGACGATCCCTTCTTGAACCAGGTTGTGGGCGACAAGAAGGAAAACGGCCAAGAGGGTCATTTCCCCCTTTGTGAACGGGAGGGCCACCATCACGGCGATCCCCCCGTAGATGCCGGTGGTCGCGCCGACGAGCAAGGGGTAGGCCGCCATGGCCGGCAGGCCCATCAGTTTCATCAAGGGCCGAAAGACAAAATCCGCCTTCTGCAGCCACCCGCTCCAGGCAAGAAGCTCCGTGCAGAATGAGACCGGAATGATGATTTTCATCATCCAGACAAAGCCGCCCCAACCGTTGCGAAGCCCAAGGAGCATGCCCTTACGAAGAATCTCGTCGGAACTCACGCCGTCTCTCTTACTGTAATGTCGCCCTGGAGGTCGATGCAGTCTTTCACGCCCCGCCCCCGGCATATTTGTTCCATCCTAACGCGGCACCCAAGAAAACTCCACATCAATATACTGTAGAATTAAAAGTTCTGTCCGCTCTCGACGAAAATTACCAAAAACCCCGCGGATAACTATTGATAAAATCGGGTGATTCCGCTATGTTTCTTTTCCCGACGGGGTAGACGGCAACGAAGAAAGGAAACCCTTATGGCAGAGATAAGAAGTACGCTGGACCTTGTGATGGAAAGGACGAAGAACCTTACCCTGACGGACGGGGAAAAGCGGGAACTCCGGCGCAGGGAATTAGAGGGAAGGCTGAGAGGACTGGCACAAAAACCCCTCGACGGCCGCCTCACTATAGATGAAACGAAGGCAGATTTCACAAGCATCGCAGCGGGCCGGGAAGGGGAGGCACGGGAACTTTTGAAGGAAATCCTCGCCGACCACATCGACCCGGAAGGGGATTATGGTCGCGTCCTGGAAATCCTCCGGGTAGTCCTTGGGATGGAGACCGGGCCTCTGGAGGAGGCGTTCCGGAGCCTCCAGGAAGAGATCGCCTCGGCAAGAGAGGGGTACCTGGAGCGGATGAAAGAAAGCCTGGCGTGCCGGGTCTCCGGAACCGCCGTCGTGCCCAACCTTTCCCGCAGTCCGGAGTGGCAGGAGTTCCGCAAAAAATCCGCTGCAGCCCTCAAAGGCCGCCTTCTTTCTCAACCATAGAAACCGACTCAAATCGAGTCGGCACTGCGCAATCGTTTCGAGCTGCCCGCTCCTCTTCAACGCCCTCGACGTGAGCTCATTTTCCCCGGCATGTTCGCACGGGTAGGCCGTCGTATCGGTGGCTACTCGGAAGTCAACGCCTTTCGTACCACCGAAGAAAGCTGCTCGAAGTTGAAGGGTTTCTGGATAAAACCCCGGCACCCCTTTTCCATGATGTTCGAGGCCGTTCCGTTTATGCTGTATCCGCTCGACAGAACGACCTTTACATGGGGATTTATCTCCCTGAGCTTGTCGAAGGTCTCACTGCCGCTCATGCCGGGCATGATCATGTCCAGCATCACAAGGTCGACCTTCCCCTTGTTCGCCGCATAGATCTCGACGGCGTCCCGGCCGCCGGCAGCCTGGAAAATTTTATAGCCGAGCGACTCGAGCATCTCTCTGCTCACATCGAGGATCACCTCTTCATCATCAACGAGGAGGATCGTCTCGCTTCCGTTCGCCGTCTCCTTGAGCGGTCGGTCTTCCCGCTTGCGTTCCTTCTTCGACATGGGGATATAGACGTTGAATGTCGTGCCGTATCCTGCTCTACTGTAAACGTCTATGACCCCGCCGTGCCCCTTCACGATTCCGTAGACGGTCGCAAGGCCGAGTCCGGTGCCCTTCCCCATGTCCTTGGTCGTGAAGAAGGGCTCGAATATCCTCCCTATGGTTTTTTCGTCCATTCCCGGGCCGGTATCGGTAACCGATAACTTGACAAACGGGCCGGGCCTTACCCCACAGTTTTCGGCATACTTTTCGTCGAGGTAGACGTTTTCCGTTTCGACGTAAACATCCCCGCCCTCCGGCATGGCATCGAAGGCGTTGACAAAAAGATTGAGGAAGACCTGCCGCATCTGACCGACATCGACCTCGACAGACCACAGGTCCCTTTCATACCGCTCGTGGAACCTCACCTGCTTTCGCGTTCGGCCGAACAAGACAACGGAGCTTTCGGCTATCTCGTTTGGGTCGGCAGGCACTACCTCGTACCGCCCTCCCCTGGCAAACCCGAGGAGCTGCCCCGTCAACGCAGCCCCGCTCTTTACCAACTCTTGGATGCATTTCAGCTTGTAGAAATGGGGGTGCCCTTCGTCTAAATCGAGGAGGACAAGGGACGCGTACCCCTGAATGCCCATGAGGAGGTTGTTGAAATCATGAGCGATTCCGCCGGCCAGAGTGCCGACCGCCTCCATCTTCCGGGCTTGCATGAGCTGTGCCTCCAGCTTCTTCCTTTCCCTCACGTCCCTGACTATTCCCATGGTTCCCAGAGGGGCCCCGTTTTCGTCTACCATCGGGGACACAGACACGCTGACGTCGATAAATTCACCGCTCTTTGCCCTCACTCTGAGCGAACGGTCTCTCAGTTCGCCCTTTTCCCTGACCTCCTCTATGATGGAACGGGCGTCCTCTATGCCCTTTTCAAAAAAGGCATAGGCCTTCTTGCCTGTCACTTCCTGCGGTTCATACCCGAATATTTTCTTTGTGCTCGGCGTGGCGTAAAGAATAGTGACGGTAAGGCCGGCCGTGACGATGCAATCGGCGGAACTTTCGAGAATGCCCTGGAGGAAGTTCTTCGTCCTCATCAGTTCCCTGTTTCTCTTTTGAAGTTGCCGTTTGTTCTCCAGAAGAGCGGCCTCCGCCTCCACCCATTCCGTGATGTTCCGTATGATAACGAAGTTCCGGTGTGAGTTGACGGGGAAGAGCCGGGCCTCATATACGTTCATAGACCCATTTATAAGGAGGGAATATTCAAAGGTTACACCGGCGCTTGTCGCCTTGGCTTTTTCGAGGGCGTCCCGGAATCTTTTCCCCGCTTCTTTGTTCGGTATCGCGTAGATTTTCTTACCCACCAAGTCTTCAGGGGGCATAACGAGGTCCGCAAGTCCGCCGACAGGGGGGTGCAGAACCGTCCCGTCGTAATCGAGCGTGATGAGGAGGTCGGGCATTGTTCGCAAAAGGGCCCGCATCTCGGCGTTGACCTGGAGCATCTCCTTCGAGGTCATTTCGAGGGACCGCTCGAGGAGCTCCCTGTCCTTGTCGAACTCACGGTAAGTTTCGTCGATCAACCCTATGAAAGCCTCGATTCTGTCGGTAATCCCTTCTATACCGCCGAAATGTTTTTCTATCTGGCGTCGCAGTAAGCTGTGCATCGTTTCTCTGGCCTATTTCTCTAAAAAAGTCGTGACCGTCATGGTCTGATTGTGCAACTCACTCTTATCCCCCGGGAAAGGAGGCGCGATCTCCCCGTAGGAGTAAAACCCGGCAAACGCCGTCCGCGGCCCCAGTATCTCGTGCACACTCTCTATCTCCTCTTCCACCCGCTGTTTCAGCACCATCTTTCGCCCCACGCAACTGATGAGGACGGCAAGGTCCGGTCCTTGGTCGTAACACCGGTCCGTACACAGACAACTCTTTGCCGCCTTCGCGGCGCCGTCGACCAACCGATTTACGTTCGCCTTCATGAAGCGGGCATAGGCCCCTTTCGGAATATCCCCCGCAAAAATCATGCTCTTTTCGTCTTCGTCGATCCTCAGGATGGTCCGGACAAGGCCCTTTTCATCCTCTTCGAAGCGAACACTGAGGGGAAAAAGGAGCGCCGTCGCCGGCAAGCCGCGGGCGTAGTCCCCCAGGTATTGTTTGTATATTTCGAGGGCAGACTTTCCGTCCAACTCATAGAGGACGTTTTCCCGCGACCGCGTTACCAGCCTTTCAGGGCCGAAGGGGTCCCATCCGCCGAAAGAGCTGCAACAAACACGCAGTCTCTCTCCGTAAAACGCCGCGACGGCGACCGTGTTCCCGGCAGGAGGCCCGTTGCCTACCACGAGCGTTTCCGCAAACCGTTCACCGTCGCCGGCCAATCCCCCCGAAATCGTCACTCCTTCCGGCAAACATGCCGACAGGCCTTTTACGAGTGCGCTTCCGTTCACGTTGAGGCCGTCCGAGACGACAAACACGTGAACGAGCCCCTCGTGCTCGACGGACCGGGCCAGCTCTTTCCCGACGTCGAAGCTGTTTTCTTTGTTCGTGATCTCCGTCGCAGCTACGCCGACCTTCGCAGCATCGAAATGGACCGCCGTGGTGACGAGAGAATCATCGAAGACCCGAAGGCCGCATACCTCCCCGGCCGTCGAACACCCGATGACGTCGGCACCGGGGTAGGCCTTTCTGATACGGTGAAAATGGCCGTCATCCTTCAGTAGCGACGTCGCACCGAACACGAGCACCAGTTGGGCCGATTCCTTCAAAGAAGAAGGGCCGTCGGGAAACCGCCCCTGCCCATGGGTCCATTTACGCTGCTCAATTTTCATGTCAGGGCCTACCTTTCAGGGATATGTTCATCTTTCAATCCAGGTAATCGAACCAGTAATCCGCAACCATGCGGAAGTTGTCTTTGACCTTCTCTTTGCCGACCACGACTGCACCGTGCCCGGGAAGCAGGTAATCGACGTCCAGACGGGAAAGTCGCTCGATGCTCTCCTTGAGTAACCTCCCGCTTCCGCCGGGAAGGTCTGTGCGCCCGATGCCCTGGCTGAAGACGACGTCCCCCGTGAAGAGGGCCTTCCGGTCGGGCCAGTAAAAGCTGAGAGAGCCGGGGCAATGGCCCGGGGTCATCAGAACGTCGAGAGAAACGTCACCGACTGTGAGGGTGCCTTCCTGCAAGAAGAATTCCGGCTCCCTGATTTTACCGCCGCTTCCTTCGATGAACTGAAAAGACTCCCGGCTCATGGCGGTGAGAGTCGATTCGCCGAAAATGCCGACGGCCTCCATGTGGTCTATGTGGGCGTGCGTGACCAGGACTACGTCCACCTGCGACACGGTGATGCCGAGGCGGCCGAGACCGTTTACTACGTGATCAAAGAAATGAAGATGGCCGGGGTCGATGAGGATGTTTTTCTTGCCCGCTATCAGGTAGGTGTTTGCGTTGTTAGCCCTGGGATTTCGCCATATAAAGGCATGGAGACCCGCCGTTACTTCCATGGTAATCACTCTTTCGGCTTGAAAATTGAGACGGAAATCTATATCATAAACTCACAGAAAGCTTCAATCTCGTCACGTGCGTCTTGAATCTATCCCTTAACCCAAAGCCCCCTGTCGGGGTCCGTGTCAAATTTCTAATCAGGAGGTAGAACGATGGCGGTCAAAATCCTCATCAAAAGAAAAGTCCCCCGGGAAAAAGGCATGGCGCTCCTCAACCTCATCGGTGAACTCCGGCTCCGGGCCGTGGCCCAACCGGGATACATATCCGGGGAAACCATGAGGAGCATCGACCGGCCCGACGAGTATCTTGTCATCAGCACCTGGCAAGGCATCGACGATTGGAAGGCCTGGGCGGCAAGCAAGGAACGGGCCGAAATCCAGTCCAAGATAGACGAGATCGTCGGAGAGCCGACGCAGTACGAAGGCTACGACTACCCGGAGAAAAGCGCCGCTTCCCTGCGCTCTTTCAAGGGATGGGAGGGGGGCTGAGGGTCTTAGCCCTCTTCGGCAATCAAGCCGCAAAAAGAGCGAAGAGGGGGGCCGGGTCACGCATCCGCCTTTACCAGCCGCAGGATGTTTCGGTGAGCCATGTTTTCGACGTCTTCCCGGTCGAGGCCAAGGCTGGCAACCGTCTGAAACTCGTGGTAGGGGATCCCGAAGGGGAAGTCGCTGCCGAAGATAAGCCTCGTACTTCCGTACCGGTTAAAGAAAGTCTTTATCTCCCGGCCTGAGGCCAGTGCCGTGTCGGCATAGACGGCCTCATCATCCCAGATGCCCGAATCGAAGAGCGCCCGGAAGCCGCCGTTCAAACCGCCCATGTGGGGAATGATGACGGGCGTCCTGCCCGCCACCCGCCGGACGAAGTAGCGGGTGTTTTCGAAGGACTCCTCCAGGACGATGGGAAGTTGCAGGCGGTAGACTTCCTGCAGAAACTCCTCGCACAGGGGGCTTTCGTAGTCGTACTCCGGCTCGTAGGTGTGCCGGTGCCACTTGACCCCCCTGTAGCCTTTTTTCAACTCCTCCTTCCGGAAGTCGTTCCAGACGAAGAAGTAGGCAAAGATGTCCTGCCGGTGCCTCTGGATGTCGAGCAGGTACTCGTTTGCCCTCTGCCGGCAGGCCGCCCAGCGGGGCGTATCCTTAAAATGGTAGTCGTACCTGTCGTAGATGTCCTCCACCGGCGCAAAAAGGCAGGCACCTTGGATATCGCCGCTTTCGATAAACCGCCGGACTGTCTCAAAGGGGAGGTCTGTGTTCTGGACGCCACAGTGGATATGGGAATCGATGACCGTCACTGCATGCCTTCCATGAGGATTTGTCTCACCCGCTCCAGTTCCGCGGGCGTGTCGACCTCGACGGAATCGTATTGCGTTTCCACGACCTTGATCCGGCAGCCGTGCTCCAGGGCGCGAAGCTGCTCCAGTGCCTCAAGCCTTTCCAGCTCCGTCTGTTCGAGGCGCGAAAAGCTGTCGAGAAAGCCCTTACGGTAGGCGTAGATACCGTGATGCTTGTAGTACGACGTCTGAAGCCCCTTGTCCCTCACGTAGGGGATCGTCGCCCGGGAAAAGT